>NZ_AOJF01000001.1:0-103231 GCF_000337395.1 Halorubrum distributum JCM 13561
AATCATCGAGATGAACTAGGAGTAAATTCCGGGCGGGGTGGTATTGATCTTGGATCGCTTAAGAGCCGGATCCTTCCAGAAGAACGGGAAGAAATAGATGCTAGGATTCAAGGCCGGTTGGAGCAAGAGGATGCGGAAACTCCCCCCTACCCTATTACAGATAGACGGCTTTCACCCCGTTCATTTGAAGAATTTCTCGCTTTTCTTGAGCAGCGGGGGATAGAGGAAGTTGAACGGCTATATGTTCCTGAAGACTACTCCCGGCTAAAGGGACAGGATAGTAACTGGATTTGGGGCAAGTACTCCCCAGAGGATGTGGCGGAAAACCTAGATATATTTTTCACATATCTTTCTGATGCCTTCGATGATATCGTTGATGCAAATTTCACAGGTTTAGCTGATGAACTTGAGCTCTTTGGTGGCGCGTCAAAAATCGTGGTGACCTACGAGGTGAGCGAGACGTATGACTCACGTCGCGATGCGCCGACTATGTGGCTCTACTCTCTGAGCAATGATGGAAACAGTTCAGTTGATATTCAGGTTTCTCACGACGGAAATAGTCGGTTCTACGACTGGCAGGAAGAGATAGAAATGGGTGATGAGGTCGAAATTGATGGGGAAGAATACGAAATTACGGGAGTCTCCCTTAGCCAAATGGATTTCCTATTCCATGAACTTCCGATGCTGAGTTATATTTATAAACAACTTGGGAGAAATATTGGAGACCCATTAGATGTGGATAAGACAATATTTGCTGGACGAATCTAAGTGATTTCTTAATAGGCACCAAATTAACGGCCAGTTCTCGATCAGAGAAACGGAACAGACTCCACCAGCTTTCTGTATCTATTCCTGTATTCAGGTAGCCGGTTGAGTAAGACCAAAAGGTTTCAGCAGAGTCAGTTCTCTCAGAGTGTTGTAAATTACTCTGCGGATAAGAACCAAGTTCTTCTGAATTTCCGTCGAGCAATTTTCAGCGACTAACACGGCCGGAATCGAGAGATTCTGGTGTGTTTCACGATTGGATGTGCCAAGTCGGAGGACCTCGAAAGGTTCAGAGCAGGTAAAGCAGCGGACACAGATGAACAGATACGTTCGAATTCACCTTCGTTACCCCGCCGTCGAGCAATTTTTTAGATTTGAGCATTATTCCAGAACTCGTCGAGGTACTTTCTACGCCCTCAAATCGGCCCGACGAGGTTCTTCTGCGATATTAGCGCGTTATTTCGGCTTACATATCGCGGTTTTTGTCCAAAGAAAGAGGCGATATGCAGTGTGCGAAGGCCGCCGGCTCTCTCAGGCCGAGGGGCCATCACAGGGGTAGCGGAATTACGGACGTGTCAGATTTAGCGCATAGGTTGGGCGGGTGCGTTTCGGTGGTGTCTGTTGCCCCCGCGAGGGGGTGGCGGGGCGCATCACGTGCCCCCGATAGACGATGGCTTCGGAACGACGCAGCGAAACACGAGCAGCGCATCACGCAGAAACCACCCCCGACGGTCAAGCACCGTGGGCAGATCTCGAGGTGACGGTCCCGACCGACCGGGATCACGCGTCGGTCGTCGCGCTCGTGGAGTGTGCTCTCGTCGAACTCACGCACGAGACCGTGGGGGCCGTCTTCATCTTCCGGCAGGTCGGGCAGTCGACGCGGACACAGTACGTCGCTGCCGACGACGTCGGCGAGCAGATCCAGAAGCGGCACTTCGACGACCGGCTGGGCTGGCACGGGACCACCGTCCCTCGACGAACCGTTCGCGACGAGCTCATCACTCATCTCACGCGGTCGGCATCAACGACGGCGGAGCGGTCAGGTGAAGAAGCAGCCAGCGAGCCAGATACCTTCGTCGTGAAGCCAGTTCGAGAACTCCGAACGCCGTAGCGGCTAGACTTAACCAACATTCCGAACCGATACCGGCACAGCGTTGGTTAACTCTGGGGCTATCGCGACCCCTTTTTCCAGAACAGGACCACAGCTGGAATCGCCATTTTCGCAAGGAAGACTACGGACTGAGTGCGTATCGCAGAATGTTACCCACTTAATCAAATTGTCTAGGTCGCGTGAAAACCTACTGGACTCTTCCGTATGAAGCACGTACTATCTGTTTATCACAGACCTCACGTCATCGGGGAACGCCCCCCGTTCCGATCCCCCCTCCGCTGATTTAGACGTTGCTAAACTCCGTCTTGAATTGAGCGAAAAGTCCTTGGAAGAATTAGTGGAAGATGGGGTGGTCAAGTGGGATCCCGAGAGAAATATTGTAAAGAAAGGCCCCCACTTCGACAAGGAACGTCCCCTCAAGAGCTAATTCAGGATTCGACATGGTGTATCATGCCACAATCGTATTCCTCTCCGCAGTCTAAAGAGAAGGATGCCTGTACAGGATCCAACTACCAAACGGGAGTTTCAAGAAGCGATGGATGACCTCATTCTTCGTGCACTTGAGAACGGTGTTCCCATAGACAATGGAGGATACGAACTACGCCATGACGCCGAGACTCGAGACTTAGAAGTGATGATTTTCCGGTTGAAGAAGTCGGGATAATGACGATGACTAGCAGCCCTGAGCAGGATTTTCACCCCATCGCTGAATTGAGAAGGGGATATTGCGCCTAACTAAAATCAGTCGAATAACCCCGCCCATCGCCCTACTCCTCGAGTAAGTATACCTTGGCGGCCGGTCGGCTCGATTGACCGTCGCGACGGGTTTTATCGGGTCGCTACTCCTCGTGAGCGAGTATGGTCGTCGTCGAGGAGGTCACCAAACTGAGCGAGCGCCGCAACCAAACCTCGTCCGAGGCGTTTCCGGACGATGCGCTGGCGTCGATTCGGTCGGCCGTCGAGGCCGTCCCAGCAAGCGTCTTCGACGGCTCGACGAAGCACACAGAGGTCGGCGGCTTCGATGCCGCGATCGCCGACCGGCTCCCGCAGTACGAGTACGAAGGAGACGCCGCCGGCGGCTACAACCCGAACTGCAAGCTCTGGTCGCATCAGGGTTTTAACTACAGCGTCGATCTCTACGACGCCGACGCCCGCATCGCCATCGAGGTCGAGAAGAGCGAACGGAAGAACGTCAGCGACGATCTCCTCAAGTTCCAGAAGGGGTACCGCACCAAGAAGGACGGCCGGCCGAAGATCGAGTTCGGCTGTCTGGTGGTGCCGGTGAACTACCTTGGTCGGCATAACCTCTACCAGCACAGCCTGACAAAGCTCGACTTCATGAAGGGCGTCTTGTTCATCGACGACGTCGCCGTCATCGGCTATCGCGACCCGCGACCGGACTGACCCTGTCCGCCCTGACTGTTTGTCGGCGCCGGGAGGCGTGCAGCGCGCAACAGCGTGCGCTGCGTGACTCACCATGCCTGGTCCCGACCCGCACGACGACACGAGTCGCGACTACGAACAGTTCGAGAAAGAACTGCTCGCCCAAGACCGCGACGCCGCCGGCGTCGACACGGCGGACATCGACGACACGACGGCCCAGCGCCTGGTCAGCGATCTCGTCGATGCGGACGTCGTCACTTCGGTTCCCGAGGACCAAGTTCTGGTTCACGAGCCGAGCGGTACGGCGTTCGACTCGACAACGCAGTTGGCCGTCTTCCACCGTGGCTGGACGGCCGGCCGCGACGCCGACGGGGAGGGCGAGTGATGCAGCAGACCCTCGTCGGCTGTGCGTTCTGCGACGCGCCGCCCGGTACCGAGACTGGCGAGGCCCACACCTGGGGGCAAGACGAGCGGGTCACCCACCCGATCTGCATCGACTGCGCGATTCAGATGGAGCCGAATCCCGACGAGCGCGATCACGTCGCCTGTGACGGCTGTGGGCTGGTCGTCGACACGCTCGCAGCACTCACCCGGTTCCGGGTCGAACTGGGGCACCTGGAAGGCCCGATACAGCTGTGCGCCCGCTGTAGTCCGGGCGGACTCGCGACGTACTGGACGCGCGATCTCGAGGAGCATCTCGTCGCGACGCCGGCGGAGTGACCCCAACACTCTTTACTGATTCACTGTAAACTGTAATCAAGAAGGAACCGTGTCACGCACCTCAAACCGCGCTGACGGCGACATCGTCCAGGATTTCCTCTCGGTCGCCGACCTCCTCGAGGAGCCACAGCTCGCCCAGCTGTACGCGTACCTTGCTCGGGAGGGCGAGGCAACCGTCCAGGACGTGATGGAGGACCTTGAATTCGCCCAGGGGACCGCCTACAGCTACGTCAACCGACTCGTCGACGCCGGCGTCGTCGACGTCACCGACGACGAGCAGCCACGCCGGTACGCCGCTCGGGAGATCGACCTGACCGTGACGACCGCCGCGGGCGACCGCGAGTACACGATCACGCCGACGCTCATCGACGCCGTCGGCCGCCGCGAGACGGATGCCGACATCGACACCTACATCGACCGGCACGGCGTCGCCGGCCTCGCAACGGCGCTCACCTACGCGGTTTCTCGGGAGCGCGGCGAGGTGACCCACCGGCTGATGGCGGAGGATCTGGACATCTCGCCGCTGGCTGCGGAGATGATCCTCCAGGCACTCCGGCCCGTCGTCCACGAGCACTACGACATCGAAGAGGCCGGGGCAGGGCTCAAGGAGTTGGCCATCGACGGCGACGGCGCTGACGACGCGTGAGCCGGCTCCACATCGCTGACACCGGCCTGTTCGTCGCGATGGGACAGCCCTCGAACAGCCGGTACCAGGCCGTTCGGCGGTTCGCTCGCCGGAACGACGTCGCCTACCTCCTCCCTGAACGAGTGTACGAAGAGCTGACCGTCGACGATCCGGATGTCGAAAACCCGCCCGTCGACACCGCAATCGACGAGGGCTGGGCGACGGTTGCGGCGCCACTGGAGTTCTCCGAACCGGTCGTCTCGCGGGTGATGGACGGGGTCCAGCGGTACATCGCGAACGCCGACGACCGCCCTGCCGACGAAGTCGAGCGTGCCGACGCCGCCCTAGCTGCGCTAGCCGCCCAGCATCTCAGTGCGGGGTCGGTAACCGAGGTGTATATCTACACGACGGATATCGCGGCCGGCGAGGGGGCCGAAACCGTCCTCGCGAGTGAGGGGTACGGGGATTCGGTGACGTACGTGAACGGGTTCCGATTCATCGAGGACCTGGTCGCCGGCGACAGCTGACTGATCACTCGGTTGGTTCGGTGGAAGAGGACACTCGAAAGCCCTCGGCCGCTCGACGTCCCCCGACCGCCGCTGCGCGCCTCGTGGCTGCGGTGCTTGCGGGGTCGGGGGATGGCCGAGGCGGCCTCGCCCTTTCTGAGTCCGCCAGGACAGTGGAAAGCCCACCTAGTGATGTAGCCGGCTGAACAGGTGCGTACGTGACGGCCCGCCCCGCTCGCCGCTGCCGCCCTCCGCGTCGCTCGCGACCGACCATTCCGGGCGTGCGGGCGCTCTCCGCACCGCCCGCGCCCGTTCCGGGCTAAAGTGCATGTGCCCTCGGCGCCAGCGGGTAAGCGCGAGGGGTTGCGCGGCGTGGCTGCTCACCCCTGACTGTGAGGGTTCTAATCGAGGTGCCAAAGAACTGTGTACGAAATAGTTATTTTCGCCCCAAAACCAACGAATCCGCTGGTAAGTAGATATGCGTACAGCACACCCCAAAGGATTTGCCTGCAGAGATAGATAGTTGATAGATATGAGCGAAACCACCAGCGAACAATTCCTTCGGAGCCGAGTCGGACTGGGGGGTGAGAGCCTAGTTATCGGGACTATCACGCTTCTTGTCCTCACGTCCGTCCTCTTGGTGAACGGGAATTCCTTCCAGTTCAGCCTTCTCGCAGGTGCTGCGTTGGGGGCCCTTACTACTGGTTTGCGTTATCTCGTCCAGCGTAAACGGAACTGACCAGCTACTCGCATCTGTGGGATAGTTCCCTCACGTTTAACTGCTGAGAACGAAGCGCGTTGATTCGTTAGGTACGTCATCTGTACTTACCGATTCAATCCAAGTCTAACAACTGTTCTACGTAACCTCGTTCTAACTGTGTAGTGCGGTAGTGTTTTTGAGCGCCTGCGAAGGGTGCAGGCGCGTTCGGTCGTGCCTGCACAGCACAGGTGATTCGAGATGCAACACCACCACCAGCGACAGGTGTCCCGTCAACCGGAGGCGCGATGACCGATGGCGGTCGAACTGAACGAGATCGAGGAGGCTGAAGTCGAACTTGAGGAGTGGTTAGTCGAACAGGCCGAGAACGGTGTTCCGGAAATCGTCCTGATCGGGCTCCTCCGGGATTACGCGGACGACATCGAACAGCTCGGCTACGTGCCCCGAATGTGGGGTGAGTCAGAGCGGTGAGACGGACCAACACCTTCGAAGTCGTTCCACAATCGGAACAAGACGAGGCCGTCCTTCGACGCCTTCTCGATGCGTCAGCGAGCCTCTGGAACCAGCTGACATATGCGCGCCGGCAGCAGTTCTTCGCCGGCGAGAGCGTCTGGGACTGTGAGAACTACTACGACGAGTACGTCGACGTGTTGGGGTCGGCGACGACCCAGCAGGTCACCCGCGTCAACGACGCCGCTTGGCGGTCGTTCTTTGAGACGGTTGAGGAGGCCGACCAGGAGGTCAGTCCCCCCGGCTACTGGGGCAATCAAGCCGACGGGCGCGACCTGCGGACCTACATCCGCAACGACGCCTACACGATCAGTTGGGGCGAGCGCTCCCGGCTCGAAGTGCCCATCGGCAGCCAGCTCAAAGACGAGTACGGCTTCAGTCGGTTCGAGCGGCTCCGTGTTGCCGTCCGCGGTGAACCACACTGGCAGGGCGAGCAGGGCCGCCTTCACCTCACCTACGACGACATCGACGAGACGTATCGCGCCCACCAACCCGTAACAGTCTCCGAGGCGGAACAGGCGACGCCGACGGGGACGGACGTCGCCGCGCTCGATATCGGCGCGAACGTCCTCGTGGCGTGTACGACGACGATCGGCGACCAGTACTGGTACAGCGGCCAGGAGCCGTTCCGACAGTTCCGTGAGACGACCCAGCGCATCGCCGACGCCAAAGCGAAGTTGCCGGATGGACAGCAGACCAGTACGCGGATCCAGCGGCTCTATCGGAAGCGGTCTCGCCGGCGCGATCACGCCGTGAACGCGCTCCTTCGTGACCTCGTTGAGCGACTCCACGACGACGGCGTCGAAACCATCTATCACGGCGATCTCACCGGCGTCCTTGGCGAGTACTGGTCGGTCGAGGCGAACCTCAAAGCCCGCACGTTCTGGGCGCACCGGCAGTGTCTCGACCAGCTCGCGAACGTCTGCGAGGAGTACGGCATCGAGGTGGCCTCACTCTCCGAGGCGTGGACCTCCCAGACGTGTCCGGAGTGTGGCGAACGCGAGCGGACGCGCCGACATCGCGAGACACTAAGGTGTCCGTGTGGCTTCGAGGGGCACGCCGACCTCGTCGCGTCGCGGACGCTGCTCGAACAGGCGACGAATACCGCGGTCAGGCCGACGGCACGGCCCGTGCGGTTCCAGTGGGACGACCACCTGTGGTTCCCCGTCGAGGGGGACGTGGTGGGGCCCAACGAATAGCGCACAGACCCGCAAGGTGCCGCCGTGGTGTCACCGTGACACCAGCGAGCGGACGCTCCGTGACTTCGGAGTGGATGTCGATCCGCTGGTCGCTCGCTTTTCGTACCACTACGCAGTTGATCGACCCCGAAGACTTTACCTCAAAACATTTGGTTATCCCGTGATTCAGACAGACTATGAGCAGTAAAACCGTCGAGACAGCTCGCTGGCTTGCCTATTTCGATAGGGTTGCCCGAGGGGTACTGCTACTTGGTGGTGCGTTTATTATTCTACGCACGATTGTCGCAAGCCTCCAGGTCTGTACTGCTGGTGAATCATGCCCCCCAATCATCACTTCTGAAGTCGTCGTCACAGCACTGTTCGGTGTGATAGTAGCTTACGCGGGATATCGATTTCAACCTGAGTAACGGAAATCGGGATCGGGGTTTGCTGAACAGACTTTGATAAGGCGCTAACGTCTCGATTTTCTCCAGTATCAAGCGTTTACGGCTCGCACCGCTCGCCGCATTCCGCCCTCCGCGTCGCTCGCGACCGACCATTCCGGGCGGTCTGCCTGCAGTAGCGGGCGGACTGCCGGGCTAAAGTGCATGTGCCCTCGACGCCAGCGGGAAAGCGCGGGGGGCTGCGCGGCGTGGCTGCTCACCCCCTACGCTTTCTCCGCTGGTCGCTCGCTCCGGGCGGGTCGGCGCGCGGTGCTGGTTGGGGCCACCTTATGCAGGCGCGCTCTCGCTCGCGCCCGGTAGGGCGCTCGCGAAGGCGCGAGCGAGAGCGCGCAGATGGTTCTGTCGGTCGTTGTCGTCGGAAAACCGCGATGTTGGAGCATCGCGGAGTCGGCGCGTGAGCGCCTTCGGAGTTGGTGAACTCCAATGTCTAGTAACAACGCTAGCGGAAAGGTCGTTACGGTGGATGAACAGGCATTCGAGAAAGCGGGCGGTCAGGCGGTCGATGAAGATGGCTTCCCGGTCGTCGACGAGACGCCGGAGTTCGAGGCGGCGGTCGAGCAGGAGACGCAGGCGAAGGTGGATGCGAACCACCCGGATGGGATCGCGGACACGAGCGAGGACCGGATTCACGGTGTCACCCTCGAACAGGAGGAGCGCATTCGGGCGCGGGAAGCCGAACTGGAGCGCATCAGTGCCCAGGCCGAACTGGGAACGCAGGACGGTCGTGAACAGCGCACGCGAGAGGTCGTCAGCGAGCAGTGTGGTCGTGACGAGCCGGCGCCGGCGGAGCGCACGGATCCCCGAGAGAAGCTGACGCAAGAGGAGCTCGCGGCGGTCAACGAGCAGGCGATGCGGATCAGCGACGAGGTGAAGGGCGGCTGGTCGAGAGCGGTCGTCGCGAAGCAGCTGGCCGAGAAGGTGCAGCGCGGTCGGGACGTCACGAAGGCGGTGCTGGAGACCCTCGAGGAACTGAAGGCGGCGCCGGGGGCGATCGTGCCCATCGCGGACGTGCCGGACGTCCCGGTCGGTGAGGTGACGGTCGAAGGCACAGTGAGCGAACTCTGGGATCCCAGTTCCCCAGCAATCGCCCAGGTCGGACTCATCGAAGACGAAAGCGGGCGTACGAAATTCACGATCTGGGAGAAGAGCGGGAAGACGGTGGTTCGAGAAGGGCAGACAGTCCGGTTCAGAGCTGTCAAGAAAAACTGGTACCAGGGACGGTGCAGTCTCGCCATCACGGGCTGGAGCAGGATCGAGTTCCCGGAGCGCGGCCGGTGGTGGGAAGAGTAGCCAGCTGACGCAGCCTTCTTTTTTGCTGTGTGCCGGACCGACCCAGACCCCGCCGCCCCACCCTCCGCTCCGTGCTCGCTCCTACCGTCGCTGCGCGCGCAGCCACGACCTCAATCACGAATCGACATCGAACTCAGAGAGGTCGACCTCTCGGTAAACCCATTCTTCGAAAGCAGCATCAACCAGCTCTTCGAGAGATCTGTAATCGGAATTAGTTCGAATCGTTGTGTCCACGGCCTCTGGGAGATCGTCTACATCCGTCATCTCGTCAAGGTTGACCGGAAGCGCGTTCTCAAACGCCGATTGTGACTCGTACTCGGTCTGCTCACGTACGAATTCATCGGTGAACAACACTGACGCGCCCACGTGATTTAGAGCAATATCGACGATATCTTGATCGGCCCACTCCTCCAGTCGGTCTCGTTCGTCCTCCTCTAGTTCTTCGGCAGCCGCTGCGAATGCATCTTGGATGTCGCTCACGAGTTGTTCCATTCCCTTCATTTCCGCCACATGAGTCGCAGATGACTGCCACTCAATAAACGCAAACGTGATTTGCGCCAAGGAGACCGCCGTTAACTGGCCTGGACGGGCCAACCCTGCGTTCGACGGGCCAGCCAATAGGAGGTCGGGCTGTTCAACGTCAGGGATATCGATGATACCGAGCCGGTCAAGCGTCCCCTTCGACCCCCCATGGACCGATTCGCTGGCTAACCGGTAATATGGCTGGTAGTGGTTCAGATCGCCAGCTTCCTGGAGGCCCCTAATCGACGGCCCGCCACCACCCTCGTATGCGTCTGCCGCCCACCCGGTTCCGTAACCGTTATCGTCGAAGTCGGATCCAAACCGCTCTACCAGCTCCACTTTCCCCTCTTCGAGTGACTCCATCGTCTCATCCGCGATCTGTTCCTCATCAAGGTCGTCTGCGTGTTCTTGATACGTCTGAGCGAAGTAGTATTCCCAGAGATACCGGTAGTGCAGAAAACGCTCGGCTGTGTCGGAGCCTGCTTGCTTGATGAAGGAAGTGGTAATCGAGAGTTCGTGAAGGGATCTCCATCGGGCAAAGGCTCCATCAGCAAATCCGCCTTTGAGCAGGTGGTGGATCTCCATCGCGACCTGTACTGCCCGTGCGTGAAGTCGAGTCAGAGCGTCAAAGACGAAGTCCTGTTCCTGAGCTGCCTGGAGCCGATATTCCGAGTTGATTGCATCACCTGTTTCCTGCGACCAGATAATGAACCGTTCAAGCAGTTCCAAAGGTTCCCCCCAGCGATCTTCGATCCCGCGCTGAAATTCTGCCTTGGTTTCATAGAGTCGTCGCAATCCCTCGTCATCCTCGCGGACCTGCTGGTACATACTATCCCCAACAGCCTCAATGACCTCGTTGGTAGCTTCCGCGATCTCGTCTTCGGTGGGTTCCTCATCGAATTCTCCTTCTTGGAGAAGTTCCAGAAGCTGGTCGTGGATTGCCTGAGAGAGTGGGTCAGTGTCGTTGGGCATCCTGAGTTACTCTTTCTCGTGTTTCAGCAGAGTGGATGATGGAGCTTTGGGAGCAATTGGAGTTTATTAACCCCTCGATGGGTGAGGGGCGCGTCGTACTGGCGGGTTCCCGAAACACGGTGAGAACGATGGCAACCAGAGACATCTACGAAACTGGATTCGACGAGGACGTCCGAACGGAATCGAGTGCGAACCAATGTCCCGAGTGCGACGGCCGGGTCACCACGAACGCGGTCGAAACGGTCTGCGAGGACTGTGGGCTGGTCATCGACGAACAGCGTATCGATCACGGGCCGGAGTGGCGGCCGTACGACGACGAGGGGTGCGAACGAACGGGTGCCCCACTCACTGCGGCCCGCCACGATCGCGGCCTGTCGACGGAGATCGGTCGCGGCACCGACGCGAAGGGGAACGAACTCTCGGGGCAGAAGCGACGGCGACTGGCACGGATGCGCCGTGAGCAGACCCGTGGCCGCTGGCGGTCGAAAGCAGAACGGAATCTCGCCCACGGCCTGGGCGAAGTGCGTCGGTTGGCGAGTGCGCTCGAACTCTCCGATTCGGTCCGCGACCAGGCGTGTCAGCTCTTCCGGAGCGCCCAGAACGAGGATCTGCTTCGTGGCAGATCCATCGAGGCCATCGCCGCGGCCAGCATCTACGGGGCCTGCCGGTGCAACGGCCGCTCGCGGTTAGTGGACGACGTCAGCGAGATGGCCCGCGTCGCGGAGTCACGAGTCACGAACGCGTACAAAACGTTGAACGAGGAGCTGGGCCTCCCCGCTGAGCCCGTCTCCCCCAGCATGTTCGTGCCGCGCCTCGCCTCGGACCTCGAGTGTCCGGACGAAATCCGACAGCGGGCCCGAGCCCTCGCGGAACAGGCCGAGGAGCGCGGCGTGACGACGGGCGTCCATCCGGCCGGGTTCGCAGCGGCCTGCCTCTACAAGGCCGGTCACGAAGAGGGCCGATGGTTGACGCAATCCGAGGCCGCGGACGTGGCGAACGCCTCGAAGGCGACTGTTCGGGCGCACCGGGATACGTTGGAGGAACAGGTCGCCTGAGGCGATCACTGTCTCTCCGTCTGTACTGCACATCGGTCTATCCACGCTACGATTTAAACACGAAGACGAGCCATGTTCTCTGTAGACTGCTCTATGAACGGTCGTTACTCCGACTTTGAGGAACTGCGGCCGACCGGCGAGGCGTCCCACATTCCGGACACGAGGCTGGACGACGGCTGTGAGGGTGCCCCCCGGCGGCAACGCATCGCGACGAGCACTGGTGGCTACCCTGATGCGCCGACGGTCGCCGATGGCGAGTGCCGGTCTTGTGGGGCGTCAGTCCCAGACGGCCAGACGAAATGCCGGTTCTGTCTCACTAACCATCTCGGGAGTGACGCCACTAGCACGAATGAGACATCGTCGACGACGTGCCTCGGCATCGTCCACCTGGTCGTCGAGTCGACCACGTTCTACGGCGCCGTCGCGAAGGGCGGCGCGGCGGCAAACCTTCTCTCCGCCAACGAGGCGGAGCCAGCCGTCGACGACTACACGCTCATCTACGATCTCGATGAGGCGCCGGCGCGCCAGCTGGCCGAGCAATGGCCCTCACTTCCCGACGCGGTACAGGTGGCGTCAGCGGAGGGAGAGCGGCTTCTCAGTGTCGCCCGTGACCGGACTGGGTGGCACGGGCAGGAAGCGTCGGAGGATCCGGAGCAGGGCCCGACACGGCTCTACGACCAGCGTGGGGACGGCATCCGCGACGCGTCGCGTCTCGACGCGGTCCTCGACGACGCCGACGACGCGGTGTGGCTGGTTCCAGCGATAGCGCTGACCGAATCCACTGGCGAGGCTACGGCTGATCACCAGGCGTCGTCGGTACCGACGACGCAGGAACTCGACTGTCAAACCTGTGGACGGGCGACCGACCATCGGTTCAAGACGCATGAGTCGGTTCCGGATGAGGCGTGGACGGGACAGCCGATCTGGGAGTGCCGGGGGTGTGGCTCAGCTCGTTACGGACCCAGTCTCGAGTAGCCCCAATGCTGAGCGTCGATTAACCAACAGTCTGGGACTACTGTCGAGGGTCGTTGGTTAAGGCCGTGATTTCCTGCAAGCCCGACGCCAGTCGCGATGGGGCGTCTTTCCGCGCCGGCGAGCGGTGAGGCGCTTCCGATGGAGCAAGAGTTCAAACAGGGCTACCGGATGCATCGTATACTCAGCAATCTCAACCGACTCGACGTTGACCGATTGGACGACGCGGATCGAGAGCGAGTCGAGACCGCGAGAGACCTTCTAGAAGAGGTGAGCCTTCTCACGCGGCCGGGCGACGGAGCCGGGGCGGACGCCCACGCAGACTCCTAACTGGAGTCGCCGGCCACGCCTCGGGAGCCACCTCTCGCATCGGTTTATTGCCCCCAACGGGGGTGCGGGGGCGACCCCGTGAAGTCCAGACATGGCGACACTGCAAGCTTCGACGACATCGACCGGCGCGATCGTATCGGATCCGCAGGCAGTCCGCGAGCTCTGTGAGAGCTACTGCTTCGGGACGCTCGACTGGGAGGTTACCGAAGACGGAGAGCTCACCATCTGGGGGTACGACGACTTCGAGGTGTACGAGGCACGGGAGAACGGCCTCCCGGACTACGAGGGCGGCATCGTGACCCACGAATTCCTGCGAGAACTCGCCGACCACCTCGAAGCCGACGAAGAGTTCGATATCCAGACGGCGGGGTTCACCAAGTGCCGCTTCCCCGTGCTGGCGAAGCGGTACGTCGTTCGCGACGGCGAAGTCCTCCACGCGGACCTCAGTTCCCCCGACCCGATCGACGAGTAGCGTTGTTCGTCCCCCGGGAGGGGTGCGGGGCGATCCAGTCGCGGTCGCCCCGGAGGTGATTGCTCGATGGGACACCGCGCACTCGTTGCGTACGAACGCACAGACGGACAGTACACGCTCCACTACAGCCACTGGGGCGCAGCGAACCTCAAGCTCAAGCACCGAATCTCGGCTGAATCGCCGTTCGGTGGCGACGACACCGACTCCAAGTGGGCGAAACAGCTGCTGGCGGAACTGGCCGATGGCCTCGAGGCAGATGCCGTCGACGGCTACCTCGCCGGCGAGGCTCGACCGTCGACGGTCGTCGAGCCGAAGCCCCGCACCACCGAGCTCACCCTCGACGAGATCGTCGGTGACCACCTCGACTACCTCCACCACGAGGCGTTCTTCGTGGTGTCGACGACGTTCGAGGTGACCGCGTATCGGACGCTGTGGTTTGGGCTCCAGTACGACTCGGAGACAGTCGAACAGGGAGAGACAGTCGGGAACGGCGCACTCGCGACGGTGCGCTGGTACGACGGCGAGCCGGTCGGCGACGGCCACCTGCAGGGACAGTCCGCGGCCCTCAAAGACGTCGTCGGCGATATGCTCGACAAGGGCGTCTTCACGCCGTCGACGGCGAGGCAGTACCTGAAACGGAAGCTGGCCGAGCGAGTCGGCGACCGACAGGAGCTGCTCATTCCGACCGGAGAGTCACCCTTCGAGACGGCGAGTCTCAGCAAGCCGTAACACCAATCCCTTAGTGGATATCGGGGGACGCCTAAGTATGGCAAATCAGTCTGAAGATGACGTTCGTGTTTGGCTTGTCGAACGGACGTACTCCGATGACGAGCAGAACCTGATCATCCTCACCTACGCAACACCCGATGGAGAACAGTACTATCGGAAGGAACGCGCACTCACGTCCTTCACCGACGTCCGAGACACGACAGCAGCAGTCGATGCTGAACCCGGCAATCTTGGCATAGTCGATGACCCCGACCTCCAAGAGCAATACGCGGCCGAAGCACAGCGAATGCAGGAAGTCCACGACCCTGACGACGTAATCTGAGGTCCACTAGTCGACAACGCTGCAGGCCATGGGTTATGTCGTAGCAGGCCTTAGTCGGGGTATGCGCGAACTCGTCTTCGCTCTCGAATACGAGCCCGGCTGCAACCGGGTGGCGGACGCCCTCGCAGACCACTCCGACGCTCGCGTTCGTTCACTCTCGCTGCACGCCACTGCCGACCAGCTCTGGCGAGTCGACCATGCCACCGGCACTCCGGACGCACTCGACGCCATCGAGGACGCGTTTCGCAACAGCGACTACTACGCCGACTGTCTCGCCACCGAGGACTGCGGCGCAACCCAGACTACCCGTGTCCTCGACCGCACGGACGACACGCTCATCCTTTACTCCGACTGGGAGCGCACTCCGACCTGCGCCTCAGTTCCCCACATCGCTCGCGATCACCTCGGCGACGGCGTCTTATTCGAGACCCGTCACGAGGGGCGCCACTACACGTGGCGGCTCATTCACGCCGGCGAGGGCGATGTGGCGGCGTTCTTCGATTCCCTCGGGGTTGCCGTCGGGGAATGCGCCCAGATGGAGATGCTCCGCACAGCGGACACGACGACAGGAGCTGGGGGACGCGACGGGAAACCGAGCGGCCTCCCGCCAGCCCAGGAGGCCGCACTCCAGGCCGCGGTCGAACACGGCTACTACGAGTCACCCCGCGAGGTCGACGTCGGCGAGCTCGCCGAGCATCTCGACGTGCCACGGTCAACACTCACCTACCGACTCCGTCGGGCGGAAGAACATTTGGCGAAGCAACATGTTGCCGGCGAACAGGTAGCGGAAGAACGGCTGGCATCGCACTGACGCCCTCGATTGGAATATTCCAACAAAGACATATCGAACTCCCGCTCCTACCGTGACGTGATGACAGAGAATCCGGACGCAGCCGGGGGAACGAGCGGCGGCGGACAGCGACGTGAGCTGACCGCCCGCCTCGCCGTCCCCGAAATGGACTGTCCCTCTTGCGCCCAAAAGGTGGACAAGAGCCTCCAGCGTGTCGACGGCATTACTGACGCCACGCTCCAGCCGACCACCGGCACGGCCAACGTCACGTACGACCCTGATCGGACCAGCGAAGCCGACGTAGTCAAGGCGATTGAAGGCGCCGGCTACGAGGTCGTCGGGGGCTCGGACGCCGAGAGCGATGATGAGGACAACCAGGCGACCGATGGCGTCGACATCGCGCCCCCATCGGAGGTCTGGACGAGTCCTCGCGCGAAGAAGACGTGGCTCGGTGCGGCGTTCGTCACGCTCGGCCTCCTCTTCGAGTTCCTCCTCACCGGGCAGAACATTACGGTGGCAAGCGTCCTCGAGTACCCGCTCCACATCGCGGATGTCCTGTTCCTCGGCGCCGTCGCGGCCAGTGGCATCCCGGTCGTCCGTAGCGGATACTACTCCGCGAAGAACCGAAGCCTGGACATCGACCTCCTGATGGGGACGGCGATCATCGCGGCGACCGGTATCGGCTACTTCGTCGAGGCCGCCACGCTGGCCGTCCTGTTCAGCATCGCCGAACTGCTCGAGGACTACGCGATGGACAGGGCACGGGACTCCCTGCGCGAGCTGATGGAACTCTCGCCCGACGAGGCGACCGTCCTTCGGGATGGTGAGGAAGTGACCGTTCCCGCCGAGGAGGTCGACGTTGGCGAGACCGTCGTCGTCCGCCCCGGCGACAAGATTCCGCTCGACGGGACGGTCATCGACGGCGAGAGTGCAGTCGACCAGTCGCCGATCACGGGCGAGAGCGTCCCCGTCGACAAGACCGCCGGCGACGAGGTCTACGCCGGCGCGATCAACGAAGAGGGGTACCTCGAGGTAGAGGTCACCTCGACCGCTGGCGATTCGACGCTCTCGCGCATCATCGAGATGGTACAGGGCGCACAGGCGAAGAAAACCGAGTCCGAGCAGTTCGTCGACCGCTTCTCCGGCTACTACACACCCCTCGTCGTCGTGCTGGCAATCCTGACCGCCGCTATCCCGCCGCTGGTTATCGCTGATCCGGTGTCGGTGGACCTAGCCGGATACGGGTTCACCTTCGCGAGCGACTGGCAGACGTGGTTCATCCGGGGGCTCACCCTGCTGGTGATCGCCTGCCCGTGTGCGTTCGTCATCTCCACACCCGTCTCGGTGGTGTCGGGCATCACCAGCGCCGCGAAGAACGGCGTCCTGATCAAGGGCGGCAACTATCTGGAAGCGATGGGTGGGGTCGACGCAGTCGCCGTCGACAAGACCGGGACGCTCACCAAGGGCGAACTCGCCGTCACCGACGTCGTTCCGGTCGGTGACACCACGGCTGACGATCTGCTCCGTCGCGCCGCCGGACTGGAGCGGCGGAGCGAACACCCCATCGCAGCAGCTATTCTCGCCCGTGCTGAGGAGGCGGGCGTGGGCAACCTGCCCGACCCGACGGGTTTCGAGAGCCTCACCGGGAAGGGCATCCGCGGCGAGATCGACGGCGAGACGTACTATGCGGGCAAGCCCGCGCTCTTCGAGGAGCTGGGCTTCGATCTCTCACGGGCACGCCGTGAGACGGACGGCGGCGTCATGGCGGAAGAGGCAGCCGAGTCCGACGACGGGGCGTTCGCCGAGAATGCACTCACCGCGCTGGAGCAGGAGGGCAAGACGGTCGTTATCGTCGGGACGGAGTCGGAACTGCTGGGTGCGATCGCCATCGCCGACGAGGTGCGCCCGGCCTCGAAGCGGGCCGTCGAACGCCTGCACGAGCTGGGCGTCGAGCGCGTCGTGATGCTGACCGGCGACAACGAGGGCACCGCCCGCGCCATCGCCGAGCAGGTCGGTGTCGATGAGTATCGCGCAGAACTCCTGCCCGACGAGAAGGTCGACGCTGTCGAGGAGTTACAGGCGGAGTACGGGGAGGTCGCGATGGTCGGTGACGGCATCAACGACGCGCCCGCGCTCGCCACCGCGGAGGTCGGCATTGCGATGGGCGCGGCCGGTACCGACACCGCTCTCGAGACAGCCGATATTGCGTTGATGGGCGACGACGTCGGGAAACTCCCGTACCTGTACGACCTGTCGCATACGGCCAACGGCGTGATCCGGCAGAACATTTGGGCGAGTCTCGGCGTGAAGGCGCTGCTTGCCGTCGGCGTGCCGATTGGGCTCGTCAGTGTCGCCGTCGCTGTCGTCGTCGGAGATATGGGGATGAGCCTCGGCGTCACCGGCAACGCGATGCGGCTGTCGCGAATCGCGCCTGAACGCATGGGCGGTGAGACTGGCCAAGAAACGAGTGCATGAACGTTACCGAAGAAGACAGTGTCACCCCAGAACTGTATCACGCGTCGACCGTGAGAGCAACGAGCTCTTTGAACCCCTTCGGGCGGGTCCAACGTATAAGTCGAACTGCTCGAATCCCGTCTCCCGAGAGCGGGGACAAGAATAACGGTTACTCCGTTTGAAATCTTCCACAATAATGAACCCCTTCAATGCGATCCGCGAGTTCGAAGCCGATGGAACGGCCTACAAGATGGCCGACCTCACCGTCCTCGAAGAGCAAGGCCTCTGTGACCTCGACAACCTACCGGTCAGCATCCGTGTCCTCCTCGAATCCGTGCTCCGAAATGCCGACGGGGAGGACATCACCGAGGAAGACATCCGTGACCTCGCTGGCTGGCAACCGGACGTGCCCGACGCCGACATCCCGTTCCAACCGTCCCGGGTCATCCTGCAAGACCTCACCGGCGTCCCGGCCGTCGTTGACCTGGCCGCTCTACGGTCGGCCGTCGACCGCCAGGATCGAGACCCGAGTCTCGTCGAACCGGAGGTCCCCATCGACCTGGTCATCGACCACAGCGTCCAAGTGGACTATTTCGGCAACGAGGAGGCCTACGAGAAGAACGTCGAACTCGAATACGAACGCAACGGGGAACGGTACCGCGCACTGAAGTGGGCACAAAACGCCTTTGATGACTTCAGTGTCGTGCCACCCGGGACGGGTATCGTTCACCAGGTGAACCTAGAGCACCTCGGACGGGTCGTCCACGAGCGCGAGCATGACGGTGAGAACTGGCTGTTCCCGGACACGCTCGTCGGGACAGACAGCCACACCCCGATGATCGGGGGCATCGGCGTCGTCGGCTGGGGCGTCGGCGGCATCGAAGCCGAGGCCGCGATGCTCGGCCAGCCCATCACGATGAACGTCCCCGAAGTCGTCGGCGTTCGACTCACCGGCGAACTCCCTGAGGGCGCGACAGCGACCGACCTCGTACTGCACGTCACCGAACTGCTCCGTGACGTCGGTGTCGTCGACCGGTTCGTCGAGTTCTACGGGCCAGCCGTGGAGACGCTGACCGTCCCTGACCGGGCAACGATCGCGAATATGGCGCCCGAGCAAGGTTCGACCATCAGCATGTTCCCCGTCGACGAGGCCACCCTCGATTACCTCAAACTGACGGGGCGCGACGAGGACCACATCGAACTCGTGCGAGAGTACCTCGATGCCCAAGGGCTGTTCGGCGAGCAGAATCCCGAATACACCGAGACTGTCGAACTGGATCTCTCGACGGTGACACCGAGTCTTGCCGGGCCGAAGAAGCCGCAGTCACGTGTCGAGATGGGCGACATGCGGAGCCATTTCCGGGAGTTGCTTCACGGCGAGTTCGAGGAGGACCTCGGCGACGTGGACCAGGAGGCCATCGACCGCTGGATCGCAGAGGGCGGCAACACCCAGACCGAGTTGACCGGTGAACCAACCGACGTCGAACGAACAAACGGCGGCGTTCAGCAAGAGGCCCAGACTGAGAAACCGGACCTGGGACCGCTCACGGAGCGTGCGACAGTAACGGTTGATGGGACCGACGTCGAGATCGGGCACGGGAGCGTCGTCGTTAGCGCGATCACCAGCTGTACGAACACATCGAATCCCTCCGTGATGCTGGCAGCCGGGCTCCTGGCGAAAAATGCTGTCGAGCGGGGCCTCGACGTCCCGGACTACGTCAAGACGAGCCTCGCACCTGGCAGCCGCGTCGTAACCCAGTATCTCGAAGCGTCGGGACTGCTTCCGTATCTTGAGAAACTCGGCTACAACGTCGTGGGCTACGGCTGTACGACCTGTATCGGGAACGCAGGGCCGCTCCCAGAACCCATCGAGGCAGCCATCGACGAGCACGACCTCTGGACGACGAGCGTCCTTTCCGGGAACCGGAACTTCGAGGCGCGCATTCATCCGAAGGTGCGTGCGAACTACCTTGCCAGTCCGCCGCTCGTGGTCGCCTACGGGCTCGCCGGGCGGATGGACATCGACATGGAACACGACCCCCTTGGGTACGACGAGAACGGTAACCCGGTCTATCTCGCAGACCTCTGGCCGGGTAGTGACGAGATTCACGAAGCGGTTCACGACTTCGTTGACCCGTCGATGTTTGAGGAGAAGTACGCCGAAGTGTTCGAGGGTGACGAGCGGTGGGACGCACTGGATGCGCCGACGGGCGAGGTCTACGAGTGGGACGAGGACTCCACGTATATTCGGGAACCGCCGTTCTTCAAGGACTTCCCGCTGGAGAAACCTGGTGTCTCCAACGTCGAGGATGCACGGTGTCTGCTAACGCTGGGTGACACGGTTACGACCGACCACATCAGTCCTGCTGGACCGTTTAGTACGAATCAGCCGGCCGGCCAGTGGCTCATGGATCACGGCGTTGAGCCCCACGAGTTCAACACGTACGGTGCTCGTCGAGGGAACCACGAGGTGATGATGCGGGGCACGTTCGCCAACGTCCGCATCGAGAATCAGATGCTCGACGACGTCGAAGGCGGCTACACTATCCATCACCCAACGGATGAGCAGACGACCGTTTTCGAGGCCAGCCAGCGCTACCGCGACGAGGGAACACCCCTCGTCGTGATGGCTGGCGAGGAGTTCGGGACCGGATCGAGTCGTGACTGGGCGGCGAAGGGGACCGACCTCCTCGGTGTGCGTGCGACCATCGCTGAGAGCTACGAGCGAATTTATCGGGACAATCTCGTTGGGATGGGCGTGCTGCCGTTACAGTTCCAGGACGGGGACTCCTGGGAGGCGCTTGGTTTAGACGGCTCGGAGGTCTACACGATCTACGGGTTGGACGACGGGCTGACGCCGATGGCTGAGTTGACCGTGACTGCCGAGCGGCCAGACGGGTCATCGGTTGAATTCCCAGTGACAGCCCAAGTCGGGACGCCCGCCGGAGTGCGATATATTGAGCACGGCGGCATCTTACATTACGTACTTCGACAGCTATTGACGGAATCGTAACTCATTCCGAGTGAAATCACGGAGAGATGGCTGCTTTCGGATACCTGATTCCCTATTCGGAACCATCTGGAATCTGAAACAGCAGTTTCTGTGTTGAAGAGGTGCCAGATTTGGTTGAGGTTCTCGGTTTATTCCAAAGACGATTGGCCGCTATAGTACCATTCTAAACCAACTAATCACGCTACCAATTACACTCAAGCCACCCATACTGCGTTCGGCCATTCACACAGTCCCAGACACCAATCAACAGTTATGGGTTCTCAACAGAGCCATCGTGTTTGTTATTGCGCCGGCGATGGGTGCCGGCGCAGCAGGAGCGAGCAACGACCCCCGGTGCGTCGGCGTTTCGAGGTGTTCGAGATGCACATGGTGATTTACGCTCTGGTAGAAGAATCGACCCACGACGACGCACTGGCCACCGGAAAGACGGTGTTCGACCGCCTGGTCGGCGCGGACCCACACGCCGGCGCCGTCTTCGATTACTATGTGACCTTCGACGAGGAGGACACGTCCGTTGCGGGGACGGCGCGATGGGGTGAGCTGCCGACTGCAGCCCCCGTCGACTCCGATGACGGCGAAGACCTGCTCGAGCGTGGCTGGGAGGCGACGAAGGAGGAATTCGAGCGTAATCTCGACCGGGCGAAGGAGGCCATCAACGAGCTCTCCGACGAGGAAATCATGCGCGACGAGGACCTCGCCCGACACGCCTTCCACCAGGTCGGTGCGTACGACGGCCCGACGATCTTCCTGTACACCGAACACGGAACCGGCATTCGCCACCGTGGACAACTGGACCGACTCCTCGAGGAGAGTGAAGAGCTCTGGATCGTACCCGCTGACGTCCACTTCTAACTAATGCCTCGCATCACCAACTGGCGACGCGAGAGCCGCTCGCCGACGCTTGCGTATCGGAACACCGAGACCGGTGCGCGAGCCGTCCTGCATCGAGCCCCGGATTCCTACCGGTACAAGTGGCGCGGAGCAATCCTCGTCGACGGCTACCCGGTGTGGTCGCGGGGGTACGAGACGAAGGACGCGACGTCGTTCCGTGACGAACTCCGGGAGCGGCCGGCACCGGACCTCAGCTGCCCGGAGTGTCCGAACAACGACGTTCGCGTCGGCGAGAAGGCAGCAGACGGGGCGAAAATCCAGCGATGGTACGACTGCCCCGACTGTGGGTACGAAGCCCCCTCACGCATCGTCTACGGTGCCGAACGGTGAGTGAGTGAGCGGTGGGCGCTGTTTTTCGGCCGGGCACGAGGTGTTGGCCCGGTACGACCGGGGGAGTCAACCAATGAGTCTCGAAGTACTTGACCGACACAGCGAGGCACTGTTCGAGTTCCTCTGGTGTCCCGTCTGCGGGCAGGAGGTCTTCACCCACATCCCGTTCGAGGGGGTGTTCTGCAAGAACTGCAACACCCAGGTCGAACTCCAGGAATCCCGAGAGACGCGCGGCTACGAGGAGGCCGTGCTCGCCTGCTTCGATTCAACCACGACCTGGAACCTCCACGTCGACGAGAAACTGCGGCGCGACCTGCCTGATGGGTCGGCCCGCGTGAAAATCTTCGGCGCACCGGGCGCCTACAAGGTCGACTGGTGGAGTCCAGAGCCGGGGGAGGACTGGGAACCTGTCGAGCGCGGCGAGTTCGACGACGTCGAGGAACCATCAGAGGTGTCGCATCTGGCGTAGAGCACGCGTTAAGGCGGTAAATTTACGCCTGACACACGTCGCAGGACCCGCATCCACGAGGGGTTCGCTCGTCGAAGTAGAGACGGCGCCATCGAGCAAACTGATCCGCATACGTGTCCTTGCTGTACGGGAATTGGTACAGATTGACCCCGTCCGGCAGGTCTGTGATTTCGGGCGCGTCTACGCCGGGAAATCCGTTACGAAACACGAGATCTTCTGTTTTGGACACCAGCTCAGGAGCAACTGTGGATGGGTCCGAGGCCTTCAAGAAGTAGAGTGATGGGATGAACTCTTTCGGGTCGAAGAATCCGTTGGCGTGCAGAATCCACCCACAGAGCCACAGATACGCCTTCTCACTGGAGAAGAAGACTCCGTAGTGGTTGTCCGATTGCCGGCGTTTGTACACGAACACGGGGAGACCATAGCTGAAGCCGACCCGCGTTGGTTCTGCGTGGATATAGCAGTCCTCACGGTCGATATAGTGGACCAGTGGAGCTTGACACAGCTTGCCCGGGTGCTCACCAGTACCGATCTGCTCCCACAGCTCCGAAACGGAGGCCACGTCGGCGCTCTCGTCCTCGAGAGTCGTATCATCGATTGCACGATGGACGGGCGCAGCAGACTGAATCTCCTCGGGGAGATCGTCGCTGGACAGCTTCGCCGTCTCTCGGTCAGGGAGTGTCCGATAGAAGTGTTTATAGAAGCCCTCACGACGCCGTTTATCGGCGAGTGTTTCACACCGGGCGCAGTCCTCGATGAACATCGCTGGTACCACCCGGTCTGGATTCTCGGCGGCCTCCTCGTACAGACTAAGCTGCCGTTCGGCCCGACTGGCAATCTCATCTGGATCGGGGAGTGGTGAGCCCCTCTCAGACTCCGATGACATACGCATACCTTTGGGCTGGAACAGCATCAGTTTCCGAGCAAGGACCCCGCCCGACCGCTGTCTTGCGAATCTCAGAATTCATTTTTAACCGGGTTTAAGTTGTCTAGTGACAGCCATTCGGCGAGACTCCAGCGACTCCACTCGATTCAGGAGAAGTTGTTTCTGCGCCGGCGATGGGTGCCGGCGCACACGCGTCGGCGGTGATCGATGTCGACACGAAGTCAACTCCGATTCATCCAACGGAGCGAGCCCGCAGACGAACAGTCCGAAACCGACCGCATCGCACAGATCTACCGTCACTCGGATGGCTATCCCGACAGCGTCCTCCGTGACCTTGTCCAGATGAAGGAGCTGCTCGACGAGACACGAACAGAGCGCGGGCCTGCGTACGCCGCTGCCCAGTTCCTCTTCCTCGACACGCTATCGACGATGACCCTCTACGTGGACGAAGGGCGTGATCGGAGCATCCACGCTGACCACCCCTCGGATCTCCTCGAGCCGGACAATATGGAGCACCTCGACCAGCCGATGTTCCTGCTCGGACACGGCGTCGAGAACCCAGCCGACGGCATTCACGGCGACGAGGAGTATCTCTACGTCGTCGAGCTCCCGACCCGGAACCCGTTCGAGGAGCCGTTCGAGTGGACCGTCAAGGTGAGTGGTCACTCCGCCTTCCCGCGCTGGGATGGTCCGACCGAGAAAGCCTTCGAGCGGGCCAGCTGGCAGTTCCACGGCCCGCTTGAGCAGGCGCTCGAAGAGATAGTCGCTGAGCCGGCGTGAACGCTTAGCCCGCTCAGATGATGCCGCCGATGACGAGTAGTCCGACGACGACCAGCAGCGTCGCGACAACGCTTCCCCCGGCCAGCCACTTGTTCTCCATCGCCTTCTCGTGAAGCGGCATCGCGGCGTACTCCTCACGGAACGCTTCGAGGTTCTCCTCGTCGTAGAAGTACTTCGTCTTCAGCGCGAACCGTTCCGTCACCGCACAGCCCGTACAGACCGGCTCGCCTTCCAGCCGCTCCGTTTTGATGTGGCTGGAGCAGGCGATTGCCCCGCAGTTCGAACAGTAGGTGTACGTCTCGTCGCCGCCGCTCGTGTCACAGTGGACGCAGCGGTGGATGCCGTCCTCGGCTGTTACTCGTGACGGGCCTGCCGCGTAGTACTCGTAGGGGTAGGTGTACTCCTGGAGGTCGGTCGTGTGCCGAACCTCGGGGAGGTACACTGGTTCGATCGATTGGACGGAGATGTCCGAGCGGTTCGGCTCGCAGGTCTTGTCGTACGTGACGTTGTTGTCGCCGGTGTAGGTGACCGTCGTCGTGTGGTGTTGCTGGAGGCGCTCGACGGCCCACTCCTTGTACTCCGTTTGGGTCTGTCCGAACCGGCGCTCCTCGACGTCGTCGAACACCTCTCCGAACTGCTCGGCATCGAGGTCGACCGTCGCGTAGAGATTCTCGGTGACCAGCGTCCCGACGTCCTCCTCGACGACCTGCGGCTGCCCGCGTTCGGCGTGGGCGACGAATCGGGTCCGGTCGTTGATCCGGTGGACGACGCCCACCGACGTCTCGAAGACAGCGTTCGTGTCCGCGGTGACCGCGACCACCGGGCGGAACGTCACCGATGAGTGTGGGTCTGGGAGGTCGGCGGCCTCGATGTTCTCGATGTCGCGGAACGCCTCCGTGACTGGCGCGTCGACGTCGGCGGCCGGATCGTACGGGCGGAGCGTCTCGTCGCAGAGAATCTCGATGCGACCGTTGTAGAGGTCGAGGCCGATCTCGTCGGCGATCTCCCGGAGGTCCTCGCCATCGAGCAGCTCGATCGGGTGTGGGTCGTCGTTCTGCTGGAGGCGGTTTGCGTACTCCTGAGCAGGGTTCGTAAACCGGCCGGTCGTGACGACCATTCCGCGTTTCGCGCCGTCGAAGTCGAATGTCGCGATGGCGGAGTGGAGCTTCTGGACGACCGGCCGCCCGACCGTCCCCGTGTGCTTGCACTCGACGATGATCGCGCGCCGCGTGCCGTCGACGACCTCCTCCATAATGACGTCGCGACCCTCGTCAGCCGTGCGGTCGGCCTGGCGGACGTTCTCGTAGCCGAGGTTGCGGAACACGTCCTCCATCACGTCCTCGAACTCGAACCCCGAGAGATCGTCCAGTACAGCCATCCTCAATTATGTGGACAGTACGTTGCAACTGCCAAATACGTTGCCGAACGCTACGCCGTCCTGTTTGTGGAACCCCTGAGAGGGGTGCGGGGGTCACCGAACCGCCCGCGAGCAACGATGAACGGAAATGTACCTATGGCCAGTTCGGAATCGGTTCCAGTCGCATCGCCCGGTCAGTCCCACCGAGACACAGTCGAGTACGTCGGCTTCCGCGTCGACGGCCAAGCCGTCGTGCTGAACCTCTCGGAGCATCGGCGACTCTCCCTCGAGCGCAGTCTGGACCTGGTCAACCACAGTTCGAGAGACTACTCAAATCGAGTTACGAGAGGAAAGTTCTAGAGGAGTTCTCCAGACGAGATGGTTGATTAGTCAGTAGAGATTGCTTCATGCCAGATCACACTCAGATATAGAACGAAGAATCCACTAAAAGTACTACACTTTAAGTTGGTCTTGGACTCGGTCTGTAGACAGACCAAATTCAAGCAGACTCGCTCTTTTTTCCTCTAATTCCTCTGCCCACTCTGAATCACCCTCGAAGAAACGCAGTACATGGGGGTTGTTCCTAAAGAAGAGGCCTGCAACCTCTCCAAAGTCAGATAAAGCACCTTCAGGAGAGTCTATTTTGAATAATTTCCGGCGCTTCGACATTCTCTTCAGAGGGTTTGGATTCCGCAATTCACGGTTTACGTGACGGTCAATGAAATCATCAAGAGTTCCATATGAACGGAGTGCCCCATCTAAGTGGAAACATCGCTCACACTCCTCATCTACAATCGCATGTAGATATCGGGTATAATACTTCAACATTTCATCAGCAAGACTCGTATGTAATGAGTGCCGGATTCCTGTTCGCGGCATCAGTTCCTCAATCTGCAGATGCCACTTACCATCTCTTTTTTCAAAATAGAACTCAGTTCGGTCTTGTAATCCGTGATCATAGCTCTCAGTCCCCTTCTGAATGAAGAACTCGTGCCCAGATCTATCTTGAAGCTCTTGTAAAGTTTCAGGGCCACGCCAATGAGCGGCTAGTTTCGATTGACGAGTAGTGTCTGGTAGACCGATTTTTGAATATGTGATTGGAACGGCGAGATTAACAGCCTCTGCTCGGGCTTGGTTCAGTTTTCCAACCAAGCGATAGTTCTGGGAAAGTCGGGAACAAAGAATTAGATAGTGATTCTTGTATTCGAAGCTATTCTTATTCATATCAGCCTCGGGAGAGACTTCGATTAAGTCCCCAGAATTTCCACCAGTGAATTCGGGATAGGTCTCTTTCAGAATCCCTCGTTTTTGTGCAACAGCGATATCCCAAAGGTAGTAGCGACACTCTCTAGTTTCATCAATCTCGATTTGCTTTGCCAATTCTCGCTCAACTTTGACTCTGGAAATGGCCTCGTGGTCAGCCACGATTGATTTCAGAGATTCATACTCTTCCATCAGCTCTTCAGACGCAAAATTCCCGAAGCTCAAGCTTTTCACACGTATATTTTCTTCCTCACATAGAGAAGCCACAGTCCCCATTTGCTCCAATAAATCCGGAGGGACTTCGTCAGTAGGCATTATTGTGGCTAACTTTCGGGCACATATGAATTTTGCCACCATAGACCGGTTGTAGGCCTCTAACCAGCTGTTTCCTCAACTCGAAGAGAATAGAGGGCGTTTTACTGAATCCAGTTTGTGGATGGTAGTTTCATAAACACCTCAGAATATGATGGCCCTGAGATTCAAGTACGATTTCGGGTCGATAGTGTTTATTTCCCCCGAGAGGGGTGCGGGGGAACTCACTCCCCATCACCGAGTTATGACTGATTCAGAGTACCCCTAGCGAGACGAATCGCTCCGTTGTAACCCCAACTGGAAGCAGGAGTTGAGGATAGGGTCGAGAGTTTATAACCCATTACGGGGGAACCGCGGAGGGAGGTGACGTAGCGTTGACCGACCACATCTGTGACTACTGTGGCGAGGCATTTGCGACTTCCAACGAGTTGGGTGGCCACGTAACCGCGGTCCATCGTCGCGACCAGATCGTAACGGACGCAGACGTAATCCTTGACGATATTCGGCGTGTCGCAGACAAATTAGGGAAACCGCCGACAGCAAAGGAGATGAGCGAGCACGGAGAATACTCCCAGCGCGTCTGCCAGAATAAATTCGGGAGTTGGAACGAGGCGCTTCGTGAGGCTGGCTACGCTCCAAATCGGAAATTCCGACTCACCGATCAGGACCTGGTGGACGAGATTGACCGGCTTGCGGAGCAGCTCGGTCGCCCACCATCAAGCGGGGAGATGGATCGGATTGGGAAGTATCACAGATGGACGTATGACCACCGGTTTGGCGGGTGGGAAGAGGCACTCACCGAAGCTGGCTTCTCACAACCACGGTCCTATCAAGAACGTTTAGAGATCCCGTACGGGCCAAATTGGCCGGAGCAACGGCGGCAAGCATTGGAACGTGATGACTTCCGGTGCCAAACGCCGTGGTGTGAGATGACTCAAGCGGATCATCAAGAGCAGGTCGGAAAGGACATCTCTGTCCACCATTTGATTCCGCGGAAGTTCTTCGTCGGCCCGGACGGGCAGTTTGACCATGAACAGGCGAATCGAGTCTCGAATCTCGTGACGGTCTGCTCGAAGCATCATCTCATCTGGGAAGCCGTCGCCCCGCAGCGGTTGGATACGATTGTCGACGCCACACAGCCACCAGAGCGAGGTGGGCCGGACGGCGTTGCTCTCGCCCTACGAGGGGATGAGGGGTAACCCCCTCGTGATTCAAATTCGAGAGACAGACGAGTCTATCCCGACGCCCAATACAGACGGTCTCACGAACAGAGAACGGCTCCGGTGGCACCTCACTAGTGCCCTCGCAAGCGCCGAGTCGGCGGGAACGATAACCCACCTCCGAGGAGCCCTTGCAACGTATCGGAATCTTCCGCCGTCACCACTCGTCGAGTGTCCGCTCTGTGGGAAAGTCGGGCTTCCAGAGCGAATCCAAATTCACGAATGTCGACAGGCGTAGCGTCGTTTTTTGCGCCTCGATGGGTGGAGGCGCAGATCAGAACGCTTCGCGCCTTCGGAGGATGCTATGAAAGACCCAGAGGAAGCTACGGTCTTCGCAGGCCTCGATGGGCGAACCGAGACTGAACTACCCGAGTGGTACGCCGATCAACACGGAGGTCCCGAACCAATCAGCTTCAGTGAGGCGATTCGAAACCTCCCGCAGGCAGTCAATACAGCGGTCGCGTATCGCAACCCGTACAACGACGAATGGATTGAAACGGAGCGATTCAACGCCATCGTCGAGCCGTCGCGCTTGCAAGCAGAAGCGGATGGGAACACCGAGGCGGAGTCACTATTTCACATCCCGACTGACTCCTACTCGATCATCAACCCGGTCGACGTCTACGGGCCGCTAGAGGAGGTCCTCCGCGAGGAGACCATCGACGGGACCCCGCTGGGCGAGGTGATGTTCGGCGAGATTCGGCGCTACCGGGGCGGTGGCGAGGTCCATATGGACATCATGTTCGACGGCCTCGAGGTGCGCCTGCCCGGTCGGTCGGACCCGATTACGATGGGCGTCACGTCGGGCTACGACTTCTTCGGCGAGCACGCCGTCTACGTGGAGGGGTTCGCTCAGGATGGCTACTGCTCGAACACGATGCGCTCGCTCACCGACAAGGAGGTTATCAAGCACGTCGGCGACGTGCGGAACTTCCGCACCTGGTGGGAGGAGCTCCTCGCACAGGTCGAACTCGTCGCGGACGACCTCTTCGAGTTCATCCGGGACGCCCAGGATATCGACCTCGACTTCTCGGAGCTCCCGTTCACCGTCACGGAGTTCTACACCCTGTTGGGGTTCCCGGACTACCTGGCTGAGCGTGCCGCCGGCGATGCAGAAGCCAACGCCGCGTCACCGTTCGAGATCGATATGTGGACGCTGCATTCCGGCGCGACGTACGCTCTCACCCACTTCTTCCAGGGGAAAGAGGGGGCATCCCTCGATCAGTACGTTCGGATCGCCAACGACATCCTGTTCAATCCGGAAGGCACGATTGAGCGCGTCGAGCAGTCGTACGAGCAGCAGCTAGAGGCGGACGGTGACGACGGGTCACAGGCGTCGCTGGCCGGTGAACGAGCGCTGGCGAGCATCGAGCGCGTCAGCGACGACCTGCAGGAGAAAGTCGAGCAGTTCGAAGAACGCGAGGACGCGCTGCGTGAGCGGTTCCAAGAGGCGATGGGCTAAGAGCAGTCGGAGAGAAGACTCGCCAGGCGTGCTTCCGTTCTAGCGGCTGGAATCCACTGCTGACAGTATTAAGTGAGTAGGGGCGTACCCAGAGACCATGTCTATTGAGCATAATCCGACTCTCGACGCGCGAGAGCCACAGCAGGGGGATATAGAGACTTTTGAAGAGTTGGAGTCTGGTGACTCGGTCAAATTCTTTGAATGGCCCGTCGAGCCGTTGACCGTGATCGACTGGGAAGAAGACGATAATGTCGGGAAGCGAGTACGAGTGGAAGCAGAAGGCGGCGAGTCGTTTCTCTACCAGGTAGACGGCCACCTCTGGCATTACGTCCCTGAGGACGAGTTCGCAGGAGAAAGGAATCCCTTCCCAGTCCAGAATCTCACAGTACTCGAATCCCCAGAGGCCTAACCAGACTTGAGGGGAGTCCGTGGAGAATTGGTTCCTCTTTTGGAATGGCTTGGTTTACGCATTTCCGCTATTTTCTGTCGCCCACTCGAGTAACGGTTCCAGTCGCGTTCGAACCTCGTCGCCATCGTCGGTCAACGCATATTCGACACGCGGCGGGATTTCATTATACTGCGTCCGTGAGACGATCCCTGCCTCCTCAAATTCGTCGAGGCGTTTCGAGATTGTCGAGGTACTCGCCGTTGGGAGGTGCTCCTCGATCTCCGCGAACCGCAGTGAGTCGTGTGCGCCGATGATGCTGACGAGTTGCATCGCGTATTTCCGGCTCAACGTGTCGATAACTCCTGTGAGCGGACAGTAGCACGTCCCCTCGACATCGCACGCGGGCGCTGATGAAGTAGTATCTGCCATAGCTTCGTAGCCTCCAACCTACTCTATGGCTTTGGACTCTGGAGTATAAGAACTTCCCGTCGTAAAGTATAGACACAGATGGCCCAGACGTCCGACTATGATCTCGTGATTCTCGGCGGTGGCGCCGCAGCCTTCGCCGCGATCACTGAAGCGAGCCGGCGGGACCTCTCGACTGCGATGGTGAACACCGGCCTTCCCATCGGCGGGACGTGCGTGAACGTCGGCTGTGTCCCGAGCAAGCATCTGCTCGCCGTCGCCGAGAGCGGCGCTGCAGAGTCGGAGAGCCCCTTCGACGCCGTTCGATACCCTGAGGAACCGACTGTCGACTGGGCCGACGCACTCGACGGCACCGACGAACTCGTCGAACGGTTCCGGCAGGAGAACTACGTCGACGTCGCAGAGCATTTCGAGACCGACATCTACGAGGGCTACGGCCAGCTGGTCGGCGACACAACCATCGAGGTCGTCGACTGCGACGACGAGGGCGTACGCATCACTGGGGAGAAGGCGCTCGTCGCGACCGGAAGTTCACCGTGGGCGCCATCCATCGACGGCCTCGGCGGCGTTGACTACTACACGAGCGAGACCATCCTCGAGGAGCGCGACCTCCCCGAGAGCATCGTGATGCTTGGTGGCGGATACATCGCGCTGGAGTGGGGCCAGATCCTCCACCGTGTCGGCGTCGATGTGACGGTTCTCCAGCGCTCCGGTCACGTGCTCTCAGATATGGAAGGTCAACTCGGCCGGGAGATGCAACGAGCCTTCCGCGAGGAAGGAATCGACGTCGTGACCAGTAACGACTTCCAGCAGGTTCAGGATGTGGCTACCGACAGTGGTGCTGACCCTGGTCAGAAGGGCGTCGCTGTGGAGACTGTCATCGAGGGCGAGGAGCGAGCGTTCACCGCAGAGGCGTTATTCGTCGCGACCGGCGTCCAGCCCAACAGCGAGGACATCGGCTTGGAAGCAGTCGGCGTCGAGACCGAATCCGATGGTGCGATTCGTGTCGACGAACATTTCCAGACGACCAATCCCGACATCTACGCGGCGGGCGACGTGATCGGCGAACCCGAACTGGAGACGGTCGCCGCCAAGGAGGGCAATCACGCCGTCAAGAACGCCTTCGGGGACGAGGGCGTCAGCATCGATTACGACGCGGTGCCAGCAGTCGTGTTCACCAGCCCGGAAGTCGCCGCGGTCGGGACGACCGAACTGGAGTACATGGACGAGCACGGAACCTGTTCGTGCCGAACCGTCCAGATGGCGGATGTCCCGCGAGCGAAAGCCGTCGAGAACACGGATGGCCTCGTCCAGGTCGTCAAACACCACGAGACCGACGAAATCGTCGGCGTCCACATGGTTGGCCCCCGTGCCGCTGACATGATCATGGAAGCGACGCTGGCGGTGAAGTTCGGCCTCACCGTCGACGACATCATCGATACCGTCCACCCGTTCCCCACATTCAGTGAGGCGTTCAAACACGCCTGTCAGGCGTTTCGGCGGGATACGTCAACGATGAGCTGCTGTATCGAATGAAACCGGCTCATGGCCACTGGTAGCGATATAAAGTGATTCGAAGTCACATGGGAAGAGGATTTTCTGATCCGGGATTCCAGCAGGGGATCATCGCTCGGCAGCCACCCTTTGTTGGAAGACCTGGCGACGCTGTATAGAGTGTCGTTTTTGTGGCCCTCAAGGGGTGGAGGGCACCGATATGGAGAGAACAGACGACGCCGAAAATGACGAATTCCCGCCAGAAAAGCGGCTTGAAGCACCGAACACGCGCCTGATCAAGGCAGGGATCGCGACGATTCCGGATATGGAAACCCTCCAGGAGTGTGTTGCCTACGAGAACGCCCACCAGAATCGAACGCAGATTCTGCGCCGGCTCAAGTGGAAGGCTGAAGAGCTGCGTGAGAACGAAGAATAAGCTCTATTCTTAACCAACACACTCCGCGTGAGTTTCCCTATTGTTGGTTAACTGCCTGAGTCTCGGTTTTTCGGGCCCCTGAGAGGGTGCGGGGCAGCCAGCAGCGGCCTCGCGAGCCTAATCATGTCCCTCAAGCTGGGCTCCAGCGCCAGCACCGCCCGCGAAATCGCCGCCGCCAGACAGGCAGACTACGTGGCGTTTCTGCATCGAGCGCCGTTTGTCGTCGACGCTGTCGACCTCGGCTTCCTTCCCGGCTTTCGCGAGGACTGTGGGTACCAGGAGACGCAGTATCAGAACCTCAGCCTCCCCGTTGGGATGCTCGACAACGATTTCCGGAATCCCGATCTGGAGCGGTTCGTCGACCGTTTCTTCGAGTACGAACCTCAGGTCGGGGTCATCGGGGACGTCGACGAAATCGACAACGTCGACGCCCACGTCGCTGCGGCTCGTGAGATACAAGCGAGCTATCCAGAGGCCGAGCTCATCGTCGTTCCGAAGTCGCGGGCGGTGATCGACGCGATTCCCGAGACCCTCGTCCTCGGGTATTCACGAGGATACGCCGACCGCCTGGCCCACGAGTTCTCCGACCCAGCCGATTGGAGAGGGCGGCGCGTCCACATCCTCGGCGGGAGTCCGCCCAAGCAGCTCGACGCCATTCGACAGCTGACCAGACCGACACTCACCGACGAGCCACCAGCCGACATCATCGGCGTCGACTGGAACGGGCTGCATCACGGCGCACAGTTCGGTGAGTTCTGGACGGCCGACGGCTGGGACGACAGCGGTCGCGACGCCGACCACGTCACCGTGCGAAAGACGGTGCGCCACAGCCTCGCTCGCGTCCGTGAGTTTTGGAGAGCCCACGGAATCTGGCCCGAAACGACACCGCAAAAAGAGGGGCTCAACGTCGAGTACGAGGGTCCGAGTCCTGCCGATCTCGAGGACGCCGCCTGTACCGAGTGCGGGACGAACGTCTGGCGAACTCGCCGCGGCCCGTACGTCGCCGAATACGATACCGGTGCAATCTGTGGATACTGCAGTTACGAGTGCTACTTCAGCCACCGTCACCGGAACAATCTGGAGGAGATCGCCGGCGAACAGAGCGTCTACCTCCCGCCGGCGTGACTTCGCGACCTGTTTTTCGTGCCCCCGAGAGGGCGAGGGCTCCTTCGAAAGCTCTCAGAGGTGACTTCCAGTGAGTCAACAACAGCGTCCCGACAACGTCTCGATCGACGATATTCCCGTCGATATCGACAACACGCAATCAGCGGAGGTCGATCCCGCCGACGTCCCCGACGAAATCGAATCCATCACCCGTGGGCTCGCCGGTGAGCAGCCGACGACGAATCCCATAGTGGTTCTCAAGGCGGCCCGGTGGTGGTACATTCACGGCAAGGGCGGCACGGATCCCGCCTTCCAGTGGGCCATCGAGTGGGCGCGTCATCTTGCGACCGACACGCCCAGTGACGTCGAGCGGTTCGACGAGTTCCTCGATTACCTCGTCACGGTCGGCTTTGCAGACGAACGCCACGAGCTCCGCTGACCGACAGAGCGGTTTTTTGTGCGCCCCAGAGGGGTGCGGCGCGGTCTAAACAGACGCAGTCGCCGTAAACTTGATTCGGTGAACACAATGGCTACGACCAGTGATTCGTCGGTCTCCTTCGAGGAGACCGACACGCGATCCGACGAGATGAACAGCACTATCGAACAGTGGATCGACGACCTCGTCGCTGGCGTCGACGACGCACAGGCCAGCGCGGAGTTCCAGGAGTGGCTCGACGTCCAGAGCCGCTTCCACGACTATTCCTACCGGAACACGCTCCTCATCAAGCGGCAGTATCCCGAGGCGAGCCGGGTGGCGGGCTACCGGACGTGGCAGGAGGAGTTCGACCGCCACGTCACGGAGGGCGAGTCGGCCATCTGGATCTGGGCGCCGATCATCACCAAGCAGTGCCCGGAGTGCGAGAATTCGCCGAGCTATCACGAGGATAGCGACTGTGACTACGATGAGACGCCGCCCGAGGAGTGGTCCGAGGGCCTGGTCGGGTTCAAGCCCGCGCCGGTGTTCGATGTCTCCCAGACCGAGGGCGAGCCGCTTCCCGACCTGGACACGGAAGCGACCGGGGACGCCGGCGACCTCGTCGAACAGCTAACTGCCGCCGCTGATGACCTCGGCGTGACGGTGCGAATCGTTCCAGCCGAGGAGTGGACCCACGGCGAGGCGAAGGGGATCTGCGAGCAGCTGAGCCTCGTCGACGTCCAACCGCTCGTCGAGGTGCGTGATCGGGAGAACGAGGCCGACCTTGCGCGGACGCTGATTCACGAGTACGCGCACGCCCTGCTCCACTTCGACGTCGACGACGACACCGAACGGGCGAAACGCGAAGTCGAGGCCGAAGCAGTCGCGTACGTCGTCGGGCGCTACTGCGGGCTCGACACGAGCAGGTCAGCGTTCTACCTCGCTGCGTGGGAGTCCGACGATCCCGAGATCATTCGCGAGCGCCTCGGCCGGATCAGTCGGACGGCAGAGAAAATCATCGACCTCCTCGAGGAATAATTCTCTCGCCCATTCGATTAACCAACAGAGGGACACGTAGTTTTGTATTGTTGGTTAATGTGATGTCGCCATTCTTTCTGGCAATTCCACGTCCTAATCAGGAGGTTAAATTCGGGGACTGGTTCCTGTTATTGTTCAATGAGCTGTTTTTGCTCTTCGAGTGTTTCCTCGTGGTCTTCAACAGCATCGTCCCGAGCCTCTGCATCACCACTGAGCCGGTCTGACAATTCTTTGAGACGGTCTTGTTTCCCATAGAGGACGAGCGTGTCGTCCGGTTTCGTCTCCGTATCTGGTTGTGGCGCACCAATATATGAATCATCACGACGAATGCCGAGTATCAACACCCCTTCGCGTGGTAAATCCAGCTCCGAAATCGATCCCCCTGCCAGCCAATCGCCCTCGCTGATTTCCACCTCCGCCACACGATATTCGCGTTGCAATCCGAGTAACTGAGCATAATCCGAGATCTCCAACTCTGTCGTCTCATTCAGCGCCCACTCAATAAGCGGCGTCACAAGGCGGTTGAACCACCGACTCCGTGCGAACAGAATAATTACACCGGCGCCACCGAGAATGTACAGTAAGTTCAACAGGTCGTCGCCACCAGTTCGCGTGAACGAAAGGATAAGTGACGAAATTGCACCGAGGAGTCCAATACTGCCGAGCCGAATGAGCGCCTTCACTGTTTTACGGCGGCCGACGGTGGTGATAGCCTGTTCTGCCTCTTCGGTCGTATATCCGGCTCCAGAGAACGCTGACGTGGCTTGGAAGGAGGCCACATCTGGTGACAGGCCCGTCATCTCCAGTGCAATCGAGCCGGTACGCACAATCAACAACGACAGCGCGAAGATGATCAGCAGTGACAGTATCGAGTACGTGGCAACCATACCTAGTGGAGCGTTCCCATATCTGTAAATAGCACCGCCTACGCGAACACTACACCCTTAGTGTCTATAAGCAGTCATTCTGAGTGAAAAACAGTCCATCAGCTACACGGGAGTTTTTCTGCGCCCGCGGAGGGGCGGAGGCGCGTTCTGACCTCCGTCGAATGATGACTGAACCCTATCTCACGACGGTCCTCGAGGAAGCCGAGCACGTTGCCGAGCAGCATGACCAGGTCGCTCGAACGACAGACAACCAAGCCCACGAGTACCTTCGATACGCCGTCCTCCGGGTGCTCGAAGGCGAGGCGGAACACCTCCCGGCGGACTGGACGCCGATCGACGGCGTGACCGTCGGCTACGGGAGCGACGAGGCGATGTACAATAGCTGGGGCTCCAGCGAAGACTGGTGGGAGATCGTCCCGCCGCAGGTGGCGTGTACCCGCTTCCGGGTGTTCTTCCCGGACGACCACCAGACGGTTCCCCGCGACATCGTCGACGTGATGGCCGCGCTCGGTGCCTGGCGCGTCTGGACTGGGTGCGCAGCGGCGTGCGGCTCCTACGACCATCGCGAGCGCCGCGAGGTCCACTACCTGTGGCCGGAAGGCCATCCGGTGGAGGGACTGCTCCACGAGCGGCTCAGTGGCCCTGTGGAAGCCGTCGCTCCGGACGGGGGTCGAACGGGCGACGTTCGCGACCGACTGGTCGTCGACGAGAACGCAGAGTCACAGGACGATCTCGAGCCCCGCACGAAGCGTGCTGTCGCCGAAGCGATGGACGTCTCACTCCTCTCGAAAGGTGGCCGCTACGAGGTGCAGTCTGCGTCCGGGAACCGGTACGAAGTCGACGTCATCGACGAATCGTGTACCTGTCCCGACTGGCAGCAGCGCTCACCCGAGGGCGGCTGCAAACACCTGCGTCGCGTCGATCACGAGATCAAACGGGGCCGTGTACCCCGACCAGACGGCCGCCTTCCCTCCCCCTAGGATAACGATTGAGCTACTCCACGGGACGGACTGTCTCGCCATCTCGTTGGACCCGGTCGAACGTTGAGAGATACGCAATCCGGTCCCGAACCTCCTCGTCATCCAGCTCCAGTTCCGCGGCCAGTTCGTCGACGGTCATCGGCTCGTCGAGTGCTTGGAGGACTTCGAGCCCCCGGTAGTACCGATTCGTGAGCTCCTGGACGCGGCCCTCGATCGGCGTGGTCACCCCGTACCGCTCCTCGAGTTCGACCAGGGCCTCATTCGCGAACGTAGCAAACTGATCGTCCTCCAGGCGTTCGATCTGGGCTTCGAGTTCAGCCCGGACGACGTCGTAATCGAGGCCGGCCTGCACGAGCATATTCATGTCCTCGATGTCGTCGTCGCGGCCGGCGATCGCCTTGAACAGGAAGATATCTTCGTTGCTGACTAGCCGGACCGTCAGTCGATCCGTGTCGAGGAACGGCTCGCTGCGCTCTTGCATCCCGTCGGTGAGCACGAGCTTGTTCGCGACCTGCTGGTTGAAGATGTCGAGGCGACACCCATCATCGTTCTCGACGCAGATCGTCGCCCCCAGCGCCCGGTAATCTGGATCCAGCGATTGGACCTCCGCATACCCGAGGTCCATCAGGACCGCCCACACTGACCGTACGCGTCGCCATCCGGGACGACCAGGTCGATATCTTTCGTCGCCCCCTTGAGGTCGCGCAGCGACATCGCGCCACCACCGATCAGGTAGACCGTGAGCGGTTCGGATAGGCCATCCGCGATTTGCTGGAATTCGTTCTCGATGTACTCGCGTCCGAATGTGGGTCTCATTGTGGTAGTGGCACTTCGTAGTCAGCCGCCAGCTCCTGGAACTCGTCCCACGCCGGGAGCTGCTCGTCATCAACTTCGCCGTGCGTCTCGAGGTAGCGGAGCAGGGCGTCGATTTCGGCTTCAAGGCCATACTTCGCCGCCTGCTCTCGGAGGTCCGCCTCGTCGACGTCGATGTGGCTGAGCAGGAGGAGACAGTACGAACGGTGGCGGCTACCGTCGTCGATGAGCAGCGTGTGACAGCAGAGCTCCGCCGGCGAGACTGCGTCGAGATCCTCGGAGTAGAAGTAGTAGCGATGGCCGGTGAGCAGGAACTGGAGGTCGAAGGTCGCGAATCGAGCGAGGCCGGTTTCGTGGAACCTCTCTGCGTCGATTTCCGTCTCAGCCTGGGCGAGGAATTCGTCGTAGTCCTCCCAGAGAATCGTGCCCTTCGGGGCGACGGCTTCGAGGCGGTGGCGATGCAGATGGTGTGCGAGTTCACGGGCGAACTCGTGGAGGCGGTCGAAGTCGGCGTTGAAGTCATAGCGGCCGTCGGCTGTTCCGACGAGACCCCGGTCGCGAAACCGCTTGAGGACGCGGTTGACCGTGTTGCGGTAGTTGTCGCTTCGGTTGGCTATCTCGGAGACGGTTCGCGGCTGGTTGAAGTAGTACAGCACCTCGAGTGTCGTCCCGGTCAGCAGCTCGGGGAAGTCGATGTGGGAGTGCTGGCGGACGAGGTCCTGATAGAGTTCGACGGCGCGAGCATCCGACGGGATGACTCGTTTTCGGCGGCCGTCGCGTTCCGTGTAGACGAGCCCCTTCTCAACGAGGTCGGCGACGGCACGAGAGAGGTAACTCTCGCTGTGGTCGAGCTTCGTCGCGAGCTCGGAGATCGTGTCGCCGCGGTCGACCGTGGCGAGGACCTCGAGTTCGATGCGCCGGAGCACGGTGTAACATAGTACGAAACTACTATATAAAGAAGTTTCGATTAATGTTACAGTCAGCAGGCCCGAGAGTCGTCTCCATCGTCTTAACCAACAAAACTATGGATTCGTGGGACGTGTTGGTTAACACGAGAGTAGCCGATGTCCTACGAACCCCCGACCCCACCGGCGAACCTCCCGACGGAGATCGTCAACACGCTCAACGAGTCGGACCCGGAGCAGCTCCGAGACGTTGCGACGTACGCTGAAGCGCTCGCCGAGCACAAGGAACGAGAGGCCCGTCTTGAGGAGTCGGCAGATCAAGAAGAGGTCGAAGAGCGACCGGACGATCTCCCGGACGACGTCCCTACAAAAGCGACGATCACGATCAAGGAAATCAACGACAATCGCTACTACTACTGGCAGTGGCGGGAGGGAGAGAAGATTCGTTCTCAGTACAAGGGTCCGGTCAACCCGGACGAGTAAAACTCGATGATGGAGGACACCCACCCCACGTTTCCGTCGTAACTGGATGTTGGTGGAGGGGGTGACGCTGATTTCGAAGGGACCACACCCCCCGCGTTTCCGTCGTTTCTCCACGACGGCGTAGGGAGAGACTACGATAGTGCTATGCAGCCACTAATTCTGTTGACCTGGAACCAATCTAGAGATGAACTAACTTCTGCAACACATAGATTAAAGTAGTATAGCTGAGAAATGCTCATTAAGTGTACTTCGACCAAGGAGGAGGGCGAAGTACTTCGCCCCCCTCAGATGAAACAATCCTTTCCAGCTGCGTCTGTAGGCGGCCAGTATTGGACGGCTAGGCCGCTCTCGTCTTTGGTATCTCGTCGTGGATGTCTTCTTCGAGTCCCCTCCCCACCTGTTCGGTGATTACGACGGAAACGTGGGGTGTGTGGGTTCGGGATTCGACATCGAGGCGACGCTTCCGTCTGCGGGTTTCCTCCCTCACGTCGGAAACGCGGCTATATTGTCAGCAATCCAATTCCACCGAATGACGGCATTTTCCCGCTGATATCGGACAAGGAACGTCGGAAACGCGGGGTGGCGTTCTCCACTAGATTTATACTCCCCCCGCTCACACCGTGTGATATTCAATGACGCCCGACTCTTCACCCAGTTCTGTCGACGATCCACTCTTTGAATCCGGGCATCGTATCTTCGCGAACAAGGATCTCCTGAAAATCGGTCACGTGCCGGAGGCTGACCGGATCGTCGGTCGCGACGAGGAAATCTCGAAGCTCGCGAAACGTCTCAACGGTGCTGTCCACGGGTACTCCCCGGAAAACGTGATGATCTACGGGAAAACTGGGACCGGTAAATCTCTCGTTTCAAAACACGTCTGCCAACGAGCTCAGAATGCCGCTCAGGATGGCGTCGAGATTGGAACCGCGTATATCGACTGTGCTGAAGACAACACGGAGACTCAAGCAATCTCCTCACTGGCCGCGAAGCTGAACGATGAATCTTCGACTGGAATCTCCGTCCCACATACCGGCCTCAGTACGTCGAAATACTACAAACTCCTCTGGAAGACGCTCGACGCTCAATTCGATTCTGTGATCATCATCCTCGACGAGATCGATCTGATGAACGACGACAGCGTGCTGATGAAGCTCTCGCGCGCTGAGGAGGCGGGGAAAATCGACTGTAGCGTCGGTGTCATCGCGATCAGCAACAAGATCCAGTACGTCGACAACGTGAACGAGCGCGTGAAAAGCAGCTTCCAGCACAAGGAGCTGTTCTTCAAGCCATACGACGCCAACCAGCTCCGGGAGATCATGTTCAATCGTGAGGACGCCTTCCAGGACGGCGTCCTTTCCGAGGACGTGATTCCGCTCTCGGCGGCCTTCGCCGCGCAGGAACACGGCGACGCTCGGAAGGCGATCGACATTCTTCGTCACGCCGGGGAGGTCGCCTACGAGGCCGGAGCAGAGCAGGTGACGGAGGAACACGTCCGCCAGGCACAGCAGCACGCCGAAAAAGACCGGTTCAGAGAACTCGTGAACGGCGCACCCACGCAGGCGAAGGCGGCGTTGCTGGCGCTCACAGAACTGAGTGTCAACAGCAACGACGATGCGTTCCTCACGAGCCGGGTGTACGACCAGTACGAACGCATCTGCAACCATCTCGATATGGATATCCTCTCAGTCCGTCGGTTCCGCGACATCCTGAAAGAGCAAGCCTTCCTCGGGGTTGTCGAAATCGAGAAGATCAACAAGGGGAGTGCGGGCGGCATCCACCTCCAGAACCGACTCATCGAAGATCCCCAGGTCGTCCGCGAAACGATCCTCGAGGACAGCCGGATGCAGGACTGGACTCGCGAGTAGTGACCCCCTACTACTGAGTGGGTGCGGACGACGGAAATCTGGGGTGGGGCGTGAGGAAACGACGGAAACGAGGGGGGTCGAAAATTACGTCGGAAACGTGGGGTTGGATCGAAACGACGGAAACCAGGGGTGGGGTCCACTACGACAGTTCGTTGGTGGCTCCGAACGAGCTCAAAACGGCGTCCCTCTCACCGGAGAGCTCTCGGCGAATGTCGGACCGATCCCACCCAAGCGGTGAAAGCACGCTCTCGGCCGCTCTGACCAGCTGCGTCTCGTAGTACGAGACGTCGTAGGTCTCGATCTCCTCGTGGGCGAGGGCGACCCGGTCTCGCGAGGATTTCTCGTCGTCGACGACCACGTACTCGATATCTTGGCCCGGGTGGACTGCCAGGTCCTGTTCGCGGGCTCGCTTTAAGGCGGCCACGTTCTGGGTATTCTGTGAGTAGCCTTCCAGGGGCTTGGAGACACGGTTCCGCTCAACGAGCCGCTCCACTGCTACGGTGCCCGCCTGTAGTTCGCCGATTGCTCGTTCGAGCCGTCCGAGCACCGCGTCCGGTGACCGCATGGCATCGAGTCGGTCAAGACAGTCTCGCTGGACGTCCTCGATGAACGGCGGGGTCGAACGCTGCCGGGCTTCGATGCCTCTGACCTTGAAGTCGTCCTCGCCGGCGACCTTCCCGAAGTACTTCGTCAGCGCGCCGGCGTCGCTCTCGCGCTGCGGGACGAACGCCACCCAGTCGTAGTGGGCTTCGTGTTCGAGCCGAATTTCGACGCGTTCCGTGATCTCCGTCGCGAGCGTCTCGAGGTTCTCGCGGTCCTCGTCGTCGATGTCGGGGTCCGGGGTCACCCAGATGGAGTCGACGATGCCGTGGACGACCCGCCAGCCGCCCGCTTCAAGCCGCTGTTTCGCCGTCAGCAGAATTTCGCGAGCGAACGCGTTGATCGCCTCGTGGCACTCGATGCGGCCGAACTTCGCGTTGCTGAACCCCTGATAGCCGAAGCAGGCGACGAGGATCCACTTCAGCGCTCCCGACCGTCCCTCGAGCTCCGCCAGCCGGTCCTCGTCGGGGTCGTCCCGTTCCTTCTCGCGACGGATGGCCGCCTTGATCTCGTCGCGCGCGTCGATGATCGGCTGTAGCACGTCGACGAGGTAGCCCCGGTCGTCGCAGATCGAGTACCCGAGGCCAGGGACGTCGTCGCGGCCGCTGTGGCAGTCACACCGGATGACGTCCGGCGAGACGTTCCGGGTACAGATGATGTTCGGATACAACGAGGAGAAGTCGAGTTCGTGGACGTTCTCGTGGAGGCCGACCTCGGGCGCGAAGATGAAGCCGCCGCGGTCGGCGTCGTGGAGCGTCCCCATCGGCTTGTAGAACTCGTGGCGCCAGGAGTTCCACGGGACGAGGACGCCGCGGTCGTGGGCCTCACAGATCTGAATCGCCGTGAGGACGTTCCCGATTGACGCCCACGCGAGTTCCTGGACGGGCTTTTTCGAGCGCGACACGAGGTCGAGGACGCCGTCGAGGTTCGTTTCCCCGTAGAAGAACGTGTTCGACTCGTCGATGATCGCCCGGCCGGGCACGTTGTACCGCGCCGGCGAGTGACCGACGCGGCCGTAACTCGAGTACGTCGACTGGCTCGCAAGCTGCTGGTAGTCGACGCCCGGCCACCGGCTCAGCGAGAAGTCGTCGATGCCGGCATCCGTCGCCATCTCGTACAGGGTCGGAACGATCTCGCTCGTCGAGCAGATCAGGACGTCCGGATCATGTGCGTCGAGTGCCCCTTGGACGGCGGTCAGGATATCCGTCGGCGAGCCGGTGACGGTGTCGCCGACGACGGACAGCTCCCCATAGATGTCGTTGCTCGTTTCGGTCACTGGGACGCTGAGCCGGAGCGTCGACAGCTCGTTCGCCGGCGTCGGATCGGCGCCGGTCTCCAGACAGTACCGGAACTCTCGCGAGAAGTCGACGTTGAAGCAGGCGAGATCCCCGACTGGATAGGCCGACAGCTGACGCGCTTGCCGGGCGAGTGGAGTGACGCGATCGATGTGGGCAACGTCGACTGCGAGAACGGCCTCCTCGTCGCGTCGAAAGCCGGGGCGTCGCGCAACCATCTCGGTCGCGACGACGTCCGGGTGCTGGTCGTACACCGACTGGAGTGTCGTGAGGTCGAGGTCGGCATCAGGGTCGCGAGCGGCGACGTAGAAGCGTGGGGTGTAGTCTTGGCGCTCGGTCGCGACGGCGCCGTCGGCAGTTGCCTCCCACTCCAGGACGCGGCCGTCGTCCAGAAAGTCGATACTGAACGGCATCGTCACGGGTTCGCGTCCGGTGGGGCACTCTCCTGGTCATCGCTCGTTGCGACCGCGGCTTCGAGCTCCTCGAGGCGCTCTTCGTGGTCGTCGAGGCGGGCCTCCTGTTCGAGATCGATGCTGAGCAGCGCCGGCAGCAGCGGATTTTGGTGGTTCAACAGCCCGCTCGCGTCGGCGTGGTCGCGGGCGTACTCGAACAGCTGGTCAAATCGTGGCTGGTCGCGACGCCGCAGTGCCCGGCGGAACTCTGCCCACCGCTCTTCGATGGCCCGGAGCGCATCCCGGTACGTCGGGTTTGTGCGCCCCATCGCTATCGGCCTCCTGTCCCGGTCGCGGTCCACGCATCGAGCAAGGGGTCCGCAGTGGCCGCCACCGTCTCACCGTCAGCTGTGACGCCTGTCCCGACACCCTCCGGGGTCGGCGTCGACGGCGTCGACGTTGTCGGTTCCACGCCGACCTGCGTGGCGCGTGCCGCGAGCAGCTGCCGCCAGTACGCGAACGTCGTCTGGTAGTACGCGCCGTCGTCGACGGGATAGACGAGCGTCTCGAAGTCCTCGCCGACGACCCGTGGCCCCATCCGGGTTTGCTCACACTCCAGGTGGTGGTGGGCGACCGTCGCGATTGATTCGGTGAATTCGTTTCGTTCGTTTCGCGTAACGAGCACCGGGATGTCGTACCCCTCGGCGTAGGTCGCTAACCGGGCAAGGGCACGGGCTTGGAGGGTTTTAGCGTGGGTCTCGCCAAGGGTATCGTCGGCGCGATACTGGGCGTCGACGGCCGGCGCGACGATGAGGGCGGGTGTGTGGGGCGACGTGTCCTCGTCACGACTCGGTTCCCCTCGACCGGCCGCCCTGGCGTCGGTGGTGGACATCTGGATCGACTTGTTCACCGCTGACGGGAGATCACAGACGGCGCCGTAGTGCTGGTAGGCGGTGAATCCGCGTGCCACGTGGATTCGGTTGAGCAACCGTTGACTGGGCGCGATCTGGGCGAGTGTCGTCGTCGTCGCGTGACCATTTGCGTCGACCCAGAAGGCGGGCCCGTCGTGCAGGAGGAGATGGTCGAGTACGAGTGACTGCAGGATCGGGACGCCGCGGCCTCCCTCGATGTCGAGCAGCGTGATGCCGTCGCCGAGTGACGGCAACAACATATCGTCCGTAGCCGGATCGGCCTGGTCAGCAAGGGACCGATTGCGGTCAGCGCCCCGTGTCGGCTGGTCTACCGCCAATCGGTTCGACGTTGAGTGTTCTCCCATACTCGATTAGTTGTCTACGTTCCCGATAAGCCGCGGCGTGTCGCTTCCGCGTTTCAGGAAACTCGATGTGATCCCCTCTAATCCCGGTACAGTCCCGAGTAGTCTCCGTTTGGATCCTGTTTCCGAGAATAGTTCCTGAATCGAGCGTACTTCGTGTTAACCAACCCCCGGCCGTATTGACGGCGGTGTGTTGGTTAAACCTACCCAGCTGCAGTCTCGAGCCTGACTGCTCGGAAAGTTAATGCTCAACGCCACGTTGGAAGAGGTGCTCTATGAGCTATCCACGAACCCACGTCGACCACCGAAACCCCGATCACCACGAGTCAATGCACCCAACTCGAAATATCGTGAACGCCCACGTTGTTGCCGGGGAATTTCTCACTTCGCGGTACCACGAGGCGCTTCAAACTGTTCTCCATCCCCTCGGCGAGTCTCTGGACACCAAAGACCAACATGCGCTCAACGACCTTGGCATCGTCCATGCTACTGGTTCCTTGAACGAGCTTTCCCCTATCGTTCGCACATACGTCAAACTCGATGAGTATTGGACACGCACCCATCGTACTGCGCTCAACGAACTATTCGCTGATCGACGTGCTCACGTCCTGAGTTGCTGTACGCGGTTCCTTTCTGAGTTCCCTCGACACCCTCTTGAAGCCGAATCCGGCCGTTCCGGAACTGCGCTGGATACTACCCTTGCTCCGCTTCTTGAGTGCGGATTTCTCTCACACACAGATGATGAGAAAACCCCATACTCTGTTGATGAACACCACGCGCTATATCGACCGACTGAACGGCTCTTCGACGCACTTCTTGAACAAGCAGCTGTTCTCTGTGAGCTTCTGCCGCCGACCGAGCTCTAACAGCACGATTCAGAGTTCACATTTCCAGATACGTTGAAGACTCTCCCGGCCGGACCCGGATGTATGTGTGGCCGGAACTCGCTCTTCATCGACCAAGCAGACCTCGAGGCCCGCTTCGATGCCGAGGTCGTCGCGGACGGCGGGTACACACCCCGATACAACATCGCACCTGGTGACGACCTCCACATCATCACGAACGAGGCTTCCGACGAGATCGATGCCTACCACTGGGGGTTGATTCCGTTCTGGGCGGACGAACCCGAGGAGGGCATCATCAACGCTCGCTCCGAGACTGCCGACGAGAAACGCGTCTTCGAGCGGGCGTGGGAATCACGTCCCTGCCTCGTCCCCTCGTCAGGGTTCTACGAATGGAAATCGCCGAACGGTGGGTCGAAACAGCCCTATCGGATTTACCGGGAGGACGACCCCGCATTCGCGATGGCCGGGCTCTGGGACGTCTGGGAAGGCGACGACGAGAGGATCTCGTGCGTCACGATTCTCACGACGGAGCCGAACGACCTGATGAACTCAATCCACGACCGGATGCCGGTCGTCCTCCCGCAGGACGCGGAATCTGACTGGCTCGCCGCAGACCCGGACACCCGCAAGGAACTGTGCCAGCCGTATCCGAAGGACGATCTGGACGCCTACGAGATCTCGACGCGGGTCAACAACCCTGGCAACGACGATCCTCAGGTCATCGAGCCGCTAGACCACGAGCAATCGGGCCTCGGCGAGTTCAGTTCCTGATAGCTGACGGGATCACGGTCACTGCATCGGCGACGCCGCCGCTGAATCGACGAGCGAGTACTCTCGATCCCGACTCGTCCCTTCCGCCTCGAGGAGGTTGTACTGCTCCATCTTCGAGAGGTACGTGCGGATAGTCCGCTTCGTCCGTGGATCATCGACCTCCTCGGTATAGCGCTCGTGAATCTCGCTGGGCCCGACCGGGCCGTGTTCGCGAACGATGTCGTAAACGACGCGCTGGTGGGGTGTGAGTGAATCGAGGCTCTTTTGCTTGATCTGGGCCCGGGCATCCTCGGCGGCGTCCAGGAGGATGTCGTCGGTGATGCGCTCGTGGTTCTCGCGATCAGCCTTGCCGGCGGCCGTTCGGAGGATGCCGATTGCGAGGCGGGCGTCGCCGGCGGCGGCGTCGGCGACTCGGTAGAGCTGGTCGTCGGCGATGACGTCCTCGTCGAGCCCCCACTTCGTCCGAGCACTCAGGATGTCGTACAGCTGCTCGTCGTGGTACTTGTCCATCCGGACGTGTTCGCTGGAGCGCAGCCGGCTCACGAGGCGGTCGTCGACGCGGCTGAACAGCTCCTCTTCCTTGTTCGCGATACAGATGATCGCGAACTGCGGGAGGCTGTGGAGGTCGTAAATGACGCTGGGGTCCTCCAGTTGGTCGACCTCGTCGAGAATGACGACGGTCCGCGGGCCGTCATGCTGCTGGAGGCGGTCGACGAGTTCGTCATGCGGCGTCGACTGCCGGTGGATGTCGATGGTCGCGCCGAGGTCGTCGAGGATCTGGTAGAGCGTGCGGAACCGGGTGTAGTTGCGCCAGCAGTTGACGTAGGTAGTCTCGACGTCGAGGACCTCTTCGCGGAGCCGTTCCGTGACGAACTTCGAGATACAGGTCTTGCCAGCGCCGCTGGGTCCGGTGACGATGGCTGTGTCGGCGGGTTCACCGTTCGTGATGGGTTCGAGGACGCTGGAGAGGTGGTTGACTTCGGCGTCGCGATGCTCGACTTCCCGAGGAACGAATCCGGCCCGGAGGACACGAGCATCGCGAATCATCTTTCTCTGAGAGATTGATTTCGGTTCAGGTTACAAAAGCCTGACCGGGTTGTTTCCGGAAACTCCTATGATAGTACCATCGTGAGTACCCAAAAACCTACGCTGTATCCCGATTTGTGTTCGTGGAAAGTCGAGGCTTCCGGAAACTTCCGGAAACTCATCCTCCACTACTGATTTGACACCAAGTGAGTGATTTCTCTTTGACCCCCGAACGACGGGGTGCCGGAGAAATGGTCATTATGATCGAGTGACAAGCAAATCTAATACAGCCAGCGACTTCGATGCCATATCTTGGAGTTCTAAACGGAACACGGGTAATCCCACCGCAAGTAGCCGACGGCACGTCTGTTACTTGTCCTGCGTGCGACCAACCGATGGCCGTTGTACGGTCTCACGAACGAGGTTCTGCTTTCATTTCTCGTCATTTTCGGCACCACGAACAGGAGGGTCGTTCTGAGATGGGCCAAACTACAGGTCAGGCAACCTTTGCTGATCTTGTAGATGTCGGCGAGTGCCCTGGTGAATCGGACGAACATATGAAAATGAAGTCGATTGCGTATGCTCGATTGGAACACGATTTCCCTGATGCGTCAGTTGAGCTTGAATCCGGTATCGACGGCCGAATTGCGGATGTCCTGCTCACATTCGACACTCCCCGAGAGCCCTATGGAAGGGGTATCGCGATAGAGGCTCAGTATCGGAATCAGGGCAAAGATATCGAGGCAGTTACTGACCATTATCTACAGCGTGACTATAGCGTTGCGTGGCTCGATGAGGGCGATTTCTCAGAGTACGATGTTGATCTCTCCGGAATACTGTCCGTCTGGCCCTATGCGCTTCCGTCGCGGTCTGATATGGAGGGGTACCCGGAAGTCATCAGGTGGCTCTGGCAAGAGAAATCGCCCACTGTTGCGTTGGAAATCCCTATACCAGGAGAGTATTGGGCTTCGTTCGATAAGTCGGATGAATGGGTGACTGTCGCTCAACAAGATCTCCGCCGGAAGGGACGCGCTTGGGCGACTGTTTCTCGCTCACCAACGGGTCAGCTTACTCTTCAGCTCGGAAAGAAGGACTGGGGCTGGGATGGCGATACCCACCGTGTCACCGTTCAACTTGAAGATTCGGATACCCAGGAACTCCGATCATTCACTGATAACTTGGAACGGCTAGCGTTTGGACCAGATCGCCCGAGTGAGGAAGATCGGGAACGCCCTTGGCATGATTTGACGACTGCTTGGTTCGCTGGCTCTCCCCGTGTTACCTCTTGGCTTTCGGCTTCCCTCTCTCCCGATGACGACGTGGTCCTCTCGTTAGGAAAGAAACATCCCAAGGAGACTGACCGAGTTAGTGTTCAGATCGACGATACTGCGACTCAGGCTCTGGACGACCTAACCACACTTCTTGAGAGGGCCTTCGAACTGGAGGCCTGACTTCTACTAGAACGGCTGGGGTTCGAGGATGTGCTCCATAATGAGCCGTTCGCGGGCGTCCACGAACTCTTCGAACGTCATCTCCTTTGCGCCCTCCGGGATATGATGAGTCTGCTTGTAGTCGTCCGTTCTGGAGTTCATCCAGTCCTCGAAGTCATCGTCCGATTTCATCTTGTTCGTCTTGTCAATCAGTAACTGGAGGTTCCCCACCCGGTCAGCATCTGCTTCTTCGGGGAGAATCGATTTTGGGATGATGTGGTCGATATCGTAGTCTTTGCCCCGTGCCGGCTCATCGGGGTAGTGTGATAGCTGCAGAAGGAACTCGATGTCGCGCTTCCCGTACTGGAGCTCCTCGAAAAGCGTGGTCAACTTTTCTTCGGTGAAACGGAGGGAGGTTCCGTAACTGGATGCCACTTCATCACTGATCCACTCAAGTGGGAACTCCGAGCTCTCTTCTTCTCGGATAACATCCCGGACGAGTTCTGCGATCTGGTTCGATGATTGGCTGGTGAATCCGTTGAGTCGGGCTGCACAGATATAGTAGAGAATGTCACGACGTCGCCCGCGACCTTTGATTGAGGTCGAATCGAGCGAGGGATTCTCGTTCTGGTAGAGGTAGTAGGCGATAGGTGTGTAGAGGGCGGGACTGAGGATGTAGGTCACCGTCGGATAGTAACTATTCAGAAGCTCAGCGAGTTGTTCCATCGTGTTCGAGAACGTATCGGTGAGCCAGATCTCCTTCAGATTCCGCAGCAAGTCGAGTGTGTAGTTGTCGAACCGATACTGGATCTCGTTGCCGTTGATTGCGAGCAGTACCTTCTGGACGTGCTTCGTAGCAAAAGGAGCGTTCCCACCGTCGATGATCCCGTTCAGTTCGTCGACCATCGAGTGCACCTCGTCCCGTGCGTTGATTTCCGGCGGCTCCTGTTGCCAGCTACTAGTCATCAACGACAGGAGGATTTCGGCACGATTCGGCGTCACCCCTCCCTGATTGATCCGTACGAAGACGTCGCGAACACGGGTGATGTCGTTCTCGTCTTCGGTAAAGAAGTGGAGCTTCTCGTCCTTGTGGACCGCTCGATAGAGGTCCTCGAAATTACGCTGAGCGTTGAGAATCAGACTATCTGAATTCTCTATCTCGGGGTGGTTCTCGACCAGCTCCTGGATCTCTCCCTCAATTTCCTGGCGTTCTGCATAGAAATCGTCGTTGTCAGAGATGGACATGATTCGGTTGACTGGATACCAGTATGCATTCGCGGTTGCGGACTGCTCAGAGCGGAAGGAGAAGTCGTATTTATTGCCGAGTTCCGAGTCCGCTGTCTGCGGGTCCGAGAGGAGGTTGAGATAGAGTCGCTTCTGAACCCACGAACTGGCCTTGTTCCGAGGGTGGTTGTGTTTCCGCTCGTAGAATGATCCGGTCAGACCGATATTGAGCGCGGTCAGTCGCTGCTGGCCGTCGAGGACTAGTTTCACCGGTGACGGGAGTGGGTCTTCAGAATTGTGCGGGGGGTTTCGATGGGTCGGTGTTGTGAGTGACTGGGGAAAATTTGGTTCGTCGACGTAGTGGGTGACGAAGCGATATTTGGGCTGAGCCTGTGCTTCCTCAGCCGAGAGGTTCCACTGAAGGAGCGCACCGATCGGATAGTCCCGTAACAGGGAATCAAACAGATCCACGATGTCACTCGTTTCCCAGACGAACTCCCGCTGAATCGCGGGTAAGAGATAAGAATAATTTATGTTTTCCACGACCTCAGCGATCCGCTTGGTTTCCATATTCCGTCTTGTGGTATGCTGGTTTTATATATCTACATAGTGGTGGTCGCCTATCATTTATAACGAAACAGAGCAATTTCTGATACGGAAATGAGCTTGAATATCCCACTTCCTGCGGGTCTCGGGGACTATGCTTGGCTCGAAACTCTTGTTCAACGTGAAGAAATTGATCAAACGATTCCTCTCTATATCGAAGCTGATGACGGGATTGAGGTCGTCGCTGTTTCCCTTCTCTGTGAAGATGATCTTCGGATGATCTACCGGGCACCTAATGGCTGGCAATTGCTCACAGAATATGAGTTGTCCGAGGACCCGATTATTCACGTAGACGACCTCCTTGATGCTGTCGTTGCATTTGTGGGAACAGACGCGAGAGTTGTTCAAAAACTCGCTCAGGAACTCGGTGAGAAGTTAGAGGAGCATTGGAAGATGGGATTTGTTCCGTATAGTCAATCTGGGAAGGGGGACAAATTTGAGGAACTTAGACAGGACTGCAATTGCTCAGGGATTGACGACCCGTCAATTGAGCGTTTTCCGGGAATGTCCGAAATCGAGGAATCAGCAGAATTTCGCTGCCATAACTGTATGAGCTTATATGGTATCGAGTATCAGGGTCGTAGAATCGATCTTGATGAGGTGTTCAGTGCTGAGTGGCTCTTCACGAATTCGACTCCGGATGACATCGTGGAGATCGGTGCCGAAGATTCATTTCTCGTGTATTCTGATGGTCGACCAATAGACAAAACAGAACGAGTCATCGGCGCGATGACTAGCTATGGTGGTGACACGAGTTCTTCTTTTGCCCGATATATCCCTGAGAACCACCAGGGATTGCTCTATATTCGAGATGACGACGCGGCTGGATACGTCACTTGGGAAGAGCTGGATGGAATACAGGTTCTTCGACAGCTGTATGTCCGGGATCATTACCGGCGCCGGGGGATTGCTGAGGAATTGATTCAGACTTGGTGCCAGGAGTACTGCGAGGATGGTGTCTACTACATCGACGAACCGAACGACAAGAGCCGATCTCTGTTTTCAAAACTGAGTCATATTGACGGTGACGGTGAGTACGAAGCGATCGAACTATACCCGATTCGCGGAGTTGGAAATAGTCTCGACGGTAGCCAGACTCTCCCTCAATAGTTCATCCACGCTCTCATCAACTCAATCAGCCAGGTCTCGAATTCCCTCTACCACACTCTTTCCTTGCCAACCCACGATCTGATCTGCGTGGTCTTCAACGAAATTGGGCATCTGCTCGTTTCCGCGCGGTGTAACACCCAGAATAGGCTTGCTCTCGATTTCAGCTAAAATAGTTTCTTTCTTGATCCAGTTGCTGTGTGCTACGTACATTCCCCCGAGTATTATTACGACCGTAGCTGGCTTGATCTGGTCTTCCCGGAGCGCCTGTTCCAGCTCCTCTTCGGTGTCAGCATCGATCTCATCCACCTTCGGTACTGAGTAGTTCCGGAAACTGAAATTCGGGTAGTCGCGAAGTAGTTCTACCATCCGATTGTACTCGTCGCTGTACTCCCAAGAGTGCGAGATGAACAGTCGGTATTCGCTCCGACGGTTGCTTGAAGATCTGCTGTTGAAGCTCATAACTATATGCGAATTGTTGACGGCTTACCCGTTTAGTACTATGGTCCTCTCTGATGCGGAATCCAAATCTGCCGATATTCCAGGGGGGAAGAACTTATACTATTTAAAAACGGATTGTTCATACGATTATGAGCCAAGACACCTCCTCCCCATTGAAAACCACCTGGGAGGCTGCGTTTGATGATATTCGTGGCAGTCCAAACCCCGAATCAGCTGTTCGATTCGTTCTGAAGTCAGCTGTTAACGATCTACCTACCGGATTCTATCGCGATGATGGAGACCGCCTACTGCCGACCTACAAAGGGAACGATCTCGGAAAGGAGTTCACCGTTCGAGAACTCGGCCCCGTTTATACAGTCACGCAATCTGGGGATAACAGTCTCCCTGAGCTCAGTTCCTCTCAACCGTCGCTCTTCGAGCCGAATGACCAACAGTCGGGCCTTGTCCCGACCGACGATTCCCTGAGCCGCAGTTCTACCGACACTCAGAACCAGCAGGGGCTCTCGTCTGGACAAAAAATCGCTGGCGGTGCTTTGCTCCTATATGCTGCCTACAAAGGGCTGGAAGCCTTGGCCTCTGCAGGCTCGTCGACTCAAGAGTCCTCTTCCTCCTCAGGCGGAAATACTGGGCAATCACTCCCTCGCTTAGCACGCGCTGCAACTCGACTTGAGGACAAGCAGTACAACGTTTTTGTCTCCCACTCGTGGGAGTATGACGAACACTACGAGCGTATCGTTGATTTCCTTGATGAGGTTCCGTCGCTCAAGTGGCAGAATCATAGTGTCCCTTCAACTGACCCCCTGCCCGTGGATACCGAGTCTGCCCTTCGCTCTGAACTCCGGAACCAGATGAAAACGGCGTCGGTTGTCGTCGTAAGTAGTGGAATGTACGGTGCTCACAGCACTTGGATCCCGGAGGAGCTGGAACTCGCCGATGAACTGGACAAGCCGGTGATCGCAATCATTCCAGAGGGACAATCGAAGGTCCCCGAGAAAATCCAAGAAGTCGCAGATACTCAGGTAGGATGGCGAAAGGCCTCGCTTGTCGACGCACTCGCTGAATATGCCTGATTCAACCGACGAAGCGGCGGTTGATCTCTCAGAGGATGGCGCCGATACTGACGATGGAGACACGCCCGAAACAGAACCTGAACACTCTGAAGAGGTCACCGGAGGGGACCCTGCTGAGCCATCTGAGGAGGAAGATGTTACAACTGGACCGCTGGCTAATAAGTGAGGACGAGAAGAATCGACTGATGGAGCAGTACATACATTACGGGGAGGTTGCGATCGAGACAGCCAATCAGCGAGTCCAGATGAACCGCTTTTTCGGTCTGATTTTAACCTCGATACTGGCCGGTCTCTTTGCCCTCGCCCGCGGCAATCTCACGACCACTAACGCTGCGATCGTTCTCTTCGCATCAGGATTCGGTAGTCTGATTTGCTACTTTTGGTATCAAAGTCTTCAATCATACCGCCGGCTGAACAAAGCGCGGTATGCTATCTTGAATGAGATCGAATCGGTTCTCCCTGTTCGCATGTATCTCGATGAATGGCGATACTTGAAGCGAGAGAAACCCGACCCAGAAATCGTTGATCCTCGTCCAGCTGAAGATGCTGATCACCGCTCGCATACAATTGTGGAACAGTGGTTCGTCCGCCTATTGGCTGCTGGATACATCTCCGTCGGAGGATATGCCGGCGGGTTCATTCTTACTCCTCAGGTGAAGAGGTTCATTCCATCACTACCGGACCCATCGATGGTTGGTTTTGGTGTTGGTGGCGTCCTCTTAATCGGCTTAGCCATCTTCTTTAGGATTCAAACCCGCTGAAACCACTATGAGACGCTTCGACACCGGTGATTCGGTTCGAATTGATATCCCTGATGAGACGGATCCCGATCACGATCGACTCCATGGGCGTCGCGGAACAGTTGTTGAGATCATTTCTGACGATGCAGGAGCTGTGACCGATGATGAACGGGAGGGGTATCTCTTTCGCGTTGAATTGGATGATGGCGAAACTGTCGACGTGCGCTGGCGTGATCTCCGGCCTGCTTGACGTGACTGCGATGCTGGTAATCGTATCAACCGAGACGGAATAGTCTAAGTAAAGACTATATAATGGCGGTCAGTTGGGCAAAGCATCGCGAATGACTCGAAAAACAATCGCCCGGAATTCAGGCAACTCCGGGCGGGTGAACATCTCGGGTTCTGAGCTCGAAATGCTTGAAGCCGGGATCGGCGACGATGTCGACGTCGACGTTGCCGATACGAAGGACGTCGCTCACGCTATCATCGACAGCAAGGACACGGACCAGTTCCTCATCGTCACTCCACTATAACGTATGCAAACGGCACTCACCTACCGGACGAATCGCGACCTGTTCTCGAACTACTACCTGGACGAGCACCTCCCCGAAACCGAGGCGTGGGACGAGCTTAGCGACGAGGACCTCCGCGAGGCGAAAGCGGACATCATGGACCTGTGGGAGCGCGAGAAGGGTACGGCTCCCAAGCGTAACGAGTCCCAGCTCGAGGAGAAGTTTATCCGGCCGATGTTCCGGAAACTGGGTATCCCCTTCGAGGTCGAAGAGAGTACCAGCCGGACCCAGCGCCGTCCCGACTATGGCTTCTTCGAGACCGAGGACGCCGCACGCGGTGCGTTCGAGCGCCGCGAGGAAGGTGGCGATTTCTACAAGGACGCCGTCGCCGTCGCGGACGCCAAGCGCTGGGGTCGTCCGCTCGATACCCGCGGGAGCGGGGAACACGAGCGGGACTTCGAGAATCCGAGCTACCAGATTCACGTCTACCTGCAGGAGACGCCGGCGCGGTGGGCCGTCCTCACTGACGGGAAGAAGTGGCGGCTCTACTACGGTCCGACGAGCCACCGCCTCGACTCCTACTACGAAATCGACCTGCCGACCGTCCTCGAAAAAGGCGATCTTGAGGATTTCAAATACTTCTACCTCTTCTTCAGGCACGGCGCATTCCTCGAGGACTCCAGCGGCGAGTGCTTCCTCGATGAAGTCTACGACGAGTCTAATGTCTTCGCCCAGGAGTTGGGAGAGGACCTCCAGGACAACATCTACGAGGCGATCAAGGTGCTCTCGGAGGGATTCATGCAGTACCCGGACAACGACCTCTCCGAGGACGATCTCGACCTCATTCACGACAGTTCGCTCATCTACCTCTACCGGCTCATCTTCGTGCTCTACGCAGAAAGTGAGGGTCGTGACCTGCTCGATACGAACAACGAGATCTACGAGGAATCCTACAGTCTGAATACGCTCAAGCAGGATGTCGCTGAAGAACTCGACAGCCCGAATCCGAAGTATCGCGACTGGCAAGACAACCTCTGGGACCGACTGGACGAGCTGTTCAAACTCATCGACCAGGGGAGCAAGTCGCGCGGTATCCCGGAGGAGGACCTCTACATCCCGGCGTACAACGGTGGGCTGTTCAGAACCGATCCCGACGAAGACGACAGCGTCGAAGCCCGGTTCCTCGCGAATCACCAGGTGGGCGATGCCTATCTCGCTGAGGTCATCGAACTGCTCACCCGGAGTCAGAACGGCAACGGCGGCGGGAAGATCTTCGTCGACTACTCATCGCTGGACGTCCGCCACCTCGGGAGCATTTACGAAGGGCTTCTCGAGTATCAGCTCGACGTCGCCGACGAACCGCTCGCGCTGGAGGACGGTGAGTACGTGCCCGCCGGCGAGGATGACAAGGTGATCGTTGAGGAGGGCGAGGTCCACCTTACGACTGGCTCTGGCGAGCGGAAATCTACGGGATCGTACTACACGCCGGAATACGTCGTTGAATACATCGTCGAAGAGACGTTGGAGCCCCTGGTCACAGAAATCCGGAACGACCTTATGGCACAGAGTGCCCGGGGTGAGCGTGGCTTTGCAGCGGAATTCGCAGAGCGCATTTTCGACCTCAAAATCCTCGATCCTGCGATGGGAAGCGGCCACTTCCTGACGAGCGCAATTGACTACCTCGCTCGTGAGATCATCGATGCTCAGGAGCGGCAAGCTGCACAGCAAGGGATCGAGACTGTCGACGAAGAGCATGACATCAACTGGGCCCGTCGGCAGGTCGCACAGCGCTGCATCTACGGAGTTGACCTAAACCCGCTGGCCGTCGAGCTCGCGAAAGTGTCCCTCTGGCTTCGGACGCTCGCAGCTGAACAGCCGCTCGCGTTCCTGGACCACCACCTGAAGACGGGGAATTCGTTGGTCGGGAGCGACATTGAGGAAATTGAGGAACTGGAGTCCGATGCTGGTGGTGACGGGCAGAACGCGACACTCGCTGACTTCGGTGTGGCCCGGAAGGGGACCATCGAACAGCTAATGCGAATCTATCAGGACTTCATCGCCATCGAGAACCAGGATCTCGCTGACGTCAAGCAGATGGAGGCCAAGTACGACGAGTTTGAGCGGAATAAGCTTCGACAGCGGCTTGAGGCTATGGCGAATGTCCGTACAGCGGAAGACTTCGGATTAGACAACATTCCAGATGATGCCTACGAAAGAATGGCAGCTTCACTGGAAGATGATGAGGAATGGAACACGCTCGCTGAAATGCAATGGTATCAAGATGCTCAAAAGTGGGCAGATCTTGATAACTACTTCCATTGGAAGTTAGAATACCCAGAAGTATTCTATACTGCGGATGGGGAAGATGCTGATGATCCTGGGTTTGATGCTGTTCTCGGGAACCCGCCGTATATGCGGATTCAAACGATCAGAGAGGCAAATCCTGATGTTGCCGATTATTATATATCACGCTACGAATCTGCGACTGGGAACTTTGACATTTATGTTAACTTCACAGAACAGGGATACGATCTCCTTTCTGAAGACGGTATATTGGGTTATATTGAACCTCACAAATTCTTCCAAGGGGACTTTGGTGAGGGCCTTCGAAGTTACCTTTCTGAAGAACAGGCACTCTATCAAGTCACTTCGTTTGGTCACAAACAAGTATGGGATCAAGTTTCCGTCTATACCTGTATCCTATTATTGAGGAAGGGGAATAACGACACCTTCCAATACGCACAAACAAACCCTGAACAGCTGATTACAGACAAGTCAGTTGAACACCGAGAAATACCCGCAGATTATTCAGAAGAGCCATGGATATTCCGTACTGAGGAAGTTAAGGAAGTACTGGATACTATAGAACAGGCAGGACCAACGTTAGAGGAAACTACGGACATATTTGTCGGGTTACAGACAAGCGCAGACCGTATTTACCTCTTAGAGCAAACTGGAGAGACAACAGATGATGGGCTAATCGAAGTAGTGGATCAAGTTGATGAGGAGACGTGGCATCTTGAACCCGATCTATTGAAACCGTTTCTTAAAGGAGAGGACGTACATCGGTATGAGCCTCTGAATCCGCGATACTGGGTGATCTTCCCGTATCATATCGATGGCGACAATTCAGAATTTGTTGAAGAAGATGAATTGGAAAAGAAGTATCCGAGGACCTACGAGTACCTCAAGCGACATGAGGAGGATCTTAGAGGGAGGGAGGGTGGCAAAATGGACCATAATCGGTGGTACGACTATGTCTACCCAAAAAATCTGACGGAGTTCCAGAAAGAAAAGATCGTCACGCCAGAGATCAGCTATGGCCCCAACTTCACGTACGATCCTGATGGGACTTACCATACTACGAAGGTTTATGGCCTCCTCACGCAGGAGTCAACACAGCTCTCACCAGAGTACATATTAGCAGTCTTGAACAGCCCCGTTCTCTGGTTCTTCCTAAGTAACACGGGCTATACTCTGCGAGGGGGATACTTTACCTTCAAGACCAACTACCTCAATCCCTTCTCTCTCCCAGAGATCTCAACTGATGCAGATGAGGCTGCTTTGAGTCGGTGCCACGAGTGGTATGACGAATTCGTTGAGGGCAGTACTCAGGTGAGATGCCCGGTGCTGACGGATGAGCTTGAAGTTAGCAGTGGGGCCACCCATGATTTCCTCGGCTTCCTGGTTGAGGAAATAATCCGTCTTAAAAACCAGCACCATGAGCTGAATCTGAATATTTTAGACTACTTTGGCTCCTATTCAGACGGAGATCAATTAGGTGAACTCGCTGAGTATCAACCTCCGACTGGAGTTAGCGATTCAATCATTTCGGAGACCACTGAGACACAGGACAGCCTTAGGGCTGAAGACGTGAGGGTCAAGGAGTCGGGTTCCAAGATTACGATCGATATTACTGCACGGTACAAACCCGAAGAACCGGAGGAATATGAAACCGATCAGTGGGGGTACACAGAGACTGATTACTATTCGGCAATGGAATTTGTAGGCTTAACTGAGGAGAAAGCGACTCTAATCAAGGAATTCGTTCCTGTGGCCATTGAGAGAGGTGACGGATTCGCTGGCTTCCGTGAGACGGCAACGAAAACCAACTCGCCTGTTGATAGGCTCGAAAGTCTCACACTCCCCGAGTTATCTGATATTTCCGATGGCTTAGATCGATATCTTACGACTAAGGAACGAGCTGATGAACTGAAGGACAAAATTGAGAAATCAGATAATCTTGTAAATCGTATTGTTTATACTCTCTATGGGTTTGAGGAGGATGCGGTCGAACGGATTGAAAATACATTAGAGGATGACTGACTTCGAGGTCGGCGATCAAGTCAAGTTCGCCGGCGGGCGTGGAGAAATCACGAAAATCGAGCAACGGCCCAACGGTGGGCATCTCCTCCACGTCTACACCGCGGAGGGCCAGCTCCGCAAACTCCCCAGCGGCCTCCCTCACATCGAGAAACTCGACTCGCTCGTCGATCGCCTCGCAGCAGGCCAGTCCGACGCCCCACTCCACTACGACCTTCGAGAGCGGGCGATCCGGCTGGATCTCGCCTACAAGTACGATCGATTCCTCTCGCTGACCAGCAACCGCATCGAGATCGAACCGTACCAGGTACAGGCCGCCTACGAGATCCTCAACTCCTACGACCACCGCTACCTCATCGGCGACGAGGTCGGCCTCGGGAAGACCATCGAAGCCGGCATCGTCATCGAAGAGCTCATCGCTCGCGATCGCGCCGACCGGGTGCTCATCGTCGCGCCGGCGCCGCTGACCGTCCAGTGGCAGGAGGAGATGCGCGAGAAGTTCGACCGCAACTTCGTCATCTACGACCGCGAGACGGTTCGTACACACCGAAAGTCCCACCCCAGCCAGAACGTCTGGAAGCAAGAGGACCTCATCATCACCTCCATCGACTTCGCGAAGCAGACCACCGACGACCCCGAGTCGGACCGCGTCTCCGTCCTCGATGCCCTCCAGAATCTCGACGAGGAGTGGGACGTCGCGGTCTTCGACGAGGCCCATCACCTTACGGCCAGACGGTCGAGCGATGACTCAATCGAGCGGACACAGCGATACCAAGTTGGTGAGGCCGTCGCCGACAACTCCGATGCGCTGCTGTTGCTCACCGGGACCCCGCATAAGGGGAAATCAGACCAGTTCTACTTCCTCGTGAGCCTGCTCGATCCGTATCGCTTCAGCCACGAGTCGCAGATCAGTCCCGAGGCGCTTGAGGACCTGATGATCCGCCGGCTGAAGGACGATATGTACGAGACCGACGGGACCCGAATGTTCCCCGAGAAGAACATCGAGGCACTCCCGGTCGAGATGACTCGCGAGGAGCGGAAGCTGTACGACGACGTCACCGAGTACATCCGCGAGTACTACAACCTGGCCCAGCAGGAGGAGAACCAGGCGGCGGGGTTCACGATGGTCATCTACCAGAAGCGGCTGGTCTCGAGTATCTACGCGATCCGGAAGTCCCTCGAAAACCGGATGCGGGCGATTCAGAACGACGCCGTCGCAGAAGACCTCCCTGACGAGGTTCAGGACCTCATTCCGCGGTATAGTACCGAACCCGAGACGCTCACCGACGCAGAACGCGCTCGGGTCGAGGAGGCGCTTGAGACGGTCACGATTACGCTCAATCAGTCGCAAGTCCAGCAGGAGCTGGACCGCGTGAAACAGCTCTGGCAGCAGGCTAAGAACATCGAGACGGACTCGAAGGCCCGATTGCTCCGGCAGTTCGTCGACCGCATTCTCTCAGAGGACCCCGACGAGAAAATCCTGATCTTCACCGAATACACGGACACGCTGGAGTATCTACGTGACGAGGTCTTCGCTGATCATGATGTCGCCCAGGTGTACGGCGACCTCGAGCAGTCCCGTCGACGGGAAGAGATGAGCAAATTCGAGGAGGAGGCCAACCTGATGCTCGCGACCGACGCCGCCCAGGAAGGGCTCAACCTCCAGTTCGCCCACATCATGGTGAACTACGACCTCCCGTGGAATCCCATCAGGATCGACCAGCGGATGGGGCGGCTCCACCGCTACGGCCAGGAGCACACGGTCGAGATTCGGAATCTCTTCTTTGCCGATACCCGCGAGAGCGAGATCCTCAACCTGCTCATCGAGAAGACGAACCAGATCGAGTCGGACCTCGGGATGCGCTCAGATGTCCTCGGTCGCGTCCTCGAGGATGTCGACTTGGACGAGACGATAATGGCGGCTATCGCTGAAGGGGAGCCGACTGAACGTGTCGTCGCCGATATCGAGGCGACCATCGAGGAGAAACGCGAAGCGATTCAGACCGTCGAAAACGAGTTCCTGATTCGCGACCGCTTCGACCTCTCCGGCGAAGACGATGAGATTCTCGACGTGATCGAACGCAGTCAACACGGCGAGGTGTCCGAGGACGATATCGAGACGCTCGTGCGAGTGTTCTTCGACGAATTCGGCGGCTCTATCAAGGGCGTTCGACCGGGGCCGGCCAGGATGGAAGGGGACGTGTTCCAGTTGGATGTCCCTGACGTCCTGAGTGGAAATCAGGTAGCACGACAGTACCCACGGGCCACGTTCACCAAGGATATCGCGATGGAGGAGGATGATGTCGAGTTCATCTCGCTTGACCATCCTCTCGTCGAGTCGCTCATCGAATTCTGCTTGGACAGCGACCGGATCCAGGGTGAAATTGCGACGAAGGTCGCTGCGACGGCGTCTCGAACGCCTGGAATCCTGTTCAATTACCGACTTGGCTACGTCTCCGGTGCCGGCGACGTGGTGACTGAGAAGTTCGTTCGCCTCTACGCTCGCCCGGATGGCAGTGTAACGACGGATGTTCCTGAACTCTCGAAGACGGTCGCTCCCAGTGACGTCTCGTTGTCGCACGAGGTTGATCGGCTCTCGAGTATGGCTGAGGACCTCTGCGAGGCCGCAGAGATGGAGGCGTGGACGCACGTTGAGTCGTTTGCTGAAGAGGCCCGAACCGAACGAGAACGGGAGATCGAAATCAAACGTGAGCACGCTGAGCGATACTTCGAAGAGCAAATCGAAGAGTGGGAGGAGCGGTTAGAGCAGTACCAACGGCGGGCTGAGCAGGGTGCGGATATGTCCGCGCCGATTGGGAACGCGAAGCAGAAGCTCGAGAGTCTACGACGAGAACGTGAAGAGGAGCTATCCAGGCTTGAGGAAGAGAAGCACGTTACTCCCCAAGAACCGGAATTAGTAACAGCGGCGTACGTCGTCTCTCCTACAGAGGCAAAGGACGAATGATATCTATTGCGAACGCTGTCGGGTCGGGAGATTTGGGTGTGGAACTCGACGTCGCCGAGGTCGAGTCCGATTTGGATCTGCCATACACCGAATACGACCCTTCGAACTACCATGGTCTCTATCTTCGGCTTGTTGAGGGTGGTCCGCTCATCACGGTTTATCGGAGTGGGAAATACATCATCAGTGGGTGCTCTACGTTCGAACAGTTGTACGAGACGAACGACGCGTTCCTCACAACACTGTCCGAGTTGGACATCGTAGATGCAGAGACTGAAACCGGATTCACGGTACAGAACGTTGTCTGTACGGCACAGCTGGACGACCCGGTCGATCTGAATACACTCTCTATCGCGTTGGGCTTGGAATCCGTGGAATATGAGCCAGAACAGTTCCCCGGTCTCATCTATCGGCCCGCTGACCACCCGGCCGTTCTCTTGGTTTTTGCCAACGGGAAAATAGTCATCACAGGGGCTTCTGACGTGGACACTGCCGAGGATGCGTTCAAGCATCTTCAGAAACAGGTGACGACCTACCTCGAACAGTAACATCTCTGCATTCTATGCGAAAAAACGTCTCTCGTGGTTCGTAAAACGACGCTTCTGAACACCTGCTTGTCGAACTGGTTGTCGGAGGTGGTAGTAGTCGATAGAATTCTCTCCAAGCCCGTCAGGTGTGATCGTCTTCAAAGCGCCCCTCATCCAAATATGACCTCAGACCCAGCGGATATTCTCGATGACCTGGCTGACCAGGTCGCCGAGGAATTCGAGGCGTACAGACAGCCGGACGAATTCAAAGACGTATCGCTTGTCATCGACAATAACGATCCAGACCGGCCAACGCTGATCGTTCATGTCGAGAGAGAGGACGCTGATACGCTGGCCGATGAAATCGAGAACTTCCTGCAAGAACGGGGTGCTCGAACTCAGCGCGAACGACACTCGGACACAGATGTCCGAGTGCTAGCGACCGTCGGCTGAGTTCTCAGTCCTCTCTGCTTTATTTTGGTCCCTCTCGGTAAGCCACTCCTAAGCTGTCAGTCTCGCCAAGAGTGAAGTGAGACCGATATCTTGGTAGGGAGTGTTCGATGGATTCAACGCTTCTCACCGGTCCGAAACACGCCCGATTGGAACGACGGGCATTTCAGCGGGCTGATGACATCGCCACCGATTCGCTGGGGAGTATTCTCTACATAACGCGGAACGACGCTCGCCGGGGTATGGTCGAGGATCGCTGGGCCGCGTCCCACGCACCCCTCCGTCTTCGTGCCGAGACGCTCGATGCGGTCGTTCGGGAGTGGTATGAGGAGCTCCACGGTCCGGTTCAACCCCTCTCCGGGCAGCTGAACCGCCGGCTGGCGGAGTATGCGCTTGACAGAACGACAGCTCAAACAGATGGCGCTCTCGCCGGCGAACCGGCCTCGGCCGCTCTCGCGGATTCGTTCAGTAGTCGTTTCTCACTCTTCGATGACGCCGGTGTCGGGACCGCCGACGCACTGGCGGCGGAGTTCGAGGGCTCAGCCCTCGATGATCGTATCGCGGCAGCTACTGTCGACGCGTACCGCCACTACCAGGACCTCCATGCTGACTACGTTGATGAGTGGGTCTGTACCCGAGGAGAGATGTTCGACGCCGTCGCGACGGCGGACCAGTCATTATCGACGCTCTCCCCGGAACTGGATGTCGTCGTCCTCTCCGGGTATCACGAGTTCCGTCCTGTCGAACGACGCCTCATCGAACGCCTCGTCGACGAACTTCCAATGATCGCGCTGCTGCCGCTCCACCAAGATGGCCGGAGCGGAGTCGACGCCGTTGCGGAGGACGCCTTAGAGGTCTACGAAGCACTTGACTTTGAGACAGTAGAACTCGAGCCCGTCGACGAGTCAGGGCGGGCCTTCGGAACGATCACGGAAGCGCTCTATCGCCCGGACCCCGACACCGTCCCTTCTCCAGACGCTCTGGGATGGCGTGAACTCCCGACGCCCGAGCGCGAGATTCGCTTCGTCGCTCGCGAGCTCCGGACTGAGTTGGCCAATGGTCGCGACCCCGACGACTTGGCCGTCGTCGTCCCCGGGACCGAGGCCTATTCGGGGTACGTCGAGGACACGTTCGATACGTTCGACATCCCGCACGTCACGACCGCCGCCTCACAGCTGAACCGGACGTTCACCGGGAGTGTCGTCCACGATCTCCTGAACCTCGCCGAACCGGATCCGCGGGCCGAGGACCTCACGTCCCTGTTAGCAAATCCACTGGTTGACGTCGTCGACACCGACCAAGCCAACGCTGTCACGGCAGCTGCTCGCCGGCGTGACACGGTTTCTGTGTCACCCCTGCTCGATGACGTCGACGGCGAGGCGGCGGCCCTAATCGAGGAGCTGCTGGCCACGCTAGAGACGCTCCGAACGGAGGACATCGAGGGCGCAACCGAGACGCTCCGACGACCGTTGGACGACCGGTTCGACCTGGAGGCGGCGACAGAGGACTACGCCAGCGGCGCCGAGCAAGCCGTCGAACAGCGAGCCTACGACCTCGTAGACGAGGTCCTCTCCTCGTTCGAGTCGCTGGCGGCGGTCAATAGCGAACTCTCCCCGTTGGCACTGTTCACCCGTGCGTTCGATGGTGTGCCGATCCGGATTCCGCAGCGCGCTGCCGGCGGCCACGTCGAAGTTATGGGGTTGCTCGACGCTCGGATGCGCTCGTTCGAGAAGGTGTTTCTCGTGGGCCTGACGAGCGAGCACTTCCCGGTGACGCCGGAACGCCCGGCCTTCTTCGAGGAAATGACCGACGCCCACCCCCGGTTCGACACCGGCGACGAGCGCCTCCGTGGCCGCTATCTCTTCGCGACGCTCCTCGCGAACGTCGACGAACTCACGATCACCACACCAGAGACGGGCGACGACGAATCCGCCGTCGTCCGGTCGCCGGTGCTCGACGAACTCCAGCGCGTGACCGGCATCGAACCCGAAGACGGCGTCGACGACCGCGTGGGCTCCCGCGAGGACCTACAGCGGCATGTCGCTGCAACGGCCGACCGGCGTGCGGCAGTCAGCCGCGCCGGCGACCGAGGTGATCTCTCCCCCGAGCAGACCAAGCGCACGGATCGGGGACTCCACTGTGCGGACAACAGGGGAACGACTGGCCTCTCCGAACACGACGGCGTTTTAGAACCCGAGACGGTCGATGAGGTATACCCTCCGTCGGCGCGGGAACCCTACAGCGCGAGTCGAATCGAGCGATACGTCGAGTGTGGGTTCAAGTTCTACGCTGACGAAGTGCTCGGAATCGAGGATCCGGATGACGTCGAGGTCGTCCCTACGCCCCTCGAAACCGGATCGTACGTCCACGACGTCCTCGAACGGTTCTTCGCGGATATACAGGACGAGACCGGGGACGGTGTCGATCTCACGGACTTCGACCGCGAGGACCTGGCGACACACCTTCGCGAGATCGCCGTCGAGGAACTCCGGGGTGCTGACTTCGAGTACGATGGCCTGTTCTACGAGCGGTGGAAGGTGGAGCTCTTTGCGGGCCTGGGGGAGCGCGAGAGCGCCCCGTACGAGGCCGGGAGCAAACCCCACGATGCACCGGAACAGGGGTTGTTCGCTACCTTCCTCGACAACGAACTCTCGCGGGACGGCGCCGCCCGCCCACACTTGTTCGAGGCCCCGTTCGGCGAGGGGCTTCCCGACTCGGATGGTGGTCCGTTCACGGTGGAGCGACCGGATGGTTCGACCGTCTCGATTCGTGGATACATCGACCGCGTCGACGTGAGCCGGGACGGCGAGCAACCGACGCTTACACTCTACGACTACAAGACTGGGCGAGCACCGTATATGACGAAGACGACCGGCGGCACGAAGTTCCAACTCCCCATCTATCTGCTCGCTGCCGCCGAGGTCGTCGACGGTGATCTCTTCGAACAGGGCTCGCTCTCGGCGACGTACTATCAGGTGCGACCGCCAAACGACCTCAAGGTTCCACGCGGCGTCGAATCGAAGTTCGATTCAGAGGTCGAACTCCGCCGGTTCCTGAACGATGTCGTTCCGGAGTGGTTGGGCCAGATCGACGAGGCGATCGGCAACGGACGGTTCCACACGACGCTTCTGTCGGCCAGCGGAGCGAACTGCCGATACTGTGACTACCGTCGGGCCTGCGATGTCCGCCATCACCGCAAGCGGGAGTTTGTTGACGAGGTTCACGAGGACGACGCTGCGTACGTTCCGCTACGTGTTCGCGACGACGAGGACATCGAGGCGGTGATGAGCGATGACTGAGGACCCCGAGGAGATTCAGCTCACAGAGGAACAGGAGGACGCGCTCGTCCAGGGCCGGAATGTCGCGATCACTGCCGGTGCTGGGACGGGGAAGACGACAACGCTCACCGAGCGGTACGTGACGATATTGGCCGAAAACCCATCGCTCACGCCGGAGAACATCGTCACGATCACCTTCACGCGAAAGGCTGCTGCCGAACTGACCGAGCGCGTTCGAGAGGAGGTGTACGACCGGCTCGAGGCTGTTGACTCACCAGAGGCCTACCACCGCTGGCGAAACGTTCTTGACGACCTGGAAGACGGCTATGTCCACACCATTCATGCGTTCTGTACCCGGCTCCTACGAGAACGAGCCGTCGAGGCTCCGGTCCCGCTCGGCTTCGACGTGCTCGACGAAGACGGTGCTACGACACTCCAACGCGAAGTCGTGACGGAGTTCCTCGAACGCCACCAGGACGATGATGACGTCGCGCTCCTCGCGCAGCTCTGGGGTCGCGACCAGCTGGTCGATGTACTCGCTGGATTACTCGATGAGCGCCCGCAGAGCGAGGCCGTCCTCGATGAGTGGCGTGATGCCGAGGTCGCCGACTACGTCGATATCTGCTGGGAGGTCGTTTGTGATCTCGACGTCGCCGCCGCCCGACAGACGCTGTATGCGGACGGGCTCCTTGACCAGCTACGTACGGTTGCGGACCGTGTCGACCGCGAGGGCGCTATCGCCGACGAAGACGGTCTTCGGGCCTACCGGACCTTCTCTGAGGTCGCGACGACACTCTCGGACGACCCCGAGGAAAGCGATCCTCGCGACTGTCAGCGGGCAATTCTCGAGCTGTACGAGGTCTGTGAGAAGAAGAACGGCGGCCTGTACAGCAGTTCGGGGTACGTCGTCGGTGACCGGGACGATTGGGGTGAGTACGGTGACGTCTATGACGACCTGAAGGACGCCATCGACGCGGTCATCGCGGCCGTCGAACCGCACGCGGATGCGGTCGAGACGACGCCGGGGGAACTGGAAGCGAATAGCGCTCACTACGCGTTGGCTCTGATGCGGGTCTTCGACGACGTCCTCGCAACCTACACCGACGAGAAGGAGCACCGCGATACGCTCGACTTTCCCGACGTGATCGAGACGACCCTTGAGTTCCTGCGAGCCAACGATGCCGTCACGGAGCGGCTTCGAGAGCAGTTTGCGGCCGTGATGGTCGACGAGTTTCAGGACACGGACCCGCGTCAGTGGAAGTTGGTCAAGCTCCTCACGGGCGTTGACGAGCAGGCGGCGTCGAACGTCTTCCTGGTCGGCGACGAGAAACAGAGCATCTACGGATTCCGTGGGGCCGACGTGACGACGTTCGGGGATGCGCGCAGAGAACTCCAGACAGTCAACGAGGCTCGTGGAGTTGGCGACGTTCCCGACAGCGATGCCGAGAGTCCGACCGCCCTCGAACTCTCCGGGAACTTCCGGACGCTGGTCGAGCCGCTATCGTTCCTGAACGAGCTCTTCGAGTACCTGTTCCAGCCGGAGGGCGACCGCCACGAACCCTATGAAGCGCCACCTCAGGGACTGAGTACGCAGCGCGACCGTGTTGAGGACATCGAGGGTCTGACCGGGAGCGTTGAGTATCTCGCTGTGCCCGACGACGCCGATACGGCAGCGGAGCTCTTCGGCGACGACCATCCGGTCGCCGAAGGTGCGCTGGACCACACTATCGAGGCCGAGGCGCAAGCGCTCGCTGCTCGACTGACCCACCTGTTCGACGATCCGCCGACAGTCCAAGACCCCGATACAGGTGCCCATCGTGACGCTACTCCCGACGACACGGCTATCCTCCTGCGCCGGCGAACTCATCTGGACCGGTATCAGCGGGCCCTCGAGGAGTACAACATTCCCTATACTGTCGTCGGTGGCGTGGGGTTCTACGATACGCCTGAGGTCCAGGCGCTCACGAACCTGCTTCGAGTACTCGGTGATCCACAGGACGACGTCTCCCTCTACGGGGTGCTTCGGTCGCCGCTGTTCGGATTCGCGGATGATCGCCTCGCACCGGCTGTCGCAGAGGCCGACTCAGTATGGGACGCACTCGCCGAGACGGACGATCCACAGCTCGCGGACGCGTTCGGCCTCCTCACAACGTGGCGGACCCTCAGCGGCTGTGCGACGCCGTCCGAAGATGGCGTCCTCCCGTGGAACCGCCTGCTGTCCCGAGTGATCGACGACACGGGGTATCTGGCGAGTGTGAGTGCTGACGAACGCGGTCGACAGGCCGTCGCGAACGTCGAGAAGTTCCGCGACCAGGTCCGTACTTGGAGCGAGAACGGTGTTCACACAGCTGCCGGGTTGCTCCACCGGATCGACCGCCAAGCCGAGATCGACCCTCGTGAGGGGGAGGCAGATATTCCCGGTGACGCCGAGGGCGTCCGGATTATGACGATCCATTCAGCGAAGGGACTCGAGTTCCCGATCGTCACCGTCCCCGATCTCGGGAGTGACCTCAACTTCGGTCGCTCCGTCGACGACCATGGGTACGTTCGACTCGTGGACGGAACTGATGACGCGCCGCCGGTGCCGGCAGTCGGCGGGCCGAATCCGGGCGATGCGTTCTCCATCGAGAAGACGGCCGTCCACGAGTACGCCGACCGACGGTCGCGTCCACAGGAGCGGGCGGAGTCGAAACGCCTCCTCTACGTAGCGTGTACACGAACGCGCGATCACCTCCTTCTCTGCGGCACGCACGATATCGATGTCGACGAGTCTGGTACAATCGAACTCGGCGAGCCTGCAGCCTTCGACGACGCAGACCGGTGGCGCGACTGGTTACAGCCAGCCCTCCTCGACGGAGCACTCGTCGCCGAGGCGGTTCGTGACGGACAGGCTCGTGGTGAGATAGATGGAGCCAGCTATACTGTTCACAGGCTGCCGCGCCCAGTAGACTGGTACACCGACGACGACGCTGTCGATTCAGCGCCGGAGATATCGATTCCCTCACCGCCGTCGTTAGCGCCGGCGAAACGGATCGCGGCGACGACCCTCGTGAATGCGGTGGCGGATGCGTCTCCAGACGGTCACAGTTACTCTCAGCATGAGGAATCGGCCGGCCTGAGTCCAACGACGTTTGGGACGGTCGTCCACCGGATCAACGAACTTCGTCCACCGAGAGACGAGTGGACCACCCTGATCCGTCGTTTGAGCCAGATGGCTGGTGAGGAGCCGACAGAATCGGACCTCCGTGATGCTGTCAACCACGCTTCTGATGCAGTCGAATTTGTTGATCACATCGAGTCTGATACTCAGCCTCAGGAGGTTTACGACGAGTACTCTGTTGTCGCTCGAATCGATGAGTCGCGGATTGTCGGTGATATCGACCGGCTGCTCGTCACGCCAGACGCATTCCACATAATCGACTACAAGACCAACGAGCTTTCAGCTACGACATCGGATGAGCTCGCGGAACACTATCGACCGCAGATGCTCGCGTACGCTCTCGCTCTCCTCCAACATGACCGGAATCGTGACGTGCGAGCTTCACTCCGGTTTACTGACGAGGGGATAGAGGAGCGGTTCCATTGGGAGTCGGATCAGATGACGGAGATGGAATCTGAACTACGCTCAATGGTGGATTTGGTGGATTAAGCCTCTGTTTTCGCCAATTCACCCACCTTGCGATAGGTCAGGACAAGCTCTTGGTGGGACCCTTCGAGAAACGAATAGAACGAACGAAACGAACGCACCGAGAGTATTTCGAGTAATGAATGAATTTACTGGAACGAGCCGAACCGACGCTGGAACAGAGTGTTCGGTGAACGAAACGAGGAAAACGAGAGAAACGAACAATATGATGAAAATGAACGAAACCCCTTCAACGAATGGAACGAACAGTTGGTTTTAACATCGTAGTAATCCTCTCACCGAGTGAAACACTCTCACTGAACGCACCGAACTAAACGACCAAAACGAACGAAACGAACACAATGAGAGAAACGAAGATAATGACCGACACCAATACCGCACGAATCACGGTGGCGAATCAGAAAGGAGGCGCGGGGAAAACAACCGACGTCATTCATACTGGTGGCGCACTCGCCGCCCGAGGCTACGACGTCCTCCTGGTCGATATCGATTATCACGGCGGGCTCACCTGCTCGCTTGGCTACAACGACCTGTACTACGATACCGACCGTAAGACGCTGTTCGACGTCCTCGACTTCGACCAGATGGAGTCGGTGAACGACATCATCGTCGAGCACGAGGAATTCGACATTCTTCCCGCCAGCGAGAAACTCGCGAACAACAAGAACATCCAGACGCTGCTTGAGGCGCCGAAGAGTCGCGAGCGGTTGGAGATGACTCTCGACGAACTCGAGAAGGACTACGACTACATCATCGTCGACACGCCGCCATCACTGAACGTCCTCACCGACAACGCCCTCGTCGCGACCGGCAACGTCGTCATCCCCGTCATTCCCGAGAAGCTCAACGCCAACAGCCTCCAGATTTTCGCAAAGCAGCTGAGTTCCCTCGAACAGGCGTACGGAGACATCAATCGGCTCGCGATTGTCTGTAACCGCGTCGAGCAGAATGCTGAACACCGCGACACCATCGAGGAGATCAAGTCGGCGTACTCCCTGCCGGTGTTCGAGATCCCGAAGCGGACCGACCTCTCCCAGTCGATCGGCGAGGGGGTGTCCGTCTTCGGCTTCGGCAAGGAGAACCAGCGCGTCGAGGATGCACGCGACCTGTTCAACGAGATTGCCGATCTGTTCGACGAGACGTTCGAGAAGACTGCGCCTGAGGAGGTGAAAGCATGAGCGACGGCTGGGGTGATGCTTCCGGCATCGAGGGCAACTACGAAGAGGAGGACGACGAGGCTGATTCCAGCGAAACGAGTGAGGTGAGTGAAACGGTGGAAACCAGTTCATCGACCGAAACGACCGAATCGACTTCAACGAGTGAAACGAACGAAACGAGCAAAACGAAGACGAACATCAAGGACGAGTGGAATGGGCGGACGATCTACATTCCCGACGATGTACTCGACGAGATGGAGGATACCTACCTCGAGTCCCAGCTGAAGCTCCGCAAGGCGGGCCAGGACGAGTTCAAGAAGAACCGCCACTTCTACCCGCTACTCGTTCAGTTCGGTGTTGAGGCGCTCTCTGAGGCAGATGCCGAGGAAATCCAGACTCGGCTCTCGGAACTCGACGACTAATGACCCCGCGCAGAGCGAGGCCCGAGAATTTGTATAGCGATATACGATATACAATTTCCTGTAGTGCGGAATTCCGAGGGTAAGAGACTCTAGACTCCCGAATTCTCCCGATGGGTCGAATACCGAATGTGGTCCTGATTATGCCAATAATCACGACCACTTTCAAGTACCCCGACGCCGTCGGTGAAGCACGAATGCTGCAACCGCCTCACGACGGCGCTTCCCCCGGGGTAGAGGCTCCGAGACCGGGCCCGCAGGACGGTGGAGGGCCGGTGGATGCCTGATCGAGCGCTTTCGACGCCGCTCGACGATAGCTTCGAGCGCTACCTCCAAGACAAGGGGAAAGGCCGCGGCGGCGACGGTGGGAACTATCGACGTAACGCTGCACGCGAGCTCGAACGGTTCGCCGAGTGGGCCGCCGGCGACCGCGGCGCCGACGACTGGACCGGGATCGTCCCCGACGATGTCGACCGCGAGCCGACCTTCGACGATCTCGACGAACGCGTGTTCCGGGAGTACGCCCGACATCTCGGTGGAGATCGGGGACTCAAGCAGAACACAGTACAAACCTATTACCGCTATATCTCTGCCTGGTGTGGCTGGTGCGTCAACGAGGGATATCTCGAGGCGCATTACGCGCAGCGGGCCAGTGCGATGGCGCCGCTGCCGGAGGACGACGGCCGCAAGCCCGGCGACCAGCAGGCCTGGACGTCTGAACAGCGCCACGCCCTCACCCGCCACGTCGACGAACGGGCCCGCGACGCTGTCGAGGCGTACACGACACTCCCAGAGGATACTGACCCCCTCGACAAGCAGCGAGCACGCTACGCGGCGCTGAAGGCGACTCGTGACCGGGCGCTGGTGTTCGTTCTCGCGTACACAGCTGTCCGCGTCGGCGAACTGCTCCGGGATCCGAACGACCCGCGCCGGCGCGGCGTCCGCTGGGAGGACCTCTCGCTCGACGACGGGAGCATGGACGTGTACCGGAAGAAACAGCAGTGGGACGCCGCCAGTCTTCCCGATCCGGTGATCTCGCCGCTGCGGAGCTACCGCCAGCTGATGGACCCACCGACGGGGCGCTGGCCGGTGTTTCCCACGTTCGACCAGCGGACGCTCGCAGGGCTCGTCCAGGATGAGCTCGCCGACCGAGGGGAACATACGGAGGCAATCGCCGAACGCCGTGAGGAGTACGCTCGCGACCTCCTCCTGGCGCTCGATGAGGATATTCGGCCGCCCTCGATTACGACGGACGGCACACGATCGATTCTCCAACGGCTCTCAGAAGCTGCAGAGATAGACATCGACCATCCGAAACACGATTACCTTGCTCCACACGGCGGCCGGCGTGGAATGGGTGAAGTTCTCGTTCGAGCATTCGGATACACGGTTGCCGCCCGGTATCTCGACAATTCAGAGGAGATGGTGAGAGAGCGGTATTCACATATCGAGGCCGGAGAACTCGGTGATGTCGCTACTGAGGCGCTCGAGGAGATCGATAGTATACCGTAGTAACATATTTCGAGTGTGAGGGGTAGACCGTCGCGTTCACACCGCGTCGACGGTGAACAGCGAGTCGTCGCTGAGGACGACCTGTACCCGGCGGTGCCAGGCGTCAGCAAAGGCCTCCCGTTGCTGGTCGCTTGCCGATCCGTCGAGAATCCCCTGGAGGTTCCCGATCGCGGGTCCACCGCCAGGAACGTCGCTGACGTGGTAGGCCACTTCGACGGTCTCGTCCGTGTCGGTTCGCCGGAACCGGAACGTCGGGTCCGCCGTGTCCGGGTCGAACGCGTCGAAGACGAGGAGGTAGCGGCGGCCGCCATAGCCGCCGGCGAGCCCGCTGAATCCGTCATCGCCGGTCGCGCCAGTCACGTACGAGATGATGCGGCTCATCACGCCGTACGCGGCATCGTCCTGCGGGCCTGCCGTCTGGACCTCGATTTTGCTCCGGACTGGATAGTCGTCGGGATACAGGGCGTCGAGCCCGAGCTGGACGATCCGGTAGGCGCCCGAGGCTGTCGGACAGGAGTGGCCCGCTTCTTTCACCGCGTCCCGGTAGGTGACGACGAACGGTTCGCCCGGTTCGAGGACGCCGAGGGCCTCCGCGACGGGGTCGCGGATTTCGATCGGGTCGACGTCGTAGTCGACCTGCCAATTGGTTCTCGTCTGGGTCGTGTCAGTCGCAGTCGAATTCGATGTCATGAGTTGTGGTTGTGATCGTGTCTCGTGGTCAGTAGCGGAGCAGTCGCATCCCGTTGAGGATGACGAGGAGGACGCTGGCCTCGTGGACCAGCATTCCCGACGCGAGGGTGACGTAGCTGGTGAGCACGCCCGCGAGGAGGACGGTCACGGTCAACACTGCCAGCCCGACGTTCTCGAGGACGTTCCAGCGCGTCGCCTTGCTGAGTTTGACCGCGTACGGGATTCGTTCGAGGTCGTCGGCCATCAACGCCATGTCAGCCGTCTCGATGGCGGTGTCCGTCCCCGCAGCACCCATCGCGATGCCGACGTCGGCGGTCGCCAGCGATGGCGCGTCGTTGATGCCGTCGCCGACCATCGCGACGACGTGGCCGTCGGCCTGGTAGCCCTCGATGACGGACTGCTTGTCCTCGGGGAGGAGTTCGGCACGGTACTCGTCGATACCGACCTCCTCGGCAACGGCAGCGGCCGTCCGCTCGTTGTCGCCGGTGAGCATCACCGTCTCGATGCCAGCGTCTTGGAGCGCCGCGACGACCCCAGGAGCGGCCTCCCGGAGCTCGTCCCGCATCGCAATCGCGCCGATGATGTCCCCGTCCCGAACGACGTGGACGACTGTCTCGCCGCGCCCCTCACGCTCGCGGACGTAGTCGGCGACCCGGCTGGGGACGTCAATGTCGCGGTCGGCCAGCAGTGCGCGGTTGCCGACAACAACTTCCTGGCCATCGGCGTGGGCGATGACGCCCTTACCAGCGACCACGTCGAAATCGTCCGGATCGGGAATCGACCGGAGGCTGGCGTCCGTATCGTCCGCTTTGGCAACCGCCGCCCCACCGTCCGTCGCAGCAGTCGGGCGCTCGCGGGCTGCGTCGACGATGGCGTCGGCGAGGTGGTGTTCGCTCTTCTTCTCGGCGGTCGCCGCGAGCGTGAGGACCTCGTCATCGGCGATACCGAAACCTTCGATGTCGGCCACGGTGGTCTCGCCCTTGGTGAGGGTGCCGGTCTTGTCGAAGGCGACGAGGTCGATCTTGCCGGCGCGTTCGAGGTGTTCACCGCCCTTCATCAGCACGCCCGATCGGGCGGCGTTGCCGATGGCCGAGACGATGCTGACTGGCGGCCCGATCACCAGCGCGCCCGGACAGCCGATGACCAACAGCGTCAGCGACAGGATCGCGTTCTGCGTGACTGCATATGCGCCGATGGCCAGTACGATGACGGCCGGCGTGTAGTACTTCGCGAACCGGTCGATGAGACTCTCCGTGGGCGACTGGGCCTCTTGGGCCTCCTCGACGCGACGGATGATACGTTCGAGCGTCGTGTCCGAGCCCGCACCCGTCGTCCGGATTTCTAGCGCGCCCTCCTGGTTGACCGTCCCGGCGTAGACGTCGTCGCCGTCGGCCTTGTGGACGGGCGCGCTCTCGCCGGTGACCGGCGCCTGGTTAACGGCGCTTTCGCCGTCGACGACCTCGCCATCGACCGGAATCTTCCCGCCCGGCTTCACGACGACGACCTCGCCCGCTTCGACCTCCCGGGCGGGAACCTCTTGGAGTTCCCCGTCGCGACGGACGGTGGCCGTGTCGGGCGTCATCTCTAGGAGCTCCTGGAGGGCCGTCCGGGTCTTCCGCATGGTCCGGCCCTCGAGGTAGCTCCCGAGACTGAACAGGAAGACGACGGCGGCAGCCTCCCAGTACTCTCCGATGACGATGGCACCGATAGCGGCCAGCGTCACCAGCGTCTTGATACCGAGCGTCCGGCTGGTGACCTCGTGGTAGGCGGTCTTGGCGATGTCGTAGCCACCCACGATTGTCGCTAGGACGAGGATGGCGGCGCTTGCCATCTCGAAACTCGTGAGGTAGCCCAGACTCCAGCCACCACCGTACAGCAGGCCGCTCGTCGCAGTGACGATTGCCTTCCGGTGTTTCCGGTAGTACTGCGTGATCGATTGATTGTTCATGGTGTTAGGCGGGCTGGGGCGTGTAACCCTGGTTTTCGATGGTCTGTGCGAAGGCGTGGGGATCAGCGACGCTGTCGTCATATTCGATCTCGACGCGGCCGGTGGCGTAGTGGACTTCGACATGCTGGACACCGTCGACGTTCGACAGGGCGCGTTCGACGGTGCTCGCACAGGTCGGGCAGTCGAAGTCGAGGACGCGGAACTGGGTTGTGTCGCTCATTACAGTTTGAGGTAGTGCCCGTACCCCAATAAGTATTTTTTAGATGATATGTTTGAATACGTATATGGGTGATTGGAACAGTTAAACGGGTCGTCTAGGGCTTTCGGTATCACGAACCCAGCAACCTGAGTTCAAAGCAGCGTCCCGCTAGCTTTTCCCGCCTGCTCATACTCAGTTCTCGTATGAGTAGTTCCGGTACCGACCACCGGCTTGAGGACATCGCGGTGCGAGACACCCGGGTTTCGGACGCCATCGACGAACCAATGCGGGCGATGATTCTCGATATCCTCTCTGAGGAGGCGCTCACCGCAACTGAGGTCCACGGCCATTTGGAGGACCGCGGCGTCGACCGCACGGAGAACACGGTTCGTCATCACATCAACGAGTTACGGGATGCCGGTCTCGTCGATGTCGTCCGCTTCGAGGAAGGGCGCGGTGGGACGACGAAGTACTACCACGCGAATACGATCGTCCTCTCGTACTCGCTGCCGGCGTCAGCCGATGACGTTGTCGAGGAGATGATCGAGGCCGTTCAGCCCCAGATTGGGGATGCACTGTCTACTCTCACAGAAGACCACGACGACGCGATAGCGGAGATCGTCGCAGATATGCAGCCGTGTGAGCACTGTCAGACCCAGAAGTACGAAACCTACGTGCTCCTGACTGTCCTCCGCCAGGCGTTCGTTCGTGCGCACCGAGATTCTTGAGCTTGCGCCCTGTACTGCTGTCAAGGCCTCACTTCACCGTGTGTTTTAGTTATCCGGCGATATCCCTCATACACAGCTGGCAATCCGAGGGGAAGTGCGAAGACTCCGAACCCGAGTAGGATGTATCCGGCTACATGCCGGCGTCGCACAGCTAGAACTGTCGCGGCGACGCCGACGAACGCAATCAGATAGGCAAGATTACTCCAGAGCACGTTGTACGAGGAGCAGTATAGCCAGCAGACGACCGTGTAGGAGGGAGCGTTCCAGGTCGGCGGATGAAGCTTCGGCCAGAAAAACCGGCAGTATGTCGTCCAGCTGAGCATCGCGAGCGCCGGAAGTCCAGCAAGCCACATCGGTGTTCCGAACGGCATCCAGTCTCCGAATCGTCTATAGCCAGCGAGGAACAGCGCGGGAAAGCCCATAATCCACAGCCAGATACCGATAGTGTAGGTCACCGGCCAGTGTTCGATCCGGGGCTGTGCAATCGGTAATCGTAGAGACTCGGGCAGCGTCGCCCACGGGAACGAGGGATCGGGAATGGGATTCGTGAGGAACGCGACCAGACAGAGTCCAGTCCCGATGAGGAGCCCGTATAACCCCACCGTCGTGTATCAGTCAAGCCATGCTGGAAGCTGCGGACGGGTCGACTGTTGACGGTGATCAGGGAGGCTGGCCATGCTTCAGCTGTTTCGAGTCAACTGTCTCGTTCGAGTGCCTCGCGTCGCTGTTCGTATTCCTCGTCAGTCAGCTCCCCGCGAGCGTAGGCAAGCCGAAGCTCTTCGAGTGCTTGGTCTGAGTCACTCGCATCTCCCGTGACTGTGCGATAGATGAGGTACCCACCACCGACGAGGGCGGCGAGGAACAGCAGCTGCATCACGATGCCGACGATGAACATCCAGCCAGGCATCGTCCCGTCGCCCCACATGTGACCGCCCCACATCCCGCCCATCATCGGACCGAGCCCCATCATTCCGAAACCCATGAAGAACAACGGGACGATGAAGACGGCACCGATGATAACGAGGAGGAGCGTAACAAGTCGCGTATCGTCTGAATTTGTCGGCATATTGTGATCCCTCCCTGAGTTGGGGTTCTCAGATTATACTACGCACTAACTATTCAATGCGGTTGTGCCTTTGACCTGCGTGTTCCACCCACCACTATTCTTTTGAATACCTACTCACCACGGCTCTGACCCGAACTATCTGAAGGAAAACTGCAATAGATGATCCCTTCGAACTGATACCTATGGTAGCGACGATGATTGATGGCATCTCCGAAGCTCTACGTATCGGAGTGGGCTTCCTCTGGACGGCGGCGTGGGCGATCATCATGGGCCTCACGATCACGAGCCTCGTCCAGGTCTACGTCTCCAAGGAGCGGATGGCCCAGATCCTCGGCGATGGCGATCTGCGCGGGCTCACCAAGGCGACTGCGTTCGGCGCGGCCAGTAGTGGCTGTAGTTTCGGTGCCGTCGCCATCGGGAAGGGGTTGTTCAAGAAGGGGGCGCACGCGGTGAACTTCCTCGCGTTTATGTTCGCGTCGACGAACCTCATCGTCGAACTCGGGTTGATGATCCTGATTCTGCTCGGCTGGGAGTTCCTGGTCGCAGAGTTACTTGGCGGCCTCATTCTCATCGCCGTGATGGCCGTCATCGTTCATCTCACGCTCCCGGAGAACCTCTTCGACGAGGTGCGAGAGACGCTCAACGAGCGCGATCACGAGGCGGGCGTCACCGAGGATCCAACCTGCGGGATGGAAGGCAAGGACGAGTACACGCTTAGGACTGACGGTGGTGAGACGCTCAAGTTCTGCTCGGAGGGCTGTATGGAGACCTACCGCCAGGAGATGTCGAGCCGCGGCGGGTGGCGTGACGAATTACTGTCGTGGGGTGGCTGGTACAAAGTCGGGAACCAGTACCGCAAGGAGTGGTCGATGATCTGGAAGGACGTCATCGCCGGCTTCCTGATATCGGGGTTCGTCATCGTCTTCGTCCCCCAGTGGGTGTGGAACACCCTGTTCATCCAGGGCGACGGGCTGCTTGTGACGGCCGAGAACGCGATTATGGGCGTCGCCATCGCCGTCCTCAGTTTCGTCGGCAGCATGGGTAACGTTCCGTTCGCGGTCGCGCTCTGGGGCGGCGGCATCAGCTTCGCCGGCGTCATCGCGTTCGTCTACGCCGACCTCATCACGATTCCCGTGCTGAACGTCTACCGGAAGTACTACGGCTGGAAGGTGATGCTGTACATTCTCGGCGTCTTCTTCGTCACGATGGCGTTCACGGGCTTCCTCATGGAGCTGCTGTTCGACGCGCTGGGAATCGTTCCGGATCTGGCGGGCGGCGAGACGGCGACCGAGCAAACGTACTTCAAACTCAACTACACGTTCTACCTCAACCTCATCGCGTTCGCGCTCTCCGGGTTCCTGCTGTATGTTTATCGTCGCGGTCTCGGTGCGCCCGGCCAGTACCGCGACCCCGTCTGTGGGATGCGGACTGACGACAGCGAGCCATCGGCGGCGCACGACGGCGAGACGTACTACTTCTGCTCGCAGACCTGCAAGGAGACCTTCGGGGAAAACCCGGACGAATACGCCACCGGGCATCCGATGGTGATGGAGGGACACGACCACTGACGGACAGCTCGTTGATGGTTCACAGTCTCGATTGAGTACGTCAGTCGTGCTTGGACACATCCGCTGACGCGGCCATACTGAACACGCTACCGTGACTCTTGAGCAGAGAGAATTGGAAGCCGAATTTATGATACCCGCCTTTGAATTCTGACTGAATGTACGACCGAATTCTCCTGTCGACCGATGGAACTGTTGCGTCTGAAGATGCTGAAACGCATGCACTCGAGCTCGCAGCCGCTCACAACGCAGTCCTCCATGTGCTCTACGTCGTTGACGAGGATGTCGTAACTGCGTACAGCGGGGACGAGTACGTCGACGAAGCCGAAGGTCCCGAACACGGCCTCGAAGAACACGGCGAGGAGACGCTTTCCGAACTCCGACGTCGAGCCGCAGAAACCGATGTCGATGTCGAGACGGCAATGCAACATGGCCGCCCCGCTGAGACCATCGTGGACCACGCAGACGACTGTGACGCCGATCTCCTCGTGCTCGGTACCAAACGCCGGCCGGACGAATATCGGGCGTTACTCGGAAGTGTCACTGACCGCGTTCTCCGATTGACGACTCGTCCGGCAACCGTCGTGAAAACTGAAGTCAGCGAGTAGGGAACGATCGTCCGTTACCGTCCATCATCTGGTGTGAGACGGGCGCGACGGCGGTCGAACTCCTCGTCGTCGATCTCGCCACGGGCGTACCGCTCTTGGAGGACGGCGAGTGCGCTATCCTCAGCGGGGCCGTTCGATTGCGACCGCGTTCCCAGCCAGTAGATGAAACCGAGGGGGACGGCGACGAGGAGTGTCATCCACAGGAGACCGAACAGCATCATCCCCCAGCCCCAGCTACCCCATCCGGCCATGTGGCCGTCGTTCCACATCCCGTCGTGCCAGCCCCACATCATTGCATCTGGGACAGTCGCGTGTGTTAGCGCCATTCCGGCGACGACGGCCAGAGCCAGCGCTCCGACGACGATGAGTCCCAGAGAACGAATCCCGCGTGCTTGAATTGGATTTTGCATTGTTGTACTCCCAAAGAACTCGGCGTGGTTAGCCGAGGATGTATTCGAGGGCGGGGTAGCGCTCGACGAGCGTCTCGCCGCCGACGTCGTAGTTCTCGATGTACTGGTCGAGGCCCAGGATGCGGCCCGCAGCGAACGCGGCGACCGCGAGGAACACGAGCATGTACGCGAAGTCCCCGTTGATGAACCCGTGACCCATGTCCCAGTTCCCGAAGTAGAACATCGCCATCATGAGCGCGCCGAAGAACGCCGCGAGGCGGACGAACGCGCCGACGAGCAGGCCGAGGCCGATGAACAGCTCGCCCCACGGCACGGCGACGTTCGCGAACTCGACGAACCACGGCGTACTACCCATCCACGCGAACATGCCCGCGAGCGGGTTGCCGTTGGTCGCCGCGACGTTCGAGAGGTAGCCGCCGGCGGCGAACTCGCCGGTGATCTTCGTGAACCCGGAGTACGCGAACGCGTACCCCATCATGAGGCGGAGCGCGAGCACGAACCACGCGCTGAGGCTGTGGACTTTCCCGCCGACGGTCAGGCCGCCGACTCTGCTCTCGAGCTGGTTCATGCCGGAGTCGAGTGTGGACATAATTATTGCACCTTCAACTATCAGTAGGCGGAGTAAGACGATATAATAGCGAGCCAGCGTTCTGAGTCAGAAAACCGGGGGGCTATATTACGCTCCTGTCGCGAGTACGGACGTGTGACTGAGGAGGCCGACCCGTCGGACATCTTCGCTACGCTTGACGACGAGTATGCCCGGGACATCCTCGTGGCGACGAAGAACGACCGACTTTCCGCGAAAGAACTCAGCGAGGAATGCGACATGTCACGGCCGACCGTCTCGCGCCGTGTCACCCGCCTCGTCGAGCAGGGCCTCCTCGAGGAGTACACGCACGTCGACCCCGGCGGACGGCACTACAGCGAGTACGAGGCGCGCCTCGAACGCGTCGAAGTCCTCCTGCAGGCCAAGGGGTTCGATGTCAACATTGACGTCCGGCCGGACCCCGCCGACCGGATTACGTCCATCTTCGAGGAGATGCGGGGAGACTGACTCATGGAACACACGTTATTCGTCATCGGCAAGCTGTTCANCCCCGCCGACCGGATTACGTCCATCTTCGAGGAGATGCGGGGAGACTGACTCATGGAACACACGTTATTCGTCATCGGCAAGCTGTTCACGACCGCGCTGGCGCTGGTAATCGCGTACCAAGCCTATCGTGGGTACCAGCGGCATCACACGCAGTTGCTCCTGTACGTCGCCGCCGGCTTCGCGCTGGTCGGGCTGGGCGGCCTTCTCGAAGGCGTCCTCTTCGAACTCCTCCAGGTGTCGATCTTCGAAGCAGGATTCGTCGCAGCAGCTGTCACCGCAGCCGGGATGCTGTCGATTCTCTACGCCCTGTATGCTCCGAACCCCTGAGTATTCGGGATGTTCATTCGTAAAGCAGCCTCTGCGCATTGTTCTTGATTCGAAACCGCTACCGTTTGGACACCTATCATTCTCGCTAGTGTAGGATCACAGCGAGAATTATATCCGTATCAGTCTAACTATATCGTATGATTCGAACACTCGTGGGTGTCCTCGGCGCTATCTCAGCACTGTTCCCGGACAAGATCGTCGAGATCTTCGAGAAACTCGCGATTGCGAACCCAAGTGAGGGGACTGTGAGAGGGTGGGTCCGTCCAGCTATCCGGTCGGAGGGCGTTCTGATAGCTGCGATATCCCTCCGTAACGGGCGAGCATATGCGTGGCTGATGAATCTTACCGGTGCGTTCGGCACGATCGTCCTCCTGTTTCCCGATCTGTATCAGAGATTTGCCACCGCGTTCCTGTACGAGCGTCCGGAGTCGATAGAATGGAATGAGCGATTCAATTCGGCCGTTCGGGCTATCGGCGCACTATATGTCTTTTTAGCAGCGAAGACGTACAGTGAGCGCCACAACGAGACCTGAATCTTCCCGCCATCGACAGCTGGTAAATCTGTGATTTGGTTCATTGCGCCCGCAGGTGTTACTTGGATTCTAAAGTTTGACTCCCAAGAGACCAGTATGATCGAAGGGGAAATCCGCTAAAGAGAGGGGACCGTATGTATCCCTGTATGACGACGACCATCACCGTGGAAGGAATGTCGTGCGGTCACTGTGAGGAGACGGTCGAAGAGGCCCTTGAAGAGGTCTCTGGCGTGACTTCCGTGACCGTCGACAGGGAGAGCGAACAGGCAAGTGTCGAGGGTGAGGCAGAGGTCACGGCCCTTGTGGAGGCCGTCGAAGGCGCAGGGTACACCGCTCACGCCTGAGTATAGTGATTAGCGGATAGCACGGACCGCTTCGAGACGACGCGCTACAGTTGTCTTTGGAGTTTGCCTACGATGGTCCTGCTGTACGGTTTCAGGGGGCGAAGATTCAGGAAGCCAGCGAATCCACCTCTAAAGAGCATATGATCTATGGACGACCACAAAGATACAACTGAGAATTCCCAGGGAGGAGAGGACCAGCAGGACACCAGCAGTCACCAGCACGAACACGGCGAGCACGATGAAGCGCTCGCCGAGTCCGACGAACCACGGGTAGAACAAGAGCTACTGGAGGACGAGGCACACCCTGCTACGGCGGAGGGTGAGGCGCTCCACGAGCAGCACGAACACGCCGGCCACGAGGACGAAGGACACGGCCACGGTTCCCACGAGGGACACGGTGAGGGACATGGCGGGATGCACGAAGACCACGAGCAGATGTTCCGCCGGCGCTTCTTCGTCTCGACACTCCTGTCGATTCCCGTCCTCCTGTACAGCGAAATGCTCCAGGAGTGGCTCGGGTTCTCCGTCCCCACGTTCCCGGGGAGCGAGTGGATCAACCCCGTCTTCGCGGTCATTGTCTTCGCCTACGGTGGGATTCCGTTCCTCCAGATGGCGGTCCCGGAACTGAAAGACCGGGCACCGGGGATGATGACGCTCATCTCGATGGCCATCTCGGTCGCGTTCGTCTACAGTCTCGCGAGCGTGGTCTTCCCCACGCAGTCGGCGTTCTTCTGGGAGCTCGTCACGCTGATCGACATCATGCTGCTCGGGCACTGGATAGAGATGCGCTCAGTCCGGCGCGCCTCGAGCGCCGTCGACGAGCTGGCGAAACTGATGCCGGACACGGCGGAACGACTCACCGATGACGGCGAGACCGAAGAGGTTCCTGTCAGTGAACTCTCCGAGGGCGACCGCGTGCTCGTCCGGCCGGGCGCGAGCGTGCCCGCCGACGGCGTCGTCGAGGAGGGCGATTCTGACGTCAACGAATCGATGATCACGGGTGAGTCCAAGCCCGTCTCGAAGGAGCCTGGCGACGAGGTCATCGGCGGCACCATCAACGGCGACGGCAGTCTCCGCGTCCGTGTCGGCGCGACGGGCGAGGAGACGACGCTCGCGGGCATTATGCGGCTCGTCGAGGAAGCCCAGCAGAGCAAGTCGAAGACCCAGGTGCTGGCCGACCGCGCGGCCGGCTGGCTGTTCTACGTCGCGCTCGGGGCGGCAGTCGTGACCGCAATCGCGTGGACGGTCGCGGTGTCGTTTGACGCGACCGTCATCGAACGCGTCGTGACGGTGCTCGTCATCGCCTGCCCACACGCCCTCGGGCTTGCCATCCCCCTCGTCGTCGCGATCAACACCTCCCTGGCGGCGCGCAACGGGATGCTCGTCCGCGACCGGATCGCGATGGAGGACGCACGGAAGCTGGACGCGATCATCTTCGACAAGACGGGGACGCTCACCGAAGGCGAGCACGGCGTCGTGGATATGGCGACCGTCGAGGGCGTCGACGAGGACGACGCCCTCGCACTGGCGGCCGCTGTCGAGAGCGACTCCGAACACATGATCGCGCGAGCCATCCGCGAAGCAGCTGACGAGCGCGATCTCAGCGCCCCTGATGCGACCGACTTCGAGGCGATCAAAGGACGAGGGGTTCGCGCAAACGTCGACGGAAGCGAGGTGTACGTCGGCGGTCCGAATCTGCTCTCACAGCTCGATAGCGAGGTTCCGGGCCACCTCCAGCGGTTCGCTGACGATGCGGGAGAGAACGCACAGACGGTGGTGTATCTCGTCCGTGATGGGGAGTTGATCGCCGCGTTCGCGATGGCCGACGTGATTCGCGAGGAGAGTTTCCGCGTCGTCGACGCGCTCCACGAGCTAGGCATCGAAGTGGCGATGCTGACTGGGGACTCTCAGGACGTCGCCAACGCCGTCGCCGACGAACTGGGCATCGACACGGTGTTCGCGGAAGTCCTCCCCGAAGACAAGGACAAGAAAGTCCAGGAGCTCCAGGACCAGGGCAAGCTCGTGGGGATGGTCGGCGACGGCGTCAACGACGCGCCGGCGCTGACACGAGCCGACGTCGGCATCGCGATCGGGAGCGGCACCGACGTCGCAGTCCAGTCGGCCGACGTCATCCTCGTCCAGAACAACCCCATGGACGTCGTTCGGCTGGTGAAGCTCAGTAAGGCGAGCTATCGGAAGATGCAGGAGAACATCGTCTGGGCCGCCGGCTACAACGTGTTCGCGATTCCGCTCGCAGCAGGCGTCTTGGCACCGATCGGGATTCTGCTCTCCCCTGCTGTGGGTGCGCTTCTGATGTCGCTGAGTACGGTGATCGTCGCGATCAACGCCCAGCTGCTCCGCCGCGTGGACCTGTCCATCCCCGAGCTTCCAGGTGGGACACCAGCGACTGACGCACAACCTGCAGACTGAAACGCGCCCGATCGCTTCGGAGCTTCTTTCAATTGAGTTCGGTTGGTGGTCAGCAACTGGCGACACTGCGTAATTTCAGTGAGTATCGCTATGCGGTCACCGGTTCCACAGTTTTCCCGAGGGGTACGAAGTTCGGTATACACAGACGCTTCCTCTGATGGGCCACATAGCTACGCCAGCACTAGGTTTATACCGCTTGACGGACTTCTTTCCGATATGAGCCTCGAAGAGACGGTTGACTACCTCGCCGAGGAACTCGACCTCGAGCGAAGTGAACACGTTCGCGAGGTCGGACAGTCGGTCGCTGAGCTTCGCGACTGATCAGAACATTTCTCTGAAGTCCCGTTCGACGAGCCCGTTCTCCAGATACGTGATGAACTCTTGTTTCGTTGGTCCTTGACGGTCGAGTAGATCGTCCCGTTCTGCTCGTTCGAGAACTGCCTGTCCGAAGTCCGTACAGTGGGATTCATGCTGCCCAGCGTACTTCGAAAGGGCTTCTCGCCAGTGCATATCCAGCTCGAATTCGGCTAATCGAATTTGGATCCCATCTTTCCGTTCGACGAGGTCGACATCCAGGTCTTCGAGTTGCTTGAAACGGAGGTTGTTCCGGCGGACCGTGATGAGCCGCTTGGAGTCGACGATGTAGGGGTCGACCCACTCTCGCCAGGTATCGTCGTCGACGTGTGTTCGTGGCATCGCAAAATCCGAGTCCACACTCTCAATACAGAACTGCAGCATAGCGATGCCAGTTCGATGATTCGCATTCGGGAGGGAATGTCGGAGAATCAAATTCGACATCACCTCTCCAGCGACGGTCGGAAGTGGGGCTCCCCAGGAGACGTGATCGAGTGCCTGCTGGATTTTTTGCGGTTCGAACTCCTTGTAGAGCCGAAACTCATCCTCCTCTCGAACATCGACAGCTGCCTCGAGCAATTCCACTAATCGGAATGCGACAACTTGCCCAGCACGGGGGAGGTCACGAATACGGTCGCTCAACCATTCCTGATCGAAGTCGATGTCATGGGCTGATTCGATCTCTGAATCGCCTTCGTAGAGGACATAGACCGGTGTTTCGAAGGGGTACCCGATGAGTTTTGTCGACTCGTCGGATTGCTCTCGCTGAGACTGGATTTCTGCTATCGATGCCGAGCTATATTTGAGTGAGAAATTCTCGGCCTGTGGGTGGTGATAGAAGACGAGCCGAGCCATCTTACTGTGTATTCGTGGGAAGTGGGTAAAGCAGTCCCGCTTTTATAATGATCCTACGACGTAGCGGGTACGTTCATGTCTTCTAAATACTGACTTTCCCACTCACGTCGCGCCTCGATCTCCCGCAATCCGCGTTGCGTGACCGTGTACACGTTAGTCCGCTTGTCGAGTTCACCTTTCTCGAGCAGTCCTTTGTTGACGAGATCGTCGAGATTCGGATAGAGGCGGCCATGATTGATCTCCTGCTCGTAATAGTCGTCGAGTTCGTCTTTGATTGCGAGCCCGTGTGGTTCCTCGAGCCCGGCGGTTACGTACAAGATATCCCGCTGGAACCCAGTTAGATCGTGCATCTGCCTGTTCCCTATTTTTGAGGGGTGGCATATGTTCTCTCTGGTACTCAGAGACGAATTCGGCGTGACTGGTTAGGAAGACTACGTGAGAAACTTCGAACCTTTATATGGTGGACAAGAGAAGTCCGCGATGGAATGTCTGACCTCATCGTCAAAGCAGCCGTGAAGGACGCACTTTCGGACCACAACGTCTCGGCAGATTTCTACGACGCCCTCAACGAAGAGGTCGCCGAACTGCTCGACGACGCCGCAGAGCGTGCTGAGGCCAACGACCGGAAGACGGTCCAGCCCCGCGACCTGTAGGCCTGCGTAACGCAGCCAACCCCGGCACTCGAACGTAGCTTTTTGAGGTTCCTGTTCAGAAGTTAGAAAACGGAAATGGCGGACGCACCGGATACCGAACGGCAGGCGGTCGAACCCGATGCGAGAGAGGTCCTTAGCGTGTCCCAGCTGAACAACCGGATCGCGTCGGTCGTCCAGAACACGCCTGCCCTCAACGGCGTCCGCTGTATCGGGGAGGTCACTGACCTCCACAAGAACAGTACGGCGCTTTACTTCACGCTGACCGACGGCGACGCCGAACTCCCCTGTATGATCTGGGCGAACCGTTACCGGGAGATGGACGCCGACCTCGAGGACGGGACCGAAGTCATCCTCGAGGGCGATATCGACTACTGGGTCGAGGGTGGGAAAATCGACCTCAAACCGTGGGACGTGATCGTCGTCGGCGACGGCGACCAGGCGGCTGCCGTCGAGCGACTGCGAAGCGAACTCGAAGAGCGTGGCTGGTTCGACGACGAGCAGAAACAGCAACCGCCGGCGTTCCCGGAGCGGGTCGGCGTCGTCACGTCCCTTCGAGGAGACGCCCGATACGACATCCAGAACGCGATCCACGGACAGGACCCCACCGTCGACATCCTGGTGAAGGACGCAACCGTCCAGGGGTCGGAGGCGCCGACGTCCATCGCGAACGGCATCCACCATCTCGACCGCTCGGAGGACGTCGACGCAATCATCGTCGGTCGGGGCGGTGGGAGCGATTCGAACCTCCAGGCCTTCAACACCGAGCGGGTCGCGGAGGCGATCTTCACCGCCAATACCCCGGTGGTCACCGCGATTGGACACACCGATGACCGACTCATCGCGGATCAGGTGGCGGACGTCGCGACGATCACGCCGACCGCCGCCGGCGAGTATATCGTGAACTCCCGCCAAGAGTTCCTTGCGAGTAAGATCGAGCCGCTGGAACAACAGCTCAATGCCGCGTACGAGACCTTCCAGCAGGAGCACGAACACGAACAGGAGCTCGCCGAGGCAGTCGATGAAGCGCCCGCACCCGAGGGCCTCCCACCGATTTACTACAAGGTCGCGATCGCTGTGCTGCTGTTGCTGTTGCTGGTCATCACCGGGCTTTGGCTGGGGGTGATCTAACCGTGGCAAATGACTCCGAAATCCACGATCGACTGAGTCGCGTCGAGGAGATCATTGAACAGCTCGACGCGGACGAATGCGACCTCGATGAAGGTACAGCCCTCCACGAGGAAGGGAAGGAACTCTTGGCCGAAGTTCGAGAGATCCTCGACGAGGGAAGCGGCGAAGTTGTGGAGCTCGAGTAAGCGAGCTGATTCTCGGTCTTAACCAACAGACTCCCCACCGTACTCGGCAGGTGTTGGTTAAGTCTTTTCTACGAGGGCAACAAGTAACTTGGTTATAATTTACTCAACAAATTTGCAGTTATTGCTGGCCAGAAAGCATTTAGGTATCATCCAGCTACCGCGCCAATATGTACCGGGACTCAGCCGGTGCATACCCATACCCGCATGTATGATTACGAGGTCAGTCACCATCGAGGACATCGATGACCTGTACCTGATGTGGAACGACCACATCAACGCCTCCGCCCTCTATCGCCGCGCCCTCCGCGAGGAAATGGAAGTCCGCGGTGTTGACCCCGATGAACTCCGCGACCTCCTCGAACGGGCCCGCGAGCAGGGCTACACGCTCGAAGAGATCGCAGAAGACACCAACCGCTTCGACGACCTCCAGTCGCTCGTCGAAGAGCAGCAGAACCAGCCAACGGCTGGAGACGCCACCGATGATTAACCCGCTATGTCACAGGACCAGACTCCCTCCGACCCTGAGCGTAGCGTCGAAAACCAGTCACCGCTGACCGGGAAGATCCCTCGGCAGGCAGCGCTCACCGTCGTCCTCCTGAGCCTGTTCGCTGTCCAGCCGGTCGCCGCCCAGAGTAACGCGGTCTGTAGCGCAGACAACCTCCCGAGTATGATTGAGGGGTTCTTCCAGTTGACCACCGCGCTGGGGATCGTCGGCCTCGCCATCGTCTGGCAGGCTGACTCCCTCATCGAGATGTTCACCCTCAATCCCGAGCAGAAGAAGGGCCTCAAACGCCACAAACGGTCGGCGATGAAGTCCGCGGTCGTCCTCGTCGTCCTCGGCCCGCTATACACCGTCGCCGGGTCGATGATGGGCCTCCCGCTGGCGCAGTGCGTCGACCTCGTCCCCTGGTAACCACTCCGCAGTCCCCGTTGCGAGCCCTATGAACCATCGAGAGCTCTCCGTGCTCATGGCCGGCTTGCTCGCGACGAGCCTAGTCACGGGTATCGTCGCCGCTGACCCACCGCGACCGGGTACGGAGGGGAACGGGCTCACGGAAAACGAGTCGGCAACGCTGTGGTCTCGGGATGCGGACAACTACATCACGCAAGAGGAGTACCGCCAGCGCTACGGCGAGAATCGCTCCGCCGTCCATCAGGTCGCGAACGGGACCGACGTCACGTTCAAACGCCCGCCCGCGACCGCGGCGACGTGGACGCGGAACGACTTTGAGGACCTCGACGCCGGTGGCCCAGATACGTCCGTACATCCACCGCACGCAGACCTCGAGGACGGCGTCTTCATCGAGGATGCTCACGCGACGATCTTCGCGGTCCAGCCCTCTACTCGTGGACACCTCGAGTCCGGTGAAACCCCACTGTACATCGCACCGAATGGGACGATGCGCGGGTTCGTTGATTACCGCGTTCGCGTCCCCAACGGGAGTTCCTCCGGCAACACGACTATCTCGTGGTCGCTCACGGAGCACGAGATCGAAGAAGTCCGGTTGAAGAAGGACGGCGAGACCATCGCCGAGCGTGACGGGGGCCATACGCCTGCCCTCGACTACCAGATCGAGGACGACTGGAGTGCGAATCTCACGCTGGAAGCGGAGATTGGCGTCCGGCTGAAGAAAACCGTCAGAACCGACCTGGGTGACCGGACGGACGTCGACGTCACCTATCGGACGGAAACACGGAACGTCTCCGATTCGATCGCCGTCGAGATCTACGACCTCTCGGCGTACCCCTACTATGCCGAGTATCCGAACGGCGACGCCGGCGTGGCCATCTTCCAGTCGCGGCCATGGCAGGGGTACACGCTTACGGATGACGGTGAGGCACGGGTCCGTGGCATCTGGCGGTTCTACACCGCTCGGAACACCAACTGGGACACGCTCGTCCGGTCGAATCGCACGGATAGCGCCACCGTCGAGTCAGACGCGATTCCGGTGTACGTCCATGCCTATCCTTCGCGGATCGGGCCGCGTGCCGAGCCGGTTCGAGACGTGCCGGAACTCATCGAGATCTGGGGGACTGACCGCCCGTCACCAGTCGGCACCATCGGTGAGAACATCAATATCGACATCGTCAACCAGTCGTACACGACGACGTACGGCGTCGCCGTTCGAGCTGAGAACGTCGATCGAGAGGCGCTCCATGTTGCGGGAATCGTCCGGGGCGTGAATGCGTCAATCGTCGAGCCGGATGCCGGCTCCGAGCGGCAGCTCCGCCGCAGCAATCTCACTGTCGAGGTCATCCAACAGAATCAGTCGCAAGCGACGCTTAGGGTCGAACTCCGGGACAATCAAACTGGTGCGCCGATTGCGCTCGACGATAGCCGTCAGTATCCAATCGGCGGCACCAGCCGAAACGGGTACATCACGGTCGCGGATCAGCGCGTCGAGACCAACGCCTCCGGGGTGGCGATCGTGACCATCAACGAACCGGGCATCTACACGGTTCGGTACCATCCGGGCTCGTGGCTCGGTCACGACCCGGCGTACGTGAGCGATACCGCGACGGCCCGCTGGCACCCACTCGGGACGATCGACGGCTGGTTTGCACTGGTGTTCGAGGTCGGCTGGCAGCTCCTGCCGTTCTTCGTGATGTTCTACGCTGGCAAGCGCCTCCTGCGGATGCTCGGCCCAGAAGACATCTTCGGACAAAACCCATGACTCAGGACAATCCCCACCTCAGTAGACGGACCGCCCTCCGAACAGTTGCCGGCGCCGCTCTCGCGAGCGTGGCCGGCTGTCTGGATGGCAACGGAAGCACCGGTCCTAATGGTAGTTCAAGTCCAGGAGGCGGATCTGGTGTGTTCCGGCAAGTGACTGTCGAAGGAACAGAACTCATCGTCCAGTTCGATTCGGACTCGGAGTTCGACCAAATCAACCTCATCCAACCGGACGGCGAACTGTTCGGACAGCGGGAGGTCGCTGCAGGTTCCCAGCAAGTCTCATTTGACCTCGGCACAGCGTACGCTCCTGGCGAGTACGAAATAGTAGCCCTCAGCGGTGAGGAAACAGTCGGTGAAAGCTCGCATTCTGTCCAGCCAAACCTCGGGATCATCGAGATGGGCATCGGTAGAAACCAGCCTGAAGAGATGTGGGATGGACCAGAAAGCGAAATTGAAGAGGAGGCCTTCGTCACCCTCGAAAACCAGGGGACTGGCCCTGATGCAGTTACAAAATTGCTCTTCATTGGTGATGTCCCCTATCCGTCCGACGAAGAGGGGACGAACTATGTCGATGATGAAGACGTAAGCGGGATTTACGACCCGGAGTCCGACTCTGAGATTGAGCAGGTCATTATCGGCCCGGGGGAGCAAATTACGCTCTATAGTTCACGCTCGCCGTTCGCTTTCGTTCCTGGAGCAGGCACGTCTTGTTCGGAGGAGTCGAAGACTGGCGAGTTTGAACTAATACTCGAGACACGAGTTGGCGGGGACCGAGTCACCAAAACGTACAGTATCCAGTATTCAGGCTCTCAAGAAACCGATAACTGCGAAATTTCCATCAGTGAGGCTTAACCATGGTTGATCTAATCGACGTCGTCCTTGAGGGATTCAAAGAGGTCGTCGATTGGATTGTCGGCCTCTTCATGGACGGCCTGCGTTCCGGCTATGAGACCCTCACCGAGGAGATGTTCGGGACACCAACGCCGGAGACGGATGGTGCATTCGTCTTCGGAGAGCCCAGTAATGCTCCTTGGCCGTCAATTCAGGAGGCGCTTGTCGGTGGAGAGATCATGTTGATCTCGCTGCTGCTCCTCGTGATGTGCGTTCAGGGCCGTCACACAATCCGTATATTCAATATTGGAAGTGCATACGAGGCCAGGCGCACCAAGAAAACAGCTTGGGTCGGCGCGTTTCTGATTATCAGCTGGTACTGGGTCAGTATTCTTGGACTCTACATCGTGGACGGGTTCACTATCGCTCTGATGCCGAGTCTGGGTTCGCTGGGCGATGCGATGCTCAACTTGCTCGAAGTCTCAATCACAAACCCTGGGCTTTCACTCGTATTCGCACTGATTGGAGGACTCTCAATGTGGGCTTTGGAGGCACTCTACTACATTCGCGAAGTCTTGCTCTACGTCTACGTGTATGGGATGCCGATTGCGTTCGCGCTGGCCTACGGAAACGTCCCCGTGCTCTCGGATATCGCGATGGGGTTCAGTAAGAAATTCGTCCCGTTAGCGGTCCTGCCTCTACCTGCAGCGGTGGTGTTCAAAGGATACGACTTGCTGTACTCTCAGAACGCCATCGCTCCGAGTAGTCCGTTTTTGCGGTATCTAGTCGCGGCATCGCTCCCGCTGATCGCACTCTACCTAACCTGGAAGACGTTCAAATACGCAACCCCACTGACGGCGAAGGTTCTCGGTGGTGCGACGAAAGGAGCGGCCCTCGTCGGCGGTGTCGCCGCTGGGGCCTACATCGGCGGCGCCGGCGTCGCGACGACGGCGGCCCGATGGGGACCGAAGGCTGCAGCGGGACATGCTGTGGCGCAGAAAGCTGCAGCCCGTGGCGCGAACAGCGACGAAGACGGCGGGACGCCGTCCTACCGGCGGACCGAGAACGACCCTGGAGGATACTAACAATCCATGTCCATCGACGAAGACGCAGCCGCACGGCGCATCATGGACCAGTTCGGTGAGGAGAGTCGCATCCCCTACCTCAACATCGAGGAAGGCGACGTCGGCGTCCTGATCGCCTTCCCGATCGTCGGCCTGTTCATCGCCGGCCTCACCGGCATCGAATCACTCGCCCTGCCGTTCGTCGCAGGTGGCTTCGGGTTCGGCGTCGCGATCGTCTACGTCTCGCCCGACCACCTCAACGCGTGGACGTGGACGAAAGACGTCTATCGCTACGTCAAGCGCCCCCAGATCACGTTCAGTGCCCCGGAGGAGGCCGACAGTAGTACCAACGAGACAGAGCGCAACGAGGGCGGGCTCGCGAACTACACGCCGTTCAAGCCCGACGAGCGGACGCAGGACCTCACGAACATAGAACGGGCGTGGCCGGGCGCTGGCGCGATCCAGCGCGCGGACGGCACGATGGAGGCGTTCATCGAGATCGACCCCGGCAACATGGACTTCGCGATGTCCGACGACTGGGCACAGCTTCAGGACGCCGGCGAGGAGTTCGCCAACAAGGAACTGGACTCGAAGCTCAAACTCCACGCCACGACCCGCTCGTTCCCAGTCGAACAGATCACGGAGAACATCGAAGACCGCCTGAACGACGAGGACGTCAAAGAGAACCCCATCTTCCGGGAACTCCTCGAGGAGTATCGGGAGACGCGGCCGAAGGAGATGCGCGAACGGGGCATCCAGCAGATGCGGTACTACATCGGCGTCCAAGTCACCCCGCTGGAGGTCTATGACCGCTTCCGAGACGAGGGGACGCCGGCCGAGAAGCTGACGCAGTTCCCCGTCATCGGGTTCCTGTTCAACCCGTTCGTGACCCGCCGCGAGGACCTCACCGACGTCGAGCGCCGCGCACAGATGTTCGAGAAGCTGGACAGCCGAGTCAACGACGTGCGGTCGGAGTTTATCCAGCAGGCCTCAGGGTGGTCTGCTCGGCGGCTCAGCACGGTCGAACTCTTCGTGTTGAATATGGACTTCTGGAACGGCCGCGAACACGACTACGACGAAGCCGATCGCATCGTTCGCGAACAACCCATCATCGGCCACTCGCGCCGGGAGGATGCCCACGATGCGTAACCTCGTCCTCCAGACGGGCAGCGGCGCCGTCAGCCAGTTCACGGAGTGGCTCACGAATCCGACCTCAGCTGAAGGGGCGGCCCTCTACATCCTGTTCGCGGTACTGGTCGGTATCGGCGGGAAACTCCTCTGGGACTGGTACACCGAAGACGACGAGGAAGAGGTCGAGTTCTCGGACCTCCTCGACGAGGAGACCATCGAACAGGGCGCCGCCGAACGCCAGCTCCTCGACGACATTGCCGAGTCACACAAGACGGTGACGGCGCCGGCGGCGATCGAGTGGGAGACGCGCGCGGCACGGGTCGGCGAACAGTGGACGACAACGCTGTACATCGCTGACTACCCGGACTACCCCAACGACGGCTACCTCTCCGAGCTCTTCGAGATGACCGACGTGCAGTTCGACCTGACGGCCCACATTACGCCGAAGAACCAGGAACGGGCGCGGAACGAACTGCAGGATATCGCTGACGACCTTCAGGTGGACGCTGACCTCGAACAGAGCGTGCGGAGTGCCTACCTACAGGAACGCGCCAACGAGGCCGCAGCGACGTACAAGGCCGTCGAGAACGGCGCGAACGTCTTCGACCAGGGGATGTTCATCACGGTCAGAGCCGACGAGAAGGAGGACCTCCGCGACGCCGTCCAGAAGGTCAAGAGCGCACTCCGCGACGATCCGGCGAACCTCACGCCGAAGACGGCGATCTGTCGCCAGGATCTCGCCCTTCAGTCCGCCGCACCCATCGGCGACAACGAGTTCGGCCGGACGTCGATTGCGCTCGGCGGCGCCGTCGGCGCGCTGCTGTCCTCGCCGCACAACGCGACGATCCTCGAGGAGGGTGGCGTCGAGTTCGGGATTCACAAGGACAACCAGAGTCCGGTCGTCATCGACCCGTTCGCGCGGGACAACGGCTACGCGATGTTCACCGTCGGCGACACGGGGTCGGGGAAGTCGTTCAGTTCGAAGCAGAACTTCATCCGCTCCATCGAGCAGAGCAAGGACCGTATCGGCATCATCCTCGAGCCGCTGAACAACTGGGCGGGGGTCGCCGAAGCGCTTGACGCCAAACGCATCACGGTCGGCGGGACGCTCGGCCTGAACCCCTTGGAGATTCGGGAGACGCCCGAACACGTCCAGCGGGCGATGGGCGAAGACGCTAGCCCGTTCAACGAGAAGCTCGACGACGCGATGAGCTTCCTCACGAACTTCTTCGCGCTTCGCGGCATCTCGCTGGGTGACCGGCGGACGACGCTGGAACTCGGGCTCAAGCGGGCGTACAAGCGCAACGGCATCACCGACGACATCTCCACACACGACAACCCGAGCCCGACGATTCAGGATATGATGGACGTCTTCGAGGACATCGTTGACGACCCCGAGGAGTTCGTCGTCCGGTCCGACGAGGAGGCGGGGAAGATCAAAGAGGACGCGACGTGGCTCCTCGATCAGCTTCGGCCCTTCGAGGACGACGGTCGCCACGCCAACCTCGGCCAAGAGTCCGACTTCGACATTCGCGACGAGAAGGTCATCTACCTCGACCTCGCTCAGCAGGAGGGCAGCGTCGACAGCAGCACGGCGCTGACGATGCAGCTCCTGATCTCGCTGGTGTACGAGCGGGCGAAAGTCTCGGAGAAGGAGGTCGTGTTCTACATCGACGAGGCACGCTACATCATGCAGGACGCCGCGAGCCTGGCGTTCCTCGAAACGGTGTTCCGCCACCACCGGCACCACGACCTCTCGATCCGGCTGGTCACGCAGACCGTCGACGAGTTCTTCGAGCACGCCGAATCCGAGGCGATCCTGGATCAGTGTGCGGTCAAGCAGTTCCACCGCCTCGACGGGATGGACGAGGAGTGGGCCGACGAGTTCGGGCTGAACTACGCGCAGATGCGGTTCGTCCAGGACGCCGTGCCGGGCAACGAGGACGCCGGCTTCTCCGAGGCGTTGGTAGGCGTCGACGGCGAGTGGCGCGGCATCCAGGTCAAAGCGATGCCCAAGGAGAAGCAGGTCATCGACTTTGACCCGACCTCCCAAGTTCGGTCCTCATTGCCCGGCGCCGGCGACGACGCCGTCGATACCGAGATGGAGAAGTTCCAGGAAGAGCTCGAGCATCGAGCAACGAACGGAACGAACGAAACGAGCGGATCGAGCGAGGAATCAGACGCCGTCGAAGCTGAGCCAGACGGCGGGTCGACGGAGGGGACCAACGATGGCTGAGTACCTGCGCGTTACGCCGACATCCGAGCGACTCGATCCGGAGAGTATCCCCCGAGTCCTCCACAGCCTCCACAAGCTGACCACGCCCGGCTCGTCGGGTCTCGGGGCGAAGCTGAACCCACTCCACAGTGAGACACCACCCCGGTTCGAGTTCCTCGCGATCAGTGATGGCCCGGACGACCCAGTAGAGTTCTTCTACGGGGCTGATGCGCACCTCGACACGGTTGAGAAGCGCCTCCGCTCCATCTATCCAAGCACGTTCGACATCGAGCGCGTCGACGTCGACGTCGCCGCTCGGCTCATTCAGCCAGTCGAGTTCACACCGCAGGAATTCGTCGACCACTACGAGGCCGGGCGGCTGCAGTACGAGTTTGGCCCGGCAGAACAGTACGACATCGTCGACGAGGAATCAGTGGACTCCGAGTCAGCCGAAGCAGGCCCCGTTGTCGACGGCGGTACGGCAGCCACGAGCGTCCCCGATCATCACGTGACTGTCGGGGACTCAGCCCTCGAACTAGCGCCGCCCGATGCACTTCCAGACGACGAGGAAGAGCGACGGGCCATCGAGAAGCCGACGATGACACCGGTGGGAACGATTCTGGCTCGCCCGGCACAGGATGCTGTCTCGCCGCTCGGTGTCCGGTGGTGTGGCGCCGCGTCGCGGAAGCAGGACTGGATGACCTCGCTGACGCCGTTCACAGCGGAGGAAACGAACGGCGACCTCTCGACCGTCGACGAGCCCGGCGCGGCGCTGGCGTCGCTGATCGACCATCTGATGGAGGCGACAGCGCCGACCGCGTTCCAGGTCGTTTTCCAACGGCGTGCCAGCTGGCAGTCCGACGCGGAGGTGCGGAAAGAGGACCTCGTCGACGGCAGGGATACGTTCTTCCAGGAAGTCGTCGGGTCGCTACTCGAAGTCGAGGAGCAACGGAGCGACCAGGACGACCGGCAGCTCAGCGAGGCCGTCGAGAAGCGGATCGAGTACATCGATGCGAAGAACGCCAAACGGTCGTTCACGGTCAACATCCGGGCCGTCGGCGTCCCCACCGACGACACCCGCGACGAACTCGATGCCCGGATGGACTCGCTCCTCCCCGTGTTCGACCCGCTTGATGGGCCGTTCTACGAGGTCGAGGGGCAACGCCTCCGGGACAGTGGCTTCCGTGAGAAGACGAAGGAGAAGAAGGCACGGGCCGCTCTCCAGCGCCTCCTCAATCGCGAGTTGACGACGGGACGAGGGAAGACCCGCCCCGAGCTGGTCCTCAGCGGGACGGAGCTCGCGAACTTCGTCCTCGTCCCCTCCTCCGAACAGTTGACCGTCGAAGGGACGCGGGGAACGAGGGCCGAACAGCAGAGTCGGAACCCGCTCCCGTGGCCCAATCCGGATCTGATCCAGCAGTTCCAGGACGGGATGGCCATCGGCTACGCGCTCGACGAGAACGGTGAGCCACAGCCGGACCCCATCCGGATTCCGCCGGACCTGTTGCCGACGCATTACGGCCGGTTCGCGTCGACGGGCGGCGGGAAGTCGAAGGCCATCATCAACGACGCCCTTTCGCTTCGCGAGTCGACTGGTGGCCCCGTCGTCCTCGTCGACCCGAAGGGAGACGGGATGTGTGAGAACTACCTGCGCTGCCACTACGAACGATTTGGGGGCCTCGACGACGTCTACCACTTCCGCGTCCCGGAGACCATCCCCGCGTTCTCGTTCTTCGACATCCGCCCCGCGCTCGAAGCGGGCCGCAACCGTGAGGACGCGATTCAAGACAAGGTCGACCACTTCCACGACATCCTCCGGATGATTATGGGCCGTGAGCAGTACGGCCAGGCGTTCGTCGCGAACGAGATTCTGAGCTATCTGATCAAGGCGCTGTTCGACGAGGAGTACGGGAGCGACGTGTTCGGGCTGGACGACCTCTTCGCTGCTGCCCTCCGGATGCAGCGCGACCAGACGATTCCCCCGGTCTCGGCGGACAACCAGAACATCGAGGAATCGCTGACGCGCCACTTCGCGAAGGACAACCACCAGTTCCAGGTGTCGATGGACGCCGTCGGGAACCGCCTCGACAAGCTCAAAGAGGACGCGCATCTCCGGCGGATCTTCAGCCACGTCCCCGAGCAGAACGACGCCGGGGAGTACGTCGACAACCGCTTCGACTTCCGCGAGTTCCTCGATGAAGACGCCACCATCATCTTCGACCTCGGCGACCTTCGGCCGGAGGCACAGCGAGCGATCACACTCCTGCTGTTGAGCAACCTCTGGGACGCCGTGCAGGTGCGCCGTCGCGACGGCCAGACCGACTACGAGAAGCTCACGAACCTCATCATCGAGGAGGCGGCGCCGGTCGCGTCGACGAAGCTCGTCTCCGAACAGCTCCTGCCGCAGGGCCGGTCGTTCGGCCTGAGTATGGGACTCGTGATGCAGTTCCCCGAACAGGTGCGGAATCGGAACGAGCGGGCCTACGACGAGGTGCTGAACAACATTAAGACGAAGCTCATTGGCAACATCTCGATCGAACGCGACCTCGCGGAGTCGCTTGCCCACGAGGACCTCAGCCCGACCGAACTCCGCAACCGAATCAACACGCTCCCAAGTGGCGAGTGGATCGCACAGCTCCCAAGTCCGTCGTTCGGAGAGACTGGGCCGCCGCCATTTTCGTTGAAGCCGCTCCCGATTGCGCCGGGGCATCCAGAAAGCGACCAGCCGCTCACAGAGCCCCAGGAAGACCATTTCGAGTCCGTGTCCCGGCCACGGATGATGGAGCGTACACAGGCCCAGTACGGGCTGACAGAACCGACTGAGTCGAGCACTGCCCCAGAGGAGACTGGCTGGGGGAGTTCGGGGGCTGAGACGACGGGCTCAGCTTCTGACGGCGACTCAGGAACGGACCCGACGCAATCCGCGTTCATCAGCGAATCGACGACCGAGGACTCGTCGACATCGACCACCCAGCCCGCAACGGACAGCGACCCAGATGGAGACGAGGCAGCGATGAGCCCCCTGTTCGGGCAGACCACCGAGACGGACGAGGAACCAGCTGGTGACCAAGCAACGCAGCCGGAGAACGAGGCAACGCCCGTTCAGGAAAGCAGCGTACCCGTCCCCGATGACGAACTCCGACAACGCGGGCTCAGCCGTGACGACGTCCGGTTCCTGAATCGGGTCCTCGACGTGATGAACCGAGCGGACGACGAGTACACGCTACTGGACAGGATGAGTCAGCTTCGGGACGATTACGACGACCTCCATATGGAGCGGCTCACGGAGCAGGACCTCCTGGAAGCGGACTCCGCGGCGGGGCGCAAGTACTACACCGTCCTCCCGGACGGTCGAGACCTCCTCGGGAGAGAACTGAAAGCGGGACCAGGAGCGGGCGACCTCGGCGAGAAAACGCCACACAAGGTTGGCGTCCGGCTCCTCGAGCTGTGGCTCCAGCAGCGGGATGACGTCGGTCGCGTGGAACCGTACTACGAAACCGACGACGGCACGGTGCTGGACGTGGCCGGCTTCGACGAGGACGGCGATCTCGTCTGGGCCGGGGAAGCAGAGCTCGCAAGTAACAACCGGCACGCCCCGGTCGAGGATTACGACAAACTCAGCGCGGTGGACGCAGACGCGATCTGGGCCTTCAACAATCGCGAGACGGCCCTCGATGTCCTGGATAGCCTTGCCGATGCGGATCGGATCGACGAGCGGATCAGCGGGCGGGCGGCACGGTCGTTCGCGACCATCAGAGACGCCGTCGGCGAGTTCGATGCTGCGGGCCTGACCACCGTTCGGGGCTTCAAAAATCTCGATCAAGAACTCAACCAATGACCTGGCGACAGGCGACCCGCGAGGAGATTTACGCCTACTACGCCGAGGAGTTCCCCCGCTATCTGGACGACCTGCCGGAATTCATCACGGCGACCGGCCCGAAACAGTACGCCGTCGCCTTCCGCGAGTCCCACCCAGTTCGCAAAGACGAGGTGCCGGCCAAGGACTTCATCCGGCGGGATACGTGGCAAACAGATGCGTCGGGGGACCGAACGACACCCGAGTTCGACGACTTCGAGGATGTCATCGAGTTCATTCGACACCCCGCTCGCAACGACCCGCTGGGCCGGAGCAAATTCGCGCTTGCTGATCCGGAGGTGCTGGAGAAACCGGACCCACGGCCCGACGCCGTCTACTACGCGCTGGATCACTGGGAACGGCCGTGGGTCCTCCTCGTCGACATCGACGCGAAAGAGATCGCCCGAGACCGAGCGGACGAGATGGTGTCGGCGACCGTCGATGATCAGGACGACGATGCGCTCCTCGACGCTACGGGTATCCTCGACGCCGCTCCCGAGGGGTATCCGTACGCCTTCGAAGACGTCGACCGCGCCATCGAGTACGGGTTCGAGGTGCGCGACATCTTTGAAGACGATTTCGACGCCGAGGAGACGATGGTCGTGTACAGCGGGCAGGGTGTCCACGTCTACCTCCTGGATACCGACCCGGCACACCGGTACGACGAGCAGAGTCGCGAGGTGTTGAACGACCTCCTCCTCGAGACATACGACATCCCGATCGACCCCGTCGTGACGGCCGACCGCCGACGTGTCGCTCGCCTGCCCTACTCGCTGCACGCCGACATCTGTAGCATCGTTCAACCAATCGAGAGTCCGGCGTTCGACGTTCGGTCGGCGACACCCGAGGTGATCGACGAATGAGCCCCAGCACCCCCACCGACGACGAGGACATGGCATATCGAGTTGCGGCACTCCCGCTGGAGTACGGTGAGACCCGCATCAACCAGCTGTTTACGCGTGGCTACAACCGATACGTCGTCGACGGCGAGGACCAACCCGAGGACCTCGTGAACGACGTCGAGCGGTTCGGGACGGCGGCGTTCAAAGAGCAGGTTCGTGCCGACGCCGCTGAGGAGCCGTTCGTCGACGAGCCGGGGACGCTCGCCGTGCTCGCGACGTTGAGTGCGATCTGTGTGAAAGAGCACCCGAAGTTCGAACACGCGTCACCACGGAACATCCAGGTGCTCTACGACATCCGGGAGTTGTACGTCAACAATCTCGCCTCCCTCATACGCGCCCACGGCGATGGGTCACTCCAGCAGGACATCGCCGACGTGCTGTACAGCAAGGAACCCGGGGAGGATGGCCCACATCCGGGTCGGGTCTGTACGGGCATCACGGAGATGCCGGAGTTCGGGGATGGCCTGTACCTCGAAGTCCCGATGGCGGCGGCGTCACGCAAATGCCTTGTTCGGGAGAACGATGCGGCGAGGGGGAGTGACGACGGAGATATACTGACGCGAGTGAAGGACAACAACCTGTACGTGCCGGTCGGTGATTTCGATAGTAAGTATCGGGACTATGCTGAGCGGGCGTTCAAGAAGCTCCTGCGGGTGCAAGAAGACGGACTCTCTGACGACCAGCTGACGTGGCTAACCACGAACGAGTCGGCAATTACGGAGCGGATCGACCGCTTCCTCGAGACCGGCCATCACGAGCGAATCTGGCGGAACTGGGACCGTGGAGAACGGACGATTCGCGTCCTCCGGCGGGCCCTGAGTGACGCGCCCGATGACGTGGCGCAAAAGGGCGAGTTCCACACGGCGAAGGAGCTCTACCGAGCGGTCGAAGCGTACGATGCCGAGGACGAGTGGGAATCCTCTGTAACGGACTGGATTTCGAGTCCGAGCAGTCTCGCGAAGACGCTGGCCGACCACGAGTCCCACTCGGCCGTCACCATCGACCGCGACGGGCGCGTCAATACGTACCGAATCGGGCGAGCCGGAACCGGCGCCGAACAGATCGAAGTGCGAGAGATCGAGGACCTCTTCGAACTCCCCTGTATGGCGAATATGGAGGAGCGGCTACACGAGAAGAAGCCCGTCCGGAAGGACCTCTATAACTTCGCGCGGATGGTGATGTGGCTGCCGCAGTACCAGGACAGCAGCCTCGACGAGATCGTCGCGGACCTCAAAGACGTCTTCTCCCGGTGGCCGTGGTACGACGAGCAGGAGACCGAGTACCAGGTCCGCTACGAGTTCTCGAACACGATCGACGGGGACACGCCGTTGCCGATGAACTGCGATAACGACGATCTGCAGCGCTACTGTATCGGCCAAAACCAGTGTCCCTACTCGATCTGGGGCAGTCTTCCGTTCCCGGATGAGATGTATGAGCAGGTTGAAGAGGAATCAGCTGGTCCCGCTGAGCAATTCTAAATCATAGACTCCTCCGAATCTGTGGAGCCCTTAGAGAGTGATTGGTTTGGCGACTCTGCTGAATAGAGAGAGCGGATCGACCATCGCGTTGAATCGCGAAGTACAGATAATCACTTCTCACCTCTCGTTCCCTTACCATTTTAACACTCGCCACGCAGGGATTCTCTAATGGTGGAGGATCGAACGGCTAGTTTCCCAGAAACCGATACAGCCGAAACAGAAGCCGTCGATATCCTCAGTTATCTTCTAAACACTGAGAAGGTGAAGTTTGATGCGAATACGCGAGATAAAATCCCCGCAGTCGATGGAGATCTCTACTTGGTCGATGAAGACAACTCAATCCACGGGAAGCTCCTAGCGCAGGTGAAGAAGCTGCCTGACCGAAACCGTGACTCACCTAAGAAACGATTCGATGTTGAGACCTTGAACCACTATACCGTTGACCCGGCCCCATTCCTACTAGTCGTTGTAGATATTGAGGAAGAACTCGCCTACTGGCAGCACATAGATTCTGAATTCGTCGAGGAACTCGATATCGATGAGGGCCAGAAAACAAAAACTGTCCATTTCTGCGAGAAGAGAGTAATTGATGGTGACGATAACTCGTATATCACAAAATGGAGAGAAATCACAGAAAACAGAATGGATACGGTGCTTCGAAATGACGATTACCAAGCAGCCTACGAAGAGCTACGGAAGAACGCGAATCCGGCAATAGGTCAGGAACGTGATTTCTACCAGGAAGTACACAAATTCCTAGATGAATTCAACCAGCTTGTGAAGCACGATCTTCCTGTTCTAAACACCCGATTCTATGGGGATGCTTGGAAAATAGGTCTAGCTCTCCAGAAATACAACACAGATTCGGTACATTACGGGCTCTACCCTATTCCTTGGAAAAGAAACGATATTCAGATTAAGGAAACTGATGGACCGCTCCTACAAGAACTGGACGAGGCTTTGGTCGCCACCACACATATGTCCGAGAATCCTATACAGGATCGCCCTGAAGAGTATGCTCGGAAACAAGTCCACGGGAAATTAGAAGACCTTCTGGAAGACCAATTACTGGTTCACGGTGTCAACCGATATTTGGCCAGAGAATTCATTTTCGAATTCGTGGACGAATTCCACGATCCTTTGGGACTTGAAGAAGACAAAGATACTTACACTCTTGATGAGCTCAGAAACGGGTTCTATCAATACCTGCCATTCTGGATAGATGA
>NZ_AOJF01000002.1:0-253 GCF_000337395.1 Halorubrum distributum JCM 13561
CTCCGCAACCCCACAAACCCCCTCGAAGGAGCCTCCTAACCAACTAAAATCTAATCTCACGTTGGTTAGGAGTGAAGAGCGACTCCCGGGATTTTTATGAAGCCAACAGCCCTACACAGATTCAACACGAGCCGAGGGCCACGCTGGTTGCGTGGTAGATCGGCCCCGAGAACCGACGCGAAGCGCGCGTCGAAAACCCGTGAGCGAGAAACCCGTCGCTCACGGTTGTAGGATCGAAGCGACCGGAGGAAGG
>NZ_AOJF01000003.1:0-687 GCF_000337395.1 Halorubrum distributum JCM 13561
CCATCCACCCCTACCTCCGACCTCCTCTCCTCTCACACCTCCAACCACGATCTCGTGCTGACCAACGAGGTTTCTGATTTCTGCTCTTCGTCGACGTCGTGTTCAGCCACAGCCGCCGGTCGGGAGCTCTCACACCCCACCCCCTGGTGTACTCAGAGCAAACACCGCCACCCCCGGCTCTGCGACCCCAATCTACCCGGGTTCACCCTTGGGGTTGAACTCCTGAAACACCCTTCTACACGTGGCTATGCGCATGTTATCGGAGGAATAGCGGGATTCTGCCCCAGCGAGACTAACCAACAGCTTCTGATCCGGACTAACCAACAACACCCCCCGCCGACTAACCAACAGTTTTCCGAACCCGACTAACCAACAATTACAATCTTCGTCGAAAACGAGCCCGCCCGGCGAGACTCAAGACCGGGGTTCGAGGAGATCGTCACCGAACCCGCGTCACCAGCAAGACCGTGCTCAGTACACAGGCGCTGAGAGACGCCTCCTGCGCCAGCAGGCGCACGCTCACACAGGTGCCTTCTCTCACGCCCCAGCGCAGATGCGTGCCCCCGCCCGGCCCGCCCGCCCCCGCACAGTACTCCGCGGGGCCGGACGCGCAGCTGGCCACGCGCTCACCACCGCGGTTGGACGTCCACTCATCCCCGCGCGGTCGTGTACACGCTCGGATCGAAC
>NZ_AOJF01000004.1:0-593 GCF_000337395.1 Halorubrum distributum JCM 13561
CGGCCCGCCGGCGGCCTGACAGGCTCCGACCGCCGCCGTTGGTGGGTGTGGAAGTACTCGGCGTACGCGCCTCCCGGTAGCCTCTATTCCGCCGCGCGTGCGCAGATGCCGCGTTCTCGACCTTCTAGTCGAAGCACTCTCGACACGGTTCGTAGTGCGTCTCGATCACCGCTCGTTCGACGACTCGGTACCCGCTCCGCCCACAAAGCGTCTCGTCTCCAGCTGGGGCGTGGTACTTCGACCCGCCGTTGATCATCACTTCGTCGGTGAGAGCTGAGAGTTTCGGCCGGGGAGTCGTGTCTTCGACCGGTGGGNTAGGCGGCTGTAGCTTCTCTGACGGCGGTGTCCGTGTCGCGTTTTCGTCCCGGTATTCGACCGGCGACGAGGGGTCGCCCGCGAGGTACTGGAGAACTGCGCGCCAGCAACCCCGACACGGTGTCACGCCCATCTCAAGCGCTCTGTCGACGTCGACGACAGCCCAGTCGGCCTTCCGCCGGGTGGCCTGGCAGGCGGGGGCCACGTCGTCGCTCTGGGCGTCGTGACGGTGGAATCGCTCGGAGGAGGGAGTCTTCGCGACCGCGGTCTCTGGGAGG
>NZ_AOJF01000004.1:601-1378 GCF_000337395.1 Halorubrum distributum JCM 13561
GTGCGGTCCGCTTTGATGTCTGTCATAGTGATAGAATTAGTCCTCCGACCCCGCTGAGTCTGGTTCCGGGAGCTCGGACTCGTCCAGGATGTCGTCGTCGAATACCTCGCTTCCCCAACCGTCGAGGTGGGTTAGAGCCTCCAACAGACCGATTTTGTAACCGTACGCGGTCGCGAAGTCCCACTCTGTCGACAGCTTCCCATCTCCCTGTCGGGCGAACTCTCCGAGCCGGCTGGCTTCGATCGACGCCGGACCGTCCGGGCCGTTCTCGTCGTAGACACCGAACTCGCGGCTGAACGTCGGGTGTCCATCAGCGAACTCTTCTAGGTCGTCGTCGACGTCGTCGAGGAGGTTCTCTGTGCTCCGGAGCGTGTACGTCGCTGCGGCGATCGCCTTTCTCCCCGCCGCGTCCTCTGTATCACTACCGTCCGTCATGCCTTCTCACCTTCATAGGTGTACTTGCCGGTTCCAGCCTCTCTAACACCTGAGAGCGCCGTCAACGCGTTCGGTCGGTCCTGGGCCGCGTTCTTTTTGACGCAGTTGCNGTACTTGCCGGTTCCAGCCTCTCTAACACCTGAGAGCGCCGTCAACGCGTTCGGTCGGTCCTGGGCCGCGTTCTTTTTGACGCAGTTGCTCCAGAACGACTCAGTCGAGGCGTACCCGTGGTCGAAGTCCTCTACGACCGATTGTAGTTCGTCAGCCTCGACGCGATCGCCCTCGCGGTCTTCGAGGAGCTCGTACATCGAAACGAGAGCTCCGATTCGAGCTTCCAGGTCG
>NZ_AOJF01000005.1:0-249 GCF_000337395.1 Halorubrum distributum JCM 13561
GTTGTATTTTCCTCGAATCCTCCGTGTCAGCCTCTATGAGTTCTACTATCCGCGTATCTAAGTTTTTGCTCCGTGGAACAGTATCTTTCCACGACTCCCATTTGTCGTCCTCAATCTCAAACTGGAACGTGACCATACCGACCGATTTCGAACTCGAACTATATCAGCTTTAGTCTAGTTAACCTCTACTAAATACAACTTAGTAGAAGCATGCCCTATCGGTTCGAGGGGGTGGTTCTCGGTGCTAAC
>NZ_AOJF01000006.1:0-414 GCF_000337395.1 Halorubrum distributum JCM 13561
CCTCTCCGGGGAACTGGTCGCAGTTCTCCCGGTCGACGAGCGCCTCCAGGAGCGCGGTCGTGGCGTCCCTGTCGAGATTGGCCGCAAGTTCGATGACACCACAGGAGAATCTCATCGAGAGCTCCCAGGCCGGCTCGCCTTCCATGTGCCGACTCACCTTCTCCAGGTGGAAACTCGTCTCCTCCCGGTGTGCTTCGACGTTCGCGATCACTGTGGAGCCGCCCCCAGGGAGACGGCGCGGTCCGCCCCCGCCTCCCTTGTTCTGGGAGCTCATTTCCAACCACCGACCGCCTGCCTGACGGTCGTGTCGTCGACGCGAGCCGCGAGAACGCGTTTCGCGTCGAACACTCTCTCGGTCGGGTGCGATACGTCGGTCGGGGCCTCGGCGGCTTTATCCGCCGCCGGGCGCGTACG
>NZ_AOJF01000007.1:0-794 GCF_000337395.1 Halorubrum distributum JCM 13561
CCGTCCCGAGCTACTGGTGTATCCAGCCGCCATCCACTTAGTAGTACCGAGTGTTGGAATCTGTTAGTAGAAACCCACAGTCGTTACCACTAAGAGGGGTCGCCATTATAAACGAACCATACTGTGCCCCCCGAAAATACAAATTCCCACGGTCGGGCGAGAGCGTGGCTGAAGCCGGGGCAGGGCCGCGACCTGCGAACCGCCGCCCAGAGCGACGAGTTCCTACCGTACCTGCGTGACAGAAACGAGGCGATCGTCGCGATGCTCTACGACACCGGTCTCCGTGTCGGCGAGCTCGTCCAGGTCGACGTCGACTACCTCCACCTCGACGACGATCCTGCCTACCTTGCCATCCCGGCTGACATCCAGAAGGACTACCCGNCGCCGAAGTACGAGGAGATGAACCTCGCCGTCGACGAGAGTACCTACGACACCGTCTCACGGCTACGGTCGTACCTCAACAACCGCTGGCGTGAGAGCGAGGCGCTGTTCCCGTCTCGCCAGGCCGACCGGATGACCCCCGAGAGCGTTCGACGCGTCGTCCGGGCACTCGCTGTAGAAGCCGGCGTCCACCCACAGAGCATCGAAGGCGGGACCGGGGAAGCCGGAGACGTGACCCCACACACCCTCCGACACAGCGTCGCTTACCGGATGCTCCATGAGGAGGGCGGATACACGCTGTACGATGTCAGAAACCGACTCCGTCACGCGACAATCAAAACGACCGAGGAACGGTACGATCACTTCGACCGCATCTGAGCGATACTCTCATCGAGAAAACGTTCTCTACCACG
>NZ_AOJF01000008.1:0-1103 GCF_000337395.1 Halorubrum distributum JCM 13561
CCCCCCGTCCGACTCTTACTCCGGAAGCGCGCGCGCGGGAAGCGTCTCAAAAATCTGAGAGTTGACGCCGAGTTCTACCTCACCACTCACTCCGACTCCCGATGCCAGGCCTCGTCATCCGAGCGGCATCGGCTTAACCAACATCGGGAGAAAGAGTGTTGGTTAACGAGGCGGCGACGGGGCGAGGGACGGGCTCCGAACCGCAGTTGTGAAACACCCCCCAAATCGCGTTTTTGGGGGGAGTTCACGAAGCCTCCTGTCCCGATCGGCGCCGACATATACCTCGAAGACAGCTACGAATACAGACACGCCGATGGGTGACAACAGCGTCGAGTATCGCGACTGGGGGGAGTACCCACACGCCCGGCTCCGCGTGGAGATCGTGAAGGCGTCGGGGGTACCGACGCGGTTCGTCGTACAGCTGGAGCGCCGCGTTGACGACGACTGGCACGAGGTCGTGCGGTTCGACCACGACCCGGAGAATCCAATGGGTCACGATATTACTGAGGAGGGACTTCACATGGACGTCTACAGAGACGGCGAGAAAGCCCGTGTCAAGGACGATTTCCCACCCGTGAGTTTAACACGAGCCCCCCGCTACTGTATCGCGTACATCGAGCAGCACGCCGACCCGCTGCTCCGGAGGTTCGAGAAATGGCACGATCTGAATCAGGATCCGACTGGCGGGAGGAGTCCATGAGCGACGCGGAGCTCGAGGCGTTCGAGGACGCCGTCGCGGACCTCGGCGATCGCGTGAGCGACTTCCTCGCCGATGGATCAGACCTCTCCGCAGAGGAGATCGACGACGACGTCGAGGCCCTTCCGATGCCGGACCCGCTCGACGACCGCGCCCTCGACGAGTAGCGTCGAGACGGTGGGGCGGGGGTTGACTTTAGTTTCCTTAAGATGCGCGTGCGCGTAATCTCCAGCCGGACGGGGAGAGAGATTTCTTCTGAAACTCGTTTCGATGGGCGGTGACACGCGGGGGGAGGGGGGGGGTTGGCGCACACGCGAGCGCGTTATCTCCCGCGTGAGCGAGACTCTCAGTTTCTCGAACTGACGTCGACGTCGCGAGGTGCGGAAGGATACTTCCGATGTTCGCG
>NZ_AOJF01000009.1:0-2067 GCF_000337395.1 Halorubrum distributum JCM 13561
CCCGGACATTCCATGTATAGTATTGGTTAGACGCGGTGCGACCGGGTTCGGCGGCGACAGCGTCGTCGCGCTCGGGAAGTTCAACCTCACCGGCTCCAGGAACGTCGGCGGCCTCGTAGACGTTGGCGAGGCCGTCGCCGCCTCCGATACGGCGGAGGTAGCCGGCCTCGACGAGCTCGCGAAGGACGCGGCGAACCTGGCGCTTCCCGACGTCGACGGCGTCGGCGACATCGGAGAGCGTGAACTCGCCGCCGAGGCGCCGGTACCGCTGGGCGACCTTCGTCGCTGTCGGGCTCCAGGGCTCGACGACCTGGCCGCGACCGACGACGGGGAGATCGTCCCGCAGCGCGGAGGTCCTCGCGACGACGGTCGCCCCGCTGTCGCCGCGCGCGAAGCGGAGGATCGCCTGCGTCGTCTGGTCCTCTCTCATGTGCTTCAGGTAGCTGTTCGCGAGGTCGCTCCCGTAGTCGAGCTCGGAGCCCCAGGCCCCGTTGCGCTCGGTGTCGACCTCCTCGCCGGCGAGCGCACAGAACCGTTCGATCGCGTCGTCGCCGTAGTGCTGGGAGCCGAGGACGGCCGCGAGGCGGTGTGCGCCGAGGTCGTTCGACCCGGTGACGTTCCCGTAGTGGTCCCACTCCGCTACGACGTCGTCGAGGCGTGCGTCGCCTTCGAGGACCTCACGGACGCTCTTCGTCGTGATAGTGGCCGGGCGACCGACTTCGACAGCCTCCTCGCCCCGCTGTCGGGGNCTCCTCGGCGATCGTCTCCAGGAGGGCGACGTCCCCGTCGGTGTCCTTCGAGGTGGGGTCCCCGGAGTACGCGCGCGGCTGGTCGGCGGCCTGGAGGACGCGGAGGTCGAGCGCGTTCTCCAAGAACCGAGCGCGTTCGCGAGGAGTGTCGTGGATGTCGTCGACGACGACCTCCTCTCCCAGCGCGACGGACCACAGCGGGCCCCTGCCGGTCGCGTCGAGCCCGACGAGCGGAACGTCGTCGCCGGCGGCGTCGGTCCGAGCGGGCGGCGTATGGAGCCGCGCGCCGTGGCTGTTCCGGTCGAGGACGGTCACCGCGCGCTCACCGGTATCGGCGACGTCGACGACGGTCCCGTCGGTTGCCTCAGGGTCGAACGCCCAGCTGGAGGTGCTGATACGCGTCGGCTCCGCCTCGACGATGTTCGCGAGGATGTGGTAGGCGTCGGGGTGGGAGTAGCCGTCGTCGGCCCAGGCGGCAAGCCGGCGACAGCCCTCTCCACCGCCCCGGAGAGCTGTGACGGCGGCGTCGAGGAGGCCTCTCGCACCGTCTACCCGGTCGCTCGCGGCGTCGACAGCGTCCTCGACGAGGTCGCGGAGGTCTCCCGAGACGGGAAGATCGTCGACGTCGGGGTCGTCGACAGTTGGCGAGCTCGTACCGGCGACGGTCGCGGCCTCCAGGGGCTCGACGACGACGTCGTCGGCCCAGTTGGTGAGACCTGAACCGGGCTGGTCGATGTCGACAGCGCCGACCGCGGCGACGAGGCGGCTGTACGCTTCGACTGGGTCGCCGCGACCCTCGGCGACGTCCTCCAGGACCTCGCGGAGGTCGAGCTTCTCCAGGGTCCGGCGGTCGACGACGTCGAGGAGCTCATCGGCGCCGTCGCGGGCGTCGAGGAGTTCTCGCGTCCGGCCAAGCGAGGAGATCGCCTCATCGACGTTCGGGTCGGCGTCAGCGGAACTCCCGTCGAGCCACCCGCGAACCCACTCGTCGTCCCCGAGGTCCGCCTCCAGCATGTCCCGACGGTCCTCCACGTCACAGCGGAGACAGCCAGCGAGCCACGTAGCGAAGTCCTNCTCGTCGTCCCCGAGGTCCGCCTCCAGCATGTCCCGACGGTCCTCCACGTCACAGCGGAGACAGCCAGCGAGCCACGTAGCGAAGTCCTCCGCGTTCTCCCCGAACTCCGAGACGAACGCCTCACCGGGGAACTCGTCGAGGACGACGGCCCGCGGCGACGTGTCGACGCTCCCGTCGGGCGAGCGGGTGAACTGCGTGCGGACGCTCGCCACGTGAGCGTGGATGTACGATCCGACGAGGAGG
>NZ_AOJF01000009.1:2074-2484 GCF_000337395.1 Halorubrum distributum JCM 13561
CCCAGCCAGCGGAGTAGGCGCACTCCTCGCCGCCGTCGTGGTCGGTACACGGGAGTGGTGCGCCGAATAGACCTTGTGCCTGAGTGTGGATTTCCTGGGGGGTGTAGCCGAGCCGGCGGGCGACGTGAACCGCGAGCGCCCAGGCGACGCCGTGGTCGCCTTCGGCTGTTTCACACGTCGGCCGGTCGAGGTCGACGCTGTCGGGGTCGTCCTCGCTCTCCTCGAAGATGTCAGAGGAGTCGACGTCGCCGGCGTCGTCCTCGTCGAGGCCGTCGAACGCGGCGGAGAGGATCGCCCACCGGTCGCGGAGGCGCGTCTTCCCAGCCTCGCGAACGTGGGAGACGGCGGACGAGAGAACCTCGTCGTGAACCCTCTCCTCGGAGAACACGGGGAGAATCTCGGCCTCAACC
>NZ_AOJF01000010.1:0-627 GCF_000337395.1 Halorubrum distributum JCM 13561
CCTCCTCGCGGGCGACCTCGAGCTCGTCGGGACTGACGCCGTCGAACGAGCGGGCGTCGACGAGCTCGTCGCTCGGTGGGAGCTGGGGAGTAAGTTCACGCGCGCCGTCGGCTGCCGGCTCCCAGCGCGGGAGCGGGGCGCCGTACTTGGTGCGTGCGCGACGGTACGCCTCGGTGAAGCCGGAGCCCTCCAGGGCCTCGCGAGGGTCGTTGAGGAGGCCGCTGTCGAGGGCTACGAACCGGAGCGTGTCGATGACGCGTTGGGTATCAGCGTCCCACACGGTCCCGCTGTCGTACACGATCACCGACTCCCCACTTTCGGAGTCGCGCCATACGGGGTCGAGGGCTCGAACGGCCTCGCCGCCGACGTCGTCGCCGGTGGCGGAGACGGTGGTCGCGAGCGCGTCCTCGTCGAGGTCGAAGAACCCGACCTCGCTAATCACGTCGAGGACCGCGTCGAACTCGGCCACCGCGTCGCCGGTGGGGAGGTACTCGGGGAGAGGGGCGCCGTACTCGGTCCGTGCGAGGGAATAAGCCTCGGGGTACGCCTCGTCGAGGCCGGCGTCGCACGACTTGATGAGCTCCTCTTCGACGGCGACAGCCCGGACGACATCGACGCCCGACCCGC
>NZ_AOJF01000011.1:0-1165 GCF_000337395.1 Halorubrum distributum JCM 13561
CCCGTCCGGCAGCGTCCCACGCGCGACGAACGTCGACAGTCGCGGAGACTTCTCGCGGGTCCTGGCGCCATTCCTCGGTGTCGTCGTCTCCGCCAGTTGCCGCCTCGCGACCGGGTTCGACGCCGTACTCCTCGGCGATATGGTCGAGTACCTGGTTGTACGCGCCTGCCGGGAGCGCTCGGTAGGTAGCCCCGTCGTGGTCCTCCTCTTCGTTGACGACGCTCCCGGTTTCGCTATCGCGGCGGACGAGATCGTCGGCGTCGACGAGGCCGTCGGCAACGGCGACACCGAGAAGACCACGATACGGGACCGGGTCCTCTCGGTTGATGTACCTCTCGTCCTTGGCGTGCCTCCAGGCCGCGAAGACCTCTTCGTCGTCGAGGCTCCCGTCGGGGGCGTCGGGCCGGCGTTCGCCGGCCTCTACCAAGAGGGAGGTAAGCGCGTTGTAGCTCGCTCCGTACTTGTGGTCCGTCGCGAGCTCGTCGCTGATGACGACGAAGTAGTCCTCACTCTCGCCGTGGTGTCCCAGCGGGTTCGTCCCCCGCTCGCCCTCGTCGAGACCGGTGACGTCGGTGATGTCGAGGTCGAACAGCGCTGAGCGGTCGTCGGACCTCGACACCGTCGAGGTTTCCCGGTCCAAGTCAGTGTTGGAACCGCTCTTGTGGTCCGAGTACGCCGGGTGTTCGGTCGCCGGCGTCGCCGAGGCGAGTACGGGAGCGAGGTCGCCGCCCCACTCGATGAGATAGTCGTCGAGGTCGACCTTCGAGAGGCCAGGGCGCGGGAGCTCCGCGATACGGGCGTCGACGCCCTCGTCGTCGAGGAACGCGGCTGTCGACACGGCGCCACGAATCCCCTCCCCGTACTGAGGCAACGTGAGCCGGTCGTTCTCGTCGTGCGAGGAGGCGGGCGCCTCCGCGTCTTGAACGATGTAGACCCTTGGAACGCTGTACGACTCCAGGGCGTCGAGGAGCGCCCCCCGGTCGCTCTTCTTGAACGTGGTCGTCACCGGCGAGAGCGCCGGAATCCCGTTCTGGTGCGCGGTGATTGCGTCGGCGATACCCTCAGTGATGATGACGGGCTCGCCCTCCTGGGCGCTGTCGAGGCCGTAGATCGGTTCCTCGACGACGACCTCCTCGCGCGACACCTGGAGCTTGTCGTACTTATT
>NZ_AOJF01000012.1:0-752 GCF_000337395.1 Halorubrum distributum JCM 13561
CCCTCGGTCAAAGAGATGCGTGACGAGCTCGTCGCGATAGTTCGCCGGCGCGAACCCGAGGTGTTTCTCGTCGATGGTCTCGTCGTCCCACCCCCGCCCGTCTCGGTAGTAGTCGCGGGCGGTGTCGTAGTCGGACTCGTCGGGCAGTTCGGTGTCCAACTGCTGTGCGAACCAGGCGATCGCGTCGTTGAAAGCGTCGAGGGCGTCAGGGACGGCGGTCTCGTCGGCTTCACCCTTGGGGTCAGCGGTCGAAGAACCCCCTTCTCCACCGCGTTTCCCGCCCGAGTCAGGCGATTCTTCCACCTCGATGCCCTCGTTGACGCGAACGGCGGGGAACGCCCGGCCGGTGTCCTCCTCGATGAGGTCGCCGTCAGCGACGGCGTCCTCGACGAGGTCGTACGCGTCGAGGATGTCGACATCGAACACGTCAGCGACGCCCTCGGCGACGGCGCCGATCGCCGGCTCGTCGAGTTGGCTGAGGAGTCGCCTCCACTCTTCGCGGCCAATCTCGCTCATGACTCCNCTCGGCGACGGCGCCGATCGCCGGCTCGTCGAGTTGGCTGAGGAGTCGCCTCCACTCTTCGCGGCCAATCTCGCTCATGACTCCACCTCCCGCGGCCGCCGCGAAAGCGGCCGTTCAGAGAAAATGATTTCCTCGCGACCCCCCCCGCAAATACGGTGTCGAGGGCCGTCGTCCGAACCGTAGCTCAGCCAGCTGTATTTCGTGCTCGCAGGTTCGAGACACCAAAGGC
>NZ_AOJF01000013.1:0-314 GCF_000337395.1 Halorubrum distributum JCM 13561
CCCGACGGGGAGAGTCACGCGGACGGAGACAATATCCCCGGTCTCGCCGGGGACCTCACCCCCCGGAACGGTCTCGACGCCCTCACCGTCGTGGAGCGTCGCCGAGAGAAGGCGAGCGTGGTCGGGCGCGAGAAGCCGACGGGCGATCCCCGGCGAGGCCGAGTGAACCCGCGCCCGTTCCTCGTCGTCGGCGAAGGTGATCGTGGTCTCACGCTCAGCACGAGTGAGGTCGGGGTCTCCACTCACCCGCTCAGAGAGGTCATGTTTCGCGGGCGGGACCGCGCTTTCTGGAACGCTCTGCGACATTAGGCCTC
>NZ_AOJF01000014.1:0-338 GCF_000337395.1 Halorubrum distributum JCM 13561
GCCTCGGCGAGCGGGAGCGGGTCACTACCGTTCCAGACACCGTCCCAGTCGTCGAGCGTCTTCTTGAACGAGACGACGACGATCTCGGCGTCGCTCGGGTAGTCGGGGTTGTCGTCGGCGACGGTCCCCTCCTCTCCGTCGCTGTGGTAGGCCACCCACTCGTCGGCCTCCACGGGAGGAAGGTTGATCACGACGGCCGGCGCGCGGAGGTCTTCGTCCTCGTCGCCGTCGACGACGATCTCGCCGACCTCGAAACTCGGCGGCTCGTCTCCAGGTGCGTCGGCGTTGTCCGACGACTTCGAGCTCACTGGCCCTCACCTCCTGAAACCGCCAAGCGG
>NZ_AOJF01000015.1:0-2378 GCF_000337395.1 Halorubrum distributum JCM 13561
CCTCGCCGGAACTGACCTCCTTGCGAAGGTCGTCGACGTCGTCCCAGCTGTCGAGGACGGCCTCAACTTCCGCGAGGTAGACGGCCTCCAAAACCGGCGCTTGTGCGTCGTAGAACGCGTTCAGGTCCGCGACGGTCTCCCCGCCGACCTCGTCGATCGGGTACTCCTCGGCTGGCGTGTCATGGTGCGCCTGGACGACGACGAGTTCGTCTTCGCCCTCACCGTCACGGTCGTGGACGAGTTCGCCGGCTGTCGGGACCGACAGCTCATCCCCGTCCGTGACGGTTCGCTCGTCTTGGACATCGTCTTTCCAAGCTGCGGAGAAGTCCTGCGACAAGTCGATGCTTTCGCCGTCAAGATGGCTTTCCAACAGCTCTAATGCCTCATCTCCAATGTCACCGCCTTCCAGTTCGGTCCATAGGTGATCTCCGGTATTGTCACCGGTGATGCCAATTTCGTAGACACCGTCTCCGTCCTTGTCAACCAGNCCGCCTTCCAGTTCGGTCCATAGGTGATCTCCGGTATTGTCACCGGTGATGCCAATTTCGTAGACACCGTCTCCGTCCTTGTCAACCAGAATCGTCGGCTTGCCGTCGTGCTGGAAGGGAACCGATGGCGCGTACATACCCTGCTTCGGGATTGGATCGATGGAGTCCGGGTCGATACCCACGCACACAATCGCTGGTTCGGACTGACCACCGTCTGTCATCGGCCGCTTTTCGAGCGAGTGGCCGAGGATGTCTTCGGCCGCCTTCCGGNCGCACACAATCGCTGGTTCGGACTGACCACCGTCTGTCATCGGCCGCTTTTCGAGCGAGTGGCCGAGGATGTCTTCGGCCGCCTTCCGGACCTCGTCGAGGTCGGCACTATCGGGGAGCGCGTGGTAGGCCTCGTCGACGAGCCGCGCGACGGTGAGCTCCTCGTCGGCGCGCCGACGCCGCGCCGCCTCTAAGGCGTCGCGGTAGCGTGATTGCGTGTTCCGTTCGTCTCCGGTCGTCTGCGTCGTGTTTCGGGTCAATGTCAAATCGCGTATTCTGCCGATTTGACGGGACACGACACGTTCTCGGCCTCTCCCAGTACCTTAATGAGGGTCCGGGCCGTAGAATAGGCCGGAACGCATCCCGCGTCCCGTCAAGTTCGTTTGCGAACCGGACAAGGCTCCCTCCCCTGCCGCCCTCACACGGGTTCCAATCGTATCAGGGCGACCGGGGGGAGGCCTTCCTCCGGTCGCTTCGATCCTACAACCGTGAGCGACGGGTTTCTCGCTCACGGGTTTTCGACGCGCGCTTCGCGTCGGTTCTCGGTGCCGATCTACCACGCAACCAGCGTGGCCCTCGGCTCGTGTTGAATCTGTGTAGGGCTGTTGGCTTCATAAAAATACCGGGAGTCGCTCTTCACTCCTAACCAACGTGAGATTAGATTTTAGTTGGTTAGGAGGCTCCTTCGAGGGGGTTTGTGGGGTTGCGGAGNCCGGGAGTCGCTCTTCACTCCTAACCAACGTGAGATTAGATTTTAGTTGGTTAGGAGGCTCCTTCGAGGGGGTTTGTGGGGTTGCGGAGATACTAGTATCTCTCCTGAAAGGCCAACCCTCAGATTTACAATACTCCAGTTTAAACGGTTTTAAACACCATGAAACGCGTGATCGGCGCTCAGGTGCGAGGGGAGCTTCTGGAGCGCTTCGAGGAGGTGAACGCCGACCGCGAGGAGGGAGGGACGGAGTCGGAGCTGATTCGAGAGGTCCTCGACGACGGCCTCGCGGTTCGCGAGGTGCCCCTCTACACTCGCTTGGGGGTGTCGAACCGCGTTGGTGCGCAGCTGGAGGACGCGCGCGACGAAGACGAGAGCCAGGAAGAGGTCGTCCGGCGGTTCCTCCCCGAAGCCGTCGAGGCTCGCGAGCGCGACGTCTTCGACGAGGTCGGCGCACCGGACGATCTCCGTGAGGCGGTCGAGGCTGCCCGCCAGGAGGGCGAGCCTGAGGCCGACGCCGTCCGGAGGCTCCTGCGGGAGGGTGTCGAAGCTCAGGACCGGGACGCTTTCGACGTGCTCGGCGGGGGCGAGCAGCTGCGAGAGTGGGTCCTGGAACGCGCCGAGGAGAACGAGGAGCCGGATGAAGCCATCCGCCGTCTTCTGGTAGAAGGCGTACGGCACACGTCCGAATACCGCCGGGCAGAGAGGTTATCAGGTACCACCTCAACCGTCGCCCTTTTGGCTGGATTCATCTATACTGCCCTGCCTGGTAGTGTCCTCGCTATCAGCGTATTTGGGCTCACGACTTTAGATAGCCTCGCGACGGGCGCTCTCGGGGTTCTCGTGCTGTTTTGGATTGTCACGCTGTTGATGACTTCCGCCCGCTGGATACAGCGCCGGCGCTCTGAAGG
>NZ_AOJF01000016.1:0-2244 GCF_000337395.1 Halorubrum distributum JCM 13561
TCCCTGTCTCCTAAGCAAGAAGACAAGCTGAACGAGTGGGAACCTTCGCCCGAAGCAGAATACGCGCTTGATGCGCTCACGCATTTCAAGAGTGTCATCGGCCCAGAAGGCAACCTCATCAGCAACTGGGACGGCCTGGACGACGATAGTCAGTCTTGGTACTGTGCCGGCCTGCTCCGCGAACTTTTCGATGATGGCTACCGCGAGCTCGAGGAGCGGCTCGATAGCCAGCCGCGGGTTGCGGCAGCGGTTGGGTTGAGTTCGAAGGATCCACCGCACTACTCGNCCTTGTCACGGCAGATCGGCAAGCTCGACGAGAACACTTTGGAGCAAGCTGCGCGTTGGGCAAACAACGCTGCTCTCCATCAGTTCCTTCCTCGAGGAAACTCTCCAGACGCTCTCTCTGAAGCTCCGTCGAAACCCCGCTCTTACTACGAGATCGTCGACGAAGAGTGGTCGGTGGGGATGGACGAGAAAATGCGACAAGCCACCCGGATCGTCGGTGAGTATTTGGCACTAACAACGCCCCATCTACGCTCCGATCGCGACCGGACGGCTCCGAATTTTAAACACCCTATCGAGTCGTTCATCCGGCTTCTAGCTCACATTGCGCTTGAAGACTGGCACTTGGAGAGTGGTGCCGATATCCTACGCTGGCAGTCTGACGACGACGTCGACGTGCCTACCGCATCGACGGTTCGAAAGTACGCTCGAAAGCAAGAGGTCGAGGAGCTTGAAGAGAAGTTCCTCAAGGCCAGCTGTGCGCTGCTAGAACGGGAAGAGCTACTCCCTCCCGGACCTGTTCACCTGGCGTACGACGTAACGAAGGTCCGCTGGTACGGCGCCGAGCACGAATGGACAAGTGGAGGTCGAAAAGAGGCGAACACGACCGACTTCTGGCCCTACGCGGTCCTCTCTGCTACCGGCCCCGATCGAAACTATGTGCTGGGGGCGACGCCGATGAAGAAACGAACAGAGATCGCGCAAGCACTTAGACGGCTCCTTCGGCGGGTACATACCCACGCTGACTTCGATATCGGGCGGATCTACTTCGACTCAGAAATGTATCGCGAAGACATCGTCNCCTGCCGTGAGATTGGCGCGAACTTCCTGATCCAAGCAAAAGACACGGGGGACCCCGGTCGCCTCCTTGAAGAGGCGCGAGGTGGAGAGCCCGCAAAAAGCTCTAACATCGAATTCGCGGGACTGACATCGCCAAATAAGCGCGTGAACGGCTTTGCCTACCCGATTCACCCCGGCGAAGTTGGGTCAGATAACCGTGAGGAGTCACACACGGCTTGGATTACAGACCACGACGTCGACGCGCGCGACCTCCGGGGGCTCGCCTACCAGTATCGCAATCGGTGGCAGGTTGAGACGGCGATTCGACAGTTGAAGCACGACTTTCAGGGGCGCTGTGCCTCCGACAACCGTGGGGTTCGCACGATGTATCTCGGCGCCGCGCAGCTGTTCTTCAACTACTGGGTGGCGCTCAACCACGAACTCCCCTACCACCTCGGCCAACCGGCCACTTTCCGACTCAACGGCCAGGAGACGCTTCATGCGGTCCGGGGCGCCGACGTCGAGAGCGCAAGACGTGGCGACAACACTATCATCTAATCAAAGAATCACGTTCGCAACATAGCCCGTAAAATGTCGACTACTGCTAGGGCGCGCAGCAGCGGGGTATATCAACTCTGACCCGCTCCGTCCGAAATAGGCACATGACAGACAAACTTGAGTCGTTGCGTGAGNCACGCCGACTGGCATCCACCATTGAGTATCCGGAACGGGGAGAAAGTCGTTGATGAGGACTACTACGAAGAGCTCTCTGATAGAGAGTGGGCCATGTTTATCGCCGGGGAGTTGGAAGCTTTCGGTGCCGCGAAAACGATGGTTGACGCGGTTGATTCTGACGACAAACAAGATGAGTCTTCTCGCCCCGAGTAGATCTACATCGTCTACAGTTCTTTCTTGAGGGCTCCAAGAAGGTTCGAATCCAACCGTGATATAGCCCACAAGTGACTCTCTACGGCCTGCTCGAGCGCGCTCACCGCCACCTCTCTCGGAACCTCGAAGTAGAACTCCTTCTCACCATCCCAACACGTCAAAATGTACGCGGATTCGTCGCCCCGCTGAAAACGCGCAAGCCAGGCGCTCACCTTCGGGTTCTCCCTAAGCCGGAACACCACTCCGGGGTCCGCGTCATCGGTGTCGTCCTCCGGCTCAGTAAGAGTGGCTCCC
>NZ_AOJF01000017.1:0-1833 GCF_000337395.1 Halorubrum distributum JCM 13561
CCGCGTCATCGGTGTCGTCCTCCGGCTCAGTAAGAGTGGCTCCCATCTGCCGAGTCAGCGGCCAAGTCTTCGAAAGTTCGAATGGCGCTACTTCAGCACCAGGAGCGTCGACGTCGTCCGGTGTGCCCAGCTGGGAGACTCCATCTACTGTATCTAGTCGGTCGGATAGCGACATCACTCCGTATACTACCGCAGACGCCCGAAAAATATACTGTTCAGCTTTCTACTAACCAACACATCTGAGCGTGTTGGTTACCAGAGGTAGCTACTCACCCCCTTCGGAGGGTTCGAGGTTCTCTTGCTCCCACTCGTCGTAGTGACTCTTCTCAGTGGGTGGGTGGTAGTAGAGTACGATACAAAACACCAAAACGACTACTAGAATAGACGTGAGCGTGGCGAACCCCAGAACGTGGTTCTCAAGCCCTGTTCTCAGATAGTTCGGCTGTATCGCGCTCCCAAGAACTTCATACGGATGTGGTATCGCTGTGTGCTGGCGAAGAACAAAGCTCACGGGAAGGAACAGTATAGCAAAACCAGATAGTATAGCCACTCTGAAAGCGGGTTTCTTGAGTTGCGGTTGTTCCCTCGTCATCGCCACCCGTCAGCCCGTTCTTGATAACACTCCAAGCGCCAGAGAGCGATTCGATGGGAAGGTAGGTCTCGATGAAGCCCCAGATGAACTGGGAGATCCCGGCGACGATGATCGCCGTCCCCAGCCAGCTGACGCCTAGGGCGAACGGAGCACCGACGCCAAGTGCCATCAGCTGGGACTCACTGAACGCTTGAATGGCCAGAAAGGCTTGAAGCAGGCCTCCTCCGACTTGTTGAGCCGCGGTAGAGAGTGGGATCGCTATCCCATCTACAAGTAGTAACTCAACGACATCGTAAGCACCGCCAACAGCAGTGTTGAGGAACCAACTCCACCCTGAGAGTATCCACTCTACAAGCGCGCTCTGAAAGAATCCCAGGATATACTCATCCCACAGCCACCTACCGAAAGCTACCGGGTCTGTGAGTAACAGCACGAGCGCTGTTATCCCAGCCCCAGCTACTTCACGGCCTCTGAGCGCTTCTGAAATCCTTAAANCCGCCGTCTTCACTAGACATCTTGACCTCCCGTCCGCATCTCGAAGCAGTCGTAGGGCCGATGCCGACTTCTGTTCTCTCCTGGCTCTGTCGTTTCCGTCCCGATAGCTTGCGCTCTCATACTCACACTATATGTCCCAAACTATAAAACTTTGTCCCGTCATTTAGTGATTCCATCACAAAATACTGTGACAAGTCTTTTGTCTGTTGGGATGTTGTATCACTATATGGTGACACCGCAACGGACACAAACACGCGTGAGTACTGGTATCCTCTCCGACGGCGAGCGTGCGTTCTTCAACGGTGAAAAGCCCGTCAATGACCCTGATGGCTACAAGCGAAGCGCCCGCTATCGGGCACGACAGCGTATGAACCAGATCGAGGAGGACTTGGACGTCCTCCGAGAGGCTGGCCAGGAAGACCTCGTGGAGGAGTTCGTGAACCGATTCGGTCGGGTCGAACGGTTGGAGCGAGAGGTAGAGGAGCTCCGGTCGAAGTTGGATGAGGAAGGTGGTCAGTAGTCAATTACGGCCCATGTGAAGCAACACATTCGACCCCAACAGACGCAGATTTTCTAGCGAGTGCCAGTCGCCGAAATGGCGGTTCACCCCCTCCCCCCCCGTCCGACTCTTTATCCACGGAACACGCGCGCGGGAAGCGTCTCAGAAATCCGAGAGGTCCCGCCGAAATATCCATCCACACCTACCTCCGACCTCCTCTCCTCTCACACCTCCAACCACGATCTCG
>NZ_AOJF01000018.1:0-55170 GCF_000337395.1 Halorubrum distributum JCM 13561
CGAGCCGGCGTCGTGTCGTGCGTTTTGAAAAACGACCCAGGGAGTGCACTTGATTGGCGAGTCTAACCCGTGAACCGGGGAAGGCGCAGGGAAACCGATACGGCCGCAGCACATTCGTGTGAGGGCCACCGTGTTCAAGCGCGGGGAGTCAATCAGGTGCGACCCGAAACCAGGCGATCTACGCGCGAGCAAGGTGAAGCGTGGCGAAAGCCACGTGGAGGCCTGTTAGAGTTGGTATTCTACAATATCCTCTCGTGACTCGTGTGTAGGGGTGAAAGGCCCATCGAGCCTGGCAACAGCTGGTTCCAACCGAAACATGTCGAAGCATGACCTCTTCCGAGGTAGCCCGCGGGGTAGAGCTACCGATTGGATGACCCGCCTCCGAGAGGAGTCGGCCATCCTGTCGAACTCCAAACCCGCAGGCGCTGTAGACGAAGGGAGTCCGGTGCGCGGGGTAAGCCTGTGTACCGTGAGGGGAACAACCCAGAGCCGGGTTAAGGTCCCAAAGTGTAGATTAAGTGCGATTCGAAGGTGGTCTCAAGCCCTAAACAGCCGGGAGGTGAGCTTAGAAGCAGCTACCCTCTAAGAAAAGCGTAACAGCTTACCGGCCGAGGTTTGAGGCGCCCAAAATGATCGGGGCTCAAATCTACCACCGAGACCTGGCCGTGCCCTTGACAGGGGCAACCGCGTAGGTTGGCGTACTGGTCGGATGGAAGCCCGGGCGAGAGCTCGTGTGGACCGTCCAGTAACGACAATCCTGGTCACAGTAGCAGCGATAGTCGGGTGAGAACCTCGACGGCCTGAAGAGCAAGGGTTCCTCGGCACTGCCGTTCAGCCGAGGGTTAGCCGGTCCTAAGGTGTACCACAACTTGACTACACCGACGGGAAGCTGGTTAATATTCCAGCGCCATCGTGCAGTAAACGCCGACGCCGTGTGGAACGCTGAGCCGGGCACTCGCCCGGTCGAATCGTGGAAACTCGTGGACGCCGTCACGGCACGAAGCGAGCGAAGCGCGAAATAGCGAAAGTCAGCCGTACATAGGGCCCGTGAAAAGGCAAGCACGATGTCCGTACCGAGATCCGACACAGGTGCTCTGCCAGCGCAAGGCAAGGCCTGTCGGGAGAACCGACGTTAGGGAATTCGGCAAGTTAGTCCCGTACCTTCGGAAGAAGGGATGCCTGCTCTCGACGGAGCAGGTCGCAGTGACTCGGGCGCTCCGACTGTCTAGTAACAACACAGGTGACCGCAAATCCGCAAGGACTCGTACGGTCACTGAATCCTGCCCAGTGCGGGTATCTGAACACCTCGTACAAGAGGACGAAGGACCCGTCAACGGCGGGGGTAACTATGACCCTCTTAAGGTAGCGTAGTACCTTGCCGCTTCAGTAGCGGCTTGCATGAATGGATAAACGAGAGCGCCACTGTCCCAACGTTGGACCCGGTGAACTGTACGTTCCAGTGCGGAGTCTGGAGACCCCCAAGGGGAAGCGAAGACCCTATAGAGCTTTACTGCAGGCTGTCGCTGAGACGTGGTCGCCGATGTGCAGCATAGGTAGGAGTCGTTACAGAGGTACGCGCGCCAGCGCGCCACCCAGACAGCATTGAAATACTACCCGTCGGTGACTGCGACTCTCACTCCGGGAGGAGTACACCGGTAGCCGGGCAGTTTGACTGGGGCGGTACGCGCTCGAAAAGATATCGAGCGCGCCCGAAGATCATCTCAGCCGGGTCGGGAATCCGGCGAAGAGCGCAAGAGCACAAGATGGTCTGACAGTGTTCTTCCCAACGAGGAACGCTGACGCGAAAGCGTGGTCTAGCGAACCTACGAGGTTCCGGAATGGGACCCGTAGATGACAGAAAAGCTACCTTAGGGATAACAGAGTCGTCACTCGCAAGAGCACATATCGACCGAGTGGCTTGCTACCTCGATGTCGGTTCCCTCCATCCTGCCCGTGCAGAAGCGGGCAAGGGTGAGGTTGTTCGCCTATTAAAGGAGGTCGTGAGCTGGGTTTAGACCGTCGTGAGACAGGTCGGCTGCTATCTATTGGGGGTGTGAGGTACCTGACGTGAACGAACGTATAGTACGAGAGGAACTACGTTTGGTCGCCACTGGTGTATCGGTTGTCCGAGAGGGCAGATGCCGAGTAGCCACGCGACACGGGGTAAGAGCTGAACGCATCTAAGCTCGAAACCCACATGGAAAAGAGGTACCACAGAGGTCACTCGTAGAAGACGAGTTCGATAGACTCGGGGTGTACGCACCGAGGCAACGAGGTGTTAAGCCCACGAGCACTAACAGACCGAGCCACATTCATTGGCGCTGACGCGCCACGACTCGCATGAGTTCAGGCGGTATCTGGATCGCACGATTTACACGGTTGGTATCGAACCACACCGACACAGGCGTCTCTCTCCGGTCACAGAGAGAGAGAGTCTCGGTTCGACTCCGAGAGTCGGCATGAAGGCGGCCAGAGCGGTAGGGAAACACCCGTACCCATTCCGAACACGGAAGTTAAGCCTACCAGCGTATCGTGAAGTACTGGAGTGAGCGATCCTCTGGGAACCACGAGTCGCCGCCTACCCATTCATACGGGAACAATCCCACCAAGCCCACGGACGTAACGTCCGTGGGCTTTTTTCATATCCAGCGACCCACANAGTCGCCGCCTACCCATTCATACGGGAACAATCCCACCAAGCCCACGGACGTAACGTCCGTGGGCTTTTTTCATATCCAGCGACCCACAGCGCTCACGATTCACTCGTTTTCACCGACTGTCGGCCGGCGGTCTCGGTTGCGTGTTCCGCAACCGGTTGTAATCGAAGCTACTGGTTCGATGTCTCGGAAGGCGCCCACGGACGGACGATTCACCGCGCTCGACTGATCGTCTCGCCGGATAGCGTATCAGTACTAATAGTTCCATCCGTAAGTTTATCACTTTTGTCGATGAACCCAACGTATCGTGGATAGATCGAACGACGCGGGACGACTGTTCTGTGGCGGCCAGCCGTCGGTTCGCGACGGAGTCGCCTCGGACCGTGTCGTGTCCGTGTTGTTCGGAACCGATGTCGAGGCGTGGCGGAGCGGATGGGAGCGAAGGCCGGCGGGGCCGCCGACGCGGGAGGCGGTCGTTGACGTGAACGGTATCGCTCGGAGCGGGGCCACCGCGTCGACGCAGGTGGTACCGAACAACGGGCTCGCGTACACCGTGCTCGGCCGCGACGCCGGGAGCGAACGGGTTCTCGACGCCGTCGACGATCACCTCGACGGGGTCCCATCGGGAACGGTCGACGTGGTAATCGACGACGTCGCACCGGTCGCCGCTCGGGATGGCGTCGACGCCGCCGTCGCGTTCGCGGACCGGCTCCTCGGACGGTTCGGGGACCGAGCGAACCGGGTCGCGATCGGATGTTCCTTCGAGGGGTCCGCAGAGTTGCTGTCGCGCGTCGGCGGTCGCGTCGACGCCGTCGTCGGTGCCGACGCGGACGCGACGGCGGCGGTCGAACGGCTCTCTCGCGACGACCCCACGACCTTCGGATACGTCCGTCGTCACTGGGTCGAGGCCGAGCGCGGCATCGAGACGTGCGACCGCAACTACCCGCAGTCGAAACAGGTCCACGCCGCACTGACCGACCCGGAGACGACGCCGCGGACGCTGGGTGCGACGCTGTCGGGACTGGTCACGCTCGGCGCGCTGGAGACGTGGGGAGACACTGTGGGACCGACCCGATACGACCTCACCGCGTACCGGCCGGAGCGGACGTTGGCGGTCGGTTCCGCGCTCGAAGCGTACGTCTCTGAGGAATGAAACGGGCCCTGCTCTGACGCGGTTCGTCAGTCGTCCGTAGCGTCCCGACCGTCGGACGCCGCGACGTGGTTGAGGTCGGTCTCGACCACGGTGCCGTCAGGTTCGAGCGTCACGCTCCCGAGGGCAGCGGTCTCACCGGTTTCGTACCGCGCAGCGACGGCCTCAAGGGTCGGGCGGCGGTCGAGTCGCTCCCACACGGCCTCCGCGACGAGAGACTGGAACGCCTCGGGGTCGGTCCACCCGGCGTCGATATCGGAAGGGACGCCGACGACGACTCGGAGCTCCGTTTCGGCGACGCGGATGCCGACGCCGAACGTGTCCGCACACATGAGCGGTGGTTCGCGCCGGGGTGTAAAATCTCCGTCGGCGTCGTCTGTCGGGGGAGAGCGAGCGAGGTACCTCGCCGTCCGACGGGTCGGCTCTCGAAACCCGTAAGCGCCCCCCGCTCGAACGACCACGAGATCCGATGAGCTCGAAGCCGGCGGTGTCGCCGAAGGCGGGGCTGGCGGCCGCGGTCGTCGCGGTGAGCGCGGGCGCGATCCTCGTCCGCGTGAGCGACGCGCCGAGCTCGGTCGCCGCGTTCTACCGAGTGCTGTTCACGACCCTGCCGCTGACCGCGGTAGCGGCGTGGCGGTATCGCGGGGAGTTCGCGCGGATCCGGTCTCGCGACCTCGCGTTCGCGGTGCTGTCCGGGATCGCGCTCGCGGTCCACTTCGCGGCCTGGTTCGAGAGCCTCCGGTGGACGAGCGTCGCCGCGAGCGTAACGCTCGTTCAGGCGCAGCCGGTGTTCGTCTCGATCGGCGCGTGGCTGCTGTTGCGTGAACGCGTCACGCGTCGGATGGCGGCGGGCATCGCGGTCGCCGTCGGCGGGATGGCGTCGATGTCGCTCGGCGACTTCCTCGGCGGCGTGGCGGTCGGTCCCCGGCCGCTGTACGGCAACGCCCTGGCGCTCGCGGGCGCCGTCGCGGCCGCGGGCTACGTGCTGGCCGGTCGCTCGCTTCGGCAGCGGATTTCGCTGATCCCGTACGTCACTGTCGTGTACGGCGTCTGCGTGGTCGTTCTGCTCGCGTTCGTCCTCGCCGCGGGACACCCCCTCACGGGATATCCCGCTCGGGAGTGGCTCCTGTTCGCCGGGCTCGCGGTCGGGCCTGGACTGCTCGGTCACACCGTCCTCAACTGGGCGCTCGCGCATCTCGAGTCGAGCGTTGTCTCCGTTTCGCTGCTCGGCGAACCGGTCGGTGCGACGCTGCTCGCGTTCGCCTTGCTGTCGGAGACGCCGACGGCGGTAACGATCGCGGGCGGGTGCGTCGTCCTCGTCGGGATCTACGTCACCGCGACGGCGGCTCGGACGTAGCGTTTTCAGCGCCGATATTTGGGGGTGAACGTTGAAGCCACCCGAACGAGTGAATCGTGTATGGACCGGCGAACGGTCGTCGCGTTCGTGGGCGAGGACCCGAGCGCGAGCGAACGCGTGTCCCGCGCGGTCGACGCCGTCTGGGGCGGCCCGAGGGGACCGGAACTCCGCACGTTCGTCCCGACGGACCTGGACGACGACCGCGACGGTGAGGATCCGCTGAACGAGACGTGCGGCGTCGTCATCACCGCCGCGGCCGCGACCGAGGATCGGGTGACGGAGCGGCTCGCGGCGCTCCCGTCGAACGTGCCGGTGATCGCGCTCGTCGAGGACGCGACGACGGCGACCGTCCGATCCCTGTTAGCGGCCGGTGTGGACGACGCCGTCGACGCGGACGACTGGGAGTCCGACCCGGACGAGATCGACGCGTCCCACCCGCTCGCCGAACGGCTCGCGAGCCGACTGGACCCCGACCGCGTTCGACTCGGCAACGACGACGTCGCCCGCCTCTCCGAGGTGTTGCTCGACGCCGGAACGACGCTGATGAGCACCCGCACCGACGAGGTCGGGACGAAGATAGAGTGGACGATGGAGAACGTCGGCGAACACGCCGAGCTCGATCGGATCGTCTGCTACCGGGAGGAGGACGGGCAGTTCGTCCCCGCGTACGGCTGGTGTCCCGACGGGTCCGAGCCGAAACCGAGGCCGTTCGAGGCGTTCCCGGACCCGGAAAAGCTGTCGACGTTCGGCAACGTCGCGCGAGGATCCGTCCCTGCCGGGAATGCGGACGGGGACGGCGACGCGGTCCGGGTCGCGGAATCGCCGGCGACGGTTCACGTCCCGCTCGTCGTCGACTGGGAACTGAGCGGGATCGTCGCGTTCGAGTCCACCGACCCCCGCGCCTGGACGGACGACGAGGTCGACCTATACCGCACCCTCGGCGACCTGATCGCGCACACGATCGCGCGCAACGACCGCAGGAAGGCGCTCCGCCGACAGGCGGAACAGCTGGAACAGTTCAGCGCGGTCGTCTCACACGACCTGCGGAACCCCCTGAACGTGATCTCGGGCTACCTGTCGCTCTCCGAAGATGAACTCGCTCCCTCGCGGTACGACGCCATGAGCGGCGCGGTCGACCGCATGGAGACCCTGATCGACGACCTGCTCATGCTCGCGCGGCGAGGCGAGACGATCGGCGAGACTGAACCGGTCCCGATCGCGGCCGTCGCGGAGGAGGCGTGGGGGTCCGTGCGCGCGCCCGACGCGACGCTCACAATCGCCGGCGAGGTCGGTCGCGTCGAGGCCGACCCGGGTCGGCTCCGGCAGGCGCTGGAGAACCTCTTCCGGAACGCGATCGACCACGGCGGCCCGGAGGTGTCGATAGAGGTCGGCCCGATCACCGCTGACGGCGGCGTCGGCGGGATGTACGTCGCGGACGACGGACCCGGGATCCCGGTCGAACTCGCCGATACGGTGTTCGAATCGGGCGTCTCGTCGGCCGACAGCTCCGGTATCGGACTGGCGATCGTCGACCGGATCGTCGACGCGCACGAGTGGGACATCGAGGCCCGAAACGACGACGGCGCCGTCTTCGAACTCACGTTCGGCGCGGACGCGACGCGGCTCGCGTCGCCGTAGCGGTCCGGCACCGCACCCCTCCTCGTAGCTGTCCGGCACCGCGCACGTCGCCGCCGCGCCGTCAGTTTTCGGTGAACCGCTCGACCGTCCGGCGATGCCGGTCGCGGAACATCCCCTCGAACCCGACCTTCGCCATCGGTCCGACCGCGTCGCCGAGCGGACCGAGCGGCAGCCGATAGGCGACCGTGTCGACGAGGAGGGTCTCGTCGCCGTCGGCGTAGAACGCGTGGGTGTGTTCCCACCGCCGGAACGGGCCGCCTTCCATCTCGTCGACGAAGCGAGCGGAGCGCTCGGGCTGCGTCGTCCCGTCGGGCTCGCGCTCGACGATCCGCGAGGTCCACCGCTGTCGCGGCCCCGCCCCGAACGGGCGCATCGACATCTCTATCTCCGAACCGGCGACGAGGACCTCGGGGTCGGGCGAGCCGTCGGGCCCCGTGACGCCGTCGATGCGGAGCCGCATCCAGTCCGGCGTGAGTTCTCGCAGTCCGTCGACCGTGGAGTGAAACGCCCACACGTCTTCGATCGGGGCCGGCACCCGAGTCGTCCGCCTGTACGTCGGCATACCTCAGGTAGGAGTCGCGCGGACAAAAACCCGTCCTCGGCGGCGGTCCGGGGACCGAAACCCGCATGTCCGCGCGCGCCCTGACCGAAGACGATGGAACGCGGGGCGATCGACGTCGGCGACCTGGCTGGACCGTTCGACCTACAGGCGACCCTCGAGAGCGGACAGAGCTACCTCTGGAACCGCGCGGACGGCGAGACGTACGACGAGCTCCACGCGCACGGCGGCGACGCGTGGTACGAGACGGTCGTCGACCCGATCCCCGGCGTGACCGAGGAGCGCGTCGCGGTCCGGGTCCGACAGGAGGGCGGCGTCCACGACGGGACGCTCCGCTGGGAGGCGTCGACGGACGCCGAGCCGCTGTTGACGCACCTGCTCCGGCTCGACGACGATCTCGACGCCATCCTGGACGCCACGCCGGACCTCCCGCTCTTGGAGCGCGCGTACGACGCCTACGAGGGGATGCGGCTGACCCGCGATCCCGTCTTCCCCTGTCTGATCTCGTTCATCTGCTCGGCGCAGATGCGGGTCGCCCGCATCCACGGGATGCAGCGACGGCTTCGGGAGACGTACGGCGACGCCGTCGCGCTCGGCGACGAGACGTATCAGGCCTTCCCGACGCCCGGGCAGTTGGCCGCGCGCACCGAGGACGAACTCCGCGACCTCTCTCTGGGCTACCGCGCGCCGTACGTCCGGCGGACCGCGGAGATGGTCGCGAGCGGCGAGGCCGACCCGCTGGAGGCGGCCGACCTCCCCTACGAGGAGGCCCGCGAGTCGCTCACGCGGTTCGTCGGCGTCGGGGATAAGGTCGCGGATTGCGTGCTGCTGTTCTCGCTGGGCTTCCTCGAAGCGGTGCCGCTCGATACCTGGATCCGCACCACCGTCGAGGAGTACTACCCCGACTGCGACCGCGGAAGCTACGCCGAGACCTCCCGGGCGATCCGCGAGCGGTTCGGGGGCGAGTTCGCCGGCTACGCGCAGACGTACGTGTTCTACTACCTCCGCGCCGGCGGCGAGTGATCGGGCAGTGACGGGGACCGGAGCGATCCCCGAGAGCCGGCCGCCTCGGGCCTCGACGGCCCGTCGCGGCCGAAGTTTGATACTTGTTCGCGTGGTACCTTCGCGCGTGATGGACTGTCGAGTCGTCGTCGAGGCCGCGGTCCCGGTGTACGACGTGGAAACCGCCGACGAGGCGGTCCGGATCGCCATCTCGAAGACGGGCGAGATGCTCAACCCGGATCTCAACTACGTCGAGATCGACACCGGGACGCGGACGTCGCCGAGCGGCGAGCGGCTCGATCCGGCGTTCGTCGCGGCCGACGAGGCGCTCGTCGCCCTGGAGCTTCAGATGGACGTGTTCAACGTCGACCGCGGCGAACACGCCAGCCGCGTCGCGCGCAAGGAGATCGGGAAGCGCCTCCGCAACATTCCGCTGAAGGTGCTTTCTGTCACCGAGATAGATTCAGAAGTGAGCGACCGCACGGAGGAATCCGGCGCCCCGGAGGGGATGTCCGAGTCGGACGGCGTCGGGAGCGACGCCGGAGAAGACACCGGATACTGAGCTGCGGCCGCAGCGCTAATCGTCGATTGTGCGGTCAGCGAGGAGCAGCGCGCAGTAGACGTCTCAGTCGGCCGTCGGGGCCAGCGGCTCCGATTCGGACGACTCCATCGGCTCGGTGATTCCCTCTGTCAGCTTGAAAACGGCCGCTTTGTGGTCGGTCTTCGACTTGTGAATCGATGTCGGCTTCACACCCAGTTCCTCGTAGGCTTCGAGGTCAACGTCGTCGTCCCAGAACTCGCACTGTTTTCGTACCTCCGCGAGGAGACCGTGAAGATGGATGAGCTCCTGCTTCTTCATGAGTACCAGTCCTTTGCTACCGGAGGTTTATATTATTATCTTGAGTCACGTTACCATACCATTCGCGTATTTCGCGAGTAGCGGGGCGGAGAAGTGGGTTCTCGATAGATCGATCAGGATCGTTTTCGGACGTTCGCGGCGACGCGCGAGGCGACCGAGAGCCGTCACTGCGCAGTCAGTGAGTTCTCGATCGGGAGGGCGGCCCGTGGTCGGTTCGGCGGCGGCCGGCTCCGCCGCGCGTCACTGGAACTGCTTGACGGCCTCGAGGTCGCGTTCCGTTCGCATGAACTCGGTCAGGCGACGCGTCGCGTGACACGCCGGACAGCTGAAGTTGGACCGAAGATCCTGAAGATCGGCGGGATTGTCCTGCCACTCCTTGTCGCACTCCGGACAGACGAGTCTGACGAACGCGTCAACCATGTCACCCTGTACAGCCGGCCGCGTTAAAAACGTAGGTGCCGACGGAGAGCCGCCCGCCGGGGCGGGGACCGCGGTCGTCCACTGCCCGGGTCGAATCGGTGCGTGGCGGCGCGTCAGGCGCTTACGGTTCCGCTCGCCTCGAGCAACTCCTTGTACCGGTTCCGAATGGTGACCTCAGAGACGTCGGCGACGTCGGACACTTCGCTCTGGGTCACCTTCTCGTTCGACAGCAGTGCCGCGGCGTAAACGGCGGCGGCGGCGAGCCCGACCGGCGACTTGCCGCTCGTGATCCCCGCGTTCGCGGCGTCCTCGAGCAGTTCGCGGGCGCGCCGCTCGGTCTCCTCCGAGAGGTCGAGCCGCGAGACGAACCGCGGGACGTAGCTCGTCGGGTCCGCGGGCTGGACGCGCAGGCCGAGCTCGCGGACGACGTAGCGGTACGTCCGGGTGAGCTCCATCTTCTCCACCCGAGAGACCGCCGTGAACTCGTCGAGGCTTCGGGGGTTCCCCACCTGCCGGGCTGCGGCGTACAGCGCCGCGGTCGCGACGCCCTCGATGGAGCGGCCGGGCAGGAGGTTCTCGCTCAGCGCGCGGCGGTAGATGACGGAGGCGGTCTCGCGGACGTTGTCCGGGAGGCCGAGGGCGCTGGCCATGCGGTCGATTTCGCCAAGCGCCTGCTTGAGGTTGCGCTCCTTGGAGTCGCGGGTGCGGAACCGCTCGTTCCACGTGCGCAGCCGCTGCATCCGGCGCCGCTGTCGCCCCGAGAGCGACTTGCCGTAGGCGTCTTTGTCCTGCCAGCCGATGTTCGTCGAGAGCCCCTTGTCGTGCATCATGTTCGTCGTCGGGGCCCCGACGCGCGACTTGCTGTCCTTCTCCTTGGAGTCGAACGCGCGCCACTCCGGCCCGCGGTCGANGTGCATCATGTTCGTCGTCGGGGCCCCGACGCGCGACTTGCTGTCCTTCTCCTTGGAGTCGAACGCGCGCCACTCCGGCCCGCGGTCGACCGAGTCCTCCTCGACGACCAGCCCGCAGTCGCTGCAGACGGTCTCGCCGTGTTCCGTGTCCGTCGCGAGTCGGCCGTCGCACTCGGGGCAGGTCGTGACCCGCTCGCGCTCGTCCTCCGAGCGCTCCTCGACGTCCGCCGACTTCTCCGCGTCCGCCTTCGTTCGCGTGCGCTCGCCGCTCGCGGGCGCGTGGCCCGGGTCCGCGAGTCGCTCTCGTTCCGTTCCGCCGTCGCTGTAGGTGTCTGTCTCTGTCATGGGTGTGGCTCCGACGATCCCCCGACGAAAATACAGCGAGGTCCGCAATCGCCAGTCTGTTAACGTATAGTTAGTCACGAGAGTATATAAATGTATCTATTGTATCGGGCGCGGATCTGGTCATCGAAAAACCCACGAGAGGCGTTTTGCGGTCACAACCGCCGAAAACGGCCACGGATCCGCCCCCTCCGAGACGGAGTGCCGTCCGGCGACCGAGACGGACGAGCGCATATATACTTCACTCCCGGATCGAGCCGGAGTGGTGAGTCCGGCTCGTGACCGCACTCGTCCCCGTGTCGAGGACACCGCCGCTGACGACCTATCGGCTCCGACTCACCGGGAACGCCACGCGGTCCGGGTTGTCGTTGAACCGCTCCAAGATCCGCTCGTACAGCCGGTTCTTCACGCGCTGCCCCCGCCTCGGGTGGGTGAGGTACCGGACGCGGAGCTCGACCCACGACTCCTCCTGCCGGACGTTGACCGTCGGGCCGTCGTGGACCTCCAGCTCGACGGGCGTCTCCGCGAGCGCCTCGCGGTAGGCGGCGATTCCCTCGGCCATGTCCCGGCCGATCAGGTCGGTCGCCTCCTCGACCATCACCGAACGCGCGAACGGCAGGTCGGTCTCGTACGCGACCTGAACGGACACCTCGTTCCAGACGTACGGCGACCCGCCGCCGCCGAAGTTGACGACGTTCGACGAGAGGACGACGCTGTTCGGGACGGTGACCACCCGCCCGGAGGGCTGGTTCGTCGTCACCAGTTCGCCGTTGATCTCCCACAGCGTCGTCACCAGGAAGTCGACCCCGATCACGTCGCCCTTCGCGTCGTCGATCTTGACTCGGTCGCCGACGCCGAACGGCTGCTTGACGGCGATGTACACCCACGCGATCAGCGACAGGAGCGGCTGCTGGAGCGCGAAGGTGATCGCGAACCCGATGACGCCGAGCGAGAAGAGGAGGCCGAGCCAGTTCTCCGTCGCCACCGCGAGCGTCGCCACCGTCCCGACGACGCCGAACGCCAGCCGCAGCAGGTTCCGGACGTTGTGCGCGCGTCGCTTGTTGGCCGCCCGCGTCAGCACCCGGACCGCGAGCAGGTAGCTCCCGTACACGAGCCCCGCGACGGCGACGACGAGCAGCGTCCGTCCCACGACGGTCGCCGCGGGATACCCGCCGATCGGCGGCCAGTTCGCGAGCGCGTCGGTCGTGCCGGCGATCGTTCCGGCGACCCCCGCCAGCAGTCCCACGGCGAGCGACGCGAGTCCGAGCGGACGTCTCACGCTCGTCGCTCGCGGCCGACCGCCAAAACGGTTGTGCCGTCACGGAGTTCGATGCCACCTGCGCGAGCGACCCTCACTCGCCGTCCGCCACGCGCGCGAGCGCCCCCGAGAGCACCTCCGTCGCGCCGGCGCAGTCCGCCCAGTCGGTCCACTCGCGGGGGTTGTGCGAGATCCCGTCCCGCGAGGGAGCGAAAAGTAGCGACGCGTCCGTGACGCGCGCGACCCGCATCGCGTCGTGGGCGGCGCCGGAGTGGAGGTCGATCGCCTCGCGCCCGGCCGCGTCGGCGGCGGCGTGGGCGGCGTCGCGGAGGCGGCCACTCATCGGCGTCGGCGCCACGTCGAACGGGCGCTCGAACTCGGTCTCGACGCCCCGCTCGCGCTCAAGCCGGGCCAGCGAGTCGCGCGCGACGTCGACGATCGCCTCCATCGACGCGACCTCGACGTCGCGAATGTCCACGCCGGCCTCGACGCGTCCGGGAACCACGTTCGTCGCGTTCGGCTCGACCGACAGCGACCCGACCGTGCCGACCGCCGAGGGCGACGACGACGTCACGACCTCGTTCGCGGCGGCCTCGACGTCAAGCACGAACTCGCTCGCGGCCGCGAGCGCGTCCGTCCGTTCGTCCATCGCGGTCGCGCCCGCGTGGTTCGCCTCGCCCTCGACGGTCGCCTCGCAGTGGGTGATCCCGGTGATCGTCGTCACAACGCCGGCCGCCGCGCCCGCCGCCTCCAGTTTCGTGTCCTGCTCGACGTGGAGCTCGTAGAACGCCGCCCACGACGCGGGATCGAGCGTCGCAGGGTCGCCGTCGGCGTCGGTCGGCGTGGCGGCGTCAACCGCGCTCCCGCCGCGGTAGCCGATCCGGTCGAGCGCCTCGCTCAGCATCTCCCCGTCGGCATTCGACAGCGCGAGCGCCTCGTCGAGCGCTAGCTCGCCGGTCGCGACGGACGAGCCCAGCAGTCCGTCGCCGAACGTGCCTCCCTCCTCTTCGGTGAAACTGACGACGCCGACCGGGCGCTCGGGCTCGAAGCCCTCGTCGCGCATCGCGCGCACCGCCTCCAGCGCCGCGTAGACGCCGAGCGGACCGTCGAAGATTCCCCCCTCGGGAACGCTGTCGAGGTGGCTCCCCGAGACGACCGGCTCTGCGTCCGGGTCGGCGCTCGCCGGCGTCCACGTCCCGAGGACGTTCCCGACGGCGTCGACCGTCACGTCGAGGCCGGCGTCGCGGAGGCGCTCCACCAGCCGGTCCCTCGCCCGCCGATTGGCCTCGGTTCCCGTCCGATTCGTTCGCGCGTGCGCCTCGGGGTCGTCCGTCTCGACCCGACCGAACGCCGCGTTCGCCTCGATGTCCGCGCGGAGCCGGTCCGCGTCGACTGGGAGCGTCATACCGGCACCGGGCGCCGCGGGATCAAAACGGTTCGGTCTCCCCCGGGGCTCCCGCATGGGTCAGGTCAGCCCCCGGCTCGCTCCGATCGCTCTCCACGCCACGCGAGCCAGTAGCCGGCCGACCCCAGTCCGAGTCCGGCCGCGAACGCGCGTCTCGCCGCCGGACCGTCGACGGATCGGTCGACAGCGACGCCGATCGCCGTCCACGCCAGCGCGATCCCGAGCCCCCGTCCCGGCCCGCTCCGGAACCGCCGACAGCCTGCGACCGCTCGCGCGTGGCGGTAGAGGAAGCCGGCCGCGAAGCCGACCGCAAGCGGAACGGTCCGCACCTCGGCGTCGGCGGCCGCCGACACAGCGAGCAGAACGCCGCCGAGACACTCGCCCGCGGCGCCGACCGCGCGCACCGCGTTAACCATGCGACACGTTCGCACTCGACGCGAAAAGCGGTTTCGCCGAGCGCCCGGTGCGGATCCGAAAACACTTGTCGGAGGGCGTGCTGATATCGGGCGGCATGTCCCCGTTGCTCCTCCAAGGCGCGGCCGCCGGGATCGCTCTCCTGATCAGCCTCGTGTTCCTCGTCGTCCACCTCGCGATGATCGTGTGGACCTACTCGGACGCGGAGTCACGCAGCGACCACCCGCCCGTCCTCTGGGCGCTCGTGGTGTTCTTCGCGCCGATTCTCGGTCTGTTGCTGTACCTCATCATCGGCCGGAACTCCTACTGACCCCTCGTCGTACAGCCGACAGGCGGTGTCGCGGCCGTCCGGCGACCGGTGCCCGAGACCGACCGACGACCGCGACGGGCCTCACACGCCCCTGAGCACGCTCGTCGCTCCGACGCTCTCGGCGACGACCCACGCGACGAACAGCCCGTAGGCCGCGAGCAGCGCGTACGACTCGTGCTCGTCGAGCGCGAGGCTCGTCCGGAGCGTCACGAACAGCAGGACGGTCGCGACGGTCAACACGCCGAGCATCGGTACCGCCGTCGAGAAGTTGACGGCGACCTCGCCGACGATAAGGACGCCGAGCGGGATCGCGACGAGCAGGTCGAAGGTGTTCGACCCGAGGACGTTCCCGAGGCTCGTCGTCCCACGGTTCTCGCGCGCGGTCCGGACGCTCACCAGCGCGTCCGGCAGGCTCGTCGCCGCGGCGACGACCGTGACGCCGGCGAGGAACTCTGGGATCCCGAACGTGGCGCCGAGCGATTCGACCGACGCGACGAGCCGCTCGACCGTGACGACGATGAGCCCGAGCCCGGCCGCCAGCTTGCCCCACTCGCGGGGGACGTCGACCCCGTCGCGAACGCGCTCGATCCCCGCGTCGTCGACGTCCTGATACTGGATGAAGAGGTACAGTCCGTACAGCCCGAGCGGGATGACCGCGAGCGAGCGCGGCATCGTCCCGACGATCGGATCCGTCGACACGGGGAAGTAGATGACCGCGAGCGCGAACGTCACGACCAGCGCCGACACCGCGAGCATGTAGAACTGCGCCTCCTTGTACACGATCGCCCGGTTGGCCTCCAGATCGCTGTCGCCGCTCAGTCCCGACGCGGCCGGGATAACGAGGACGTTGAAGATGGCCGACCCGACCAACGCGCCCACGCCCATGTCGAAGACGCCGGTGAGGGCGGTGACCAGCACGCTCACGAGCTCCGGGAAGCTCGACCCGACCGCGACGACGACCGAGCCCTGGACCACGGCCGGGAGCCCGTAGTACCCGGAGAGCGCCTCGGCGGCCTCCTCTAACCAGCCGCTCCCGAGCCAGATGAACCCGGTCGCGGCGACGATCACCAGGACGTTGACGACCGGCGCGTCGGGGAGGGCTCCCGTCACGGCTCAGCGCACGTGTTTTCCGCCCAGTTCCCACAGCCGGTCCGCGATTTCGTCGTCGAGCGCGTCGCGGTCGACTCGCCACTCCCAGTTGCCGTCGAGGGTGCCGGGCTCGTTGAACCGCGCGTCGCTGCCGAGCCCGAGCAGGTCCTGGAGCGTCGTCACCGCGAGGATGGCGTCCGAGCCCCACACCGCGTCGATGATCGCCCACTCGCTCGGCTCGTCGGGGTCGGACCCGACGTTGTACCGGAAGCAGTCGCGCTGCTCGTCCGGGAGGTCCTCGAAGTAGCCGGCCCACGTGTCCGTGTCGTGCGTCGAGGTGTAGCCGACGACCCCCTCGCCGTAGTGCATCGGCTGGTACTCGTTCCCCTCCGCGCACCAGTCCGCGTACTGCGGGACGCGCATGCCGGGGAAGCCGAACTCGGCCATCAGCTCGTCCATCGCCGGCTCCTCGAAGCCGAGGTCCTCGGCGATGAAGGGGGCCTGACCGAGCTCGCGCTCGACCGTCTCGAAGAGGTCGCGCCCCGGCCCGTCGCGCCACTCGCCGGCCGCGGGGTCGTCGCTGTCGGCCGGGATCGCCCAGTAGGTCACGAACCCGAGGAAGTGGTCGAGCCGCGCCACGTCCGCGAGGTCGAACAGCCGGCGGAAGCGGTCGAGCCACCAGTCGTACCCGGTCTCGGCGAGGTGCTCCCAGTCGTACAGCGGGTTCCCCCAGCGCTGTCCAGTGTCACCGGCGTTCGGCGGGACGCCGGCGACCGCGGTCGGCCGGTTCCCCTCGTCGAGCCGGAACGCCTCCGGGCTCGCCCACACGTCCGCGGAGTCGAGCGCGACGTAGATCGGCACGTCGCCGACGATCGACACCCCTTCATCGGCCGCGACCGCGCGCAGGTCGCGCCACTGGCGGTCGAACGTCCACTGGACGAACTCGCGGAACCGGACCTCGCGAGCGTGTTCCTCGCGCGCGTCGGCCAGCGCCTTGGGGTCGCGCGTCCGCAGCGGCGCCGGCCACTCGGTCCAGACGTCCTCCGGCCGCGCGTCGGAGAGCGCCCGGAACAGCGCGTAGTCGGCGAGCCACGGCTCGCGCTCGCGGAACTCGTCGAGCGCCGCGCGGTCGTCGTCGCTCGCCCGCTCCTCGAACCGGTCGAACGCGGTCCGTAACAGCGGGAGCTTGTACTCGCGGACCGCGTCGTAGTCGACGCGGCCGGTCGGGAACTCGGGCACGGGTTCGAGGTCCCCCTCGTCGAGCCAGCCGTCGTCGACGAGCCCCTCGGGGTCGACGAACAGGGGGTTGCCGGCGAACGCCGACGGCGACTGGTACGGCGACTCACCGGCCGCGGAGATGGTCGGCCCGATCGGACAGATCTGCCAGTGGTCGACGCCGGCGTCGCCGAGGAACGAGAGGAACTCGCGCGCGCCCTCGCCGAGGTCGCCGATCCCGTACGCCCCCGGCAGCGAGGTGACGTGACAGAAGACGGCGTCGGAGCGGTCGAATCGCATACGCCACCCTGCGACCCCCACCGACTCAAGCGTTGCGTCCGGGCGGGTCGCGGCCGAGAGCGACTCGCGAAACGGACCGCCGGAGCGAGAGGGCCGCCTACTCCCCTACGACCCGCACCACCGCCACCTCGTCGACGCGGAGCCGCTCGGTCCCCTCGCCGTCCTCGACGATACACCGCTCGCCGGTCACTACGTCGCGCTCGCCGTGGTCGACCTCGACCGCGACGCTCGCGTCTGCGGGCGCGAAGTTGAGGACGACGACGAGGTCCTCCTCGCCGTCTTGCCGACGGAACGCGACCACGTCGTCCGGGTGGACGTCGCCGCTGGCGACGATCGGCCGCTCGGAGAGATCGCCGCTCGCGACGTGGTAGCCGACGCGGGAGAGGTCGCCCTCGGGTCCGAGTGCCGGGTGCTCCCGCCGCGTTTCGAGCAGGCGCTCGTAGCGGTCGCGGACCTCCTCGCGCGCGTGGTCCCACGCGATCGCGTCCCGGCGCCCGCGCTGACCGATCTCCTGGCCGGCGTACACCATCGGGACGCCCGGCAGCGTCATGATCGCCGCGCCCGCGGCGGCCGCGGCGGCGTCGCCGCACTCGACGCGGTAGCGCGTCTCGTCGTGGTTCTCGATGTACTGGAGGAACTCGGCGTGGTCCGGGAACCCGATCTCGGCGCGCTGGTCGACCGCGTCGAGGACGGTGCTGGCGGGCTCGGCCCCGCGGCCGACCTGCCGGAGCTGGAAGTACAGCGTCGCGTCGAAGTGGACGTCGAACATCCCCTCGTGGAAGCCGGGAATGTACGGGATCGTCTCGTCCATCAGGAGGAACTCCCGGTCGATGTCCTTCACGCGGTCGCGGAGTTCGCGCCAGAACGAGTCGGGGACCGCCCACGCCATGTCGCAGCGGAACCCGTCGACGAGCGGCGCCCACTCGTCGATCACGTCGAGCAGGAACCGCCGCACGTCGAGGTTCGCGTGGTTCAGGTTCGCGATCAGCTCCCAGTCGAAGTAGGTGCCCGGCTCGCCCGACTCCTGCCACTCGTAGCGGTCGCGGAACGGCGAGTCGGGGTTCTGATACGCGTCCCGGAACCACTCGTGGTCGCGCGCGGTGTGGTTGGCGACGAAGTCGAACAGCACGCGCATCCCGTGGTCGTGGGCGGTCTCGACGAGCGCCTCGAAGTCCTCGCGCTCGCCGAGGTCGTCGGCGGTGTCGAAGAAGTCGACGATGTTGTACCCGTGCTGCTTCCCGTCGTGGCCGAGGACCGGGGTGAGCCACAGCGTGTCCACGCCGAGCTCCGCGATCCGCGGGATCCGCTCGGCGATGGCGTCGAACCCCTCGCCCTCCTCGGCGTCCGCGAAGGTGCGGACGAACACCTCGTAGACGGAGGCCTCGCGGGTCCACCCCGGCGGCTCGTTGAGTCGGACAGTCTCGAACTCGGGCGTGTCCGGCGTCAACACGGCCTCGCCCTCGGCGGCGTCGTCGAGCGCGGACGGGCTACTGCCGACCCGCTTCACGGCGGCCGCGTCGGCGACGCTCACGCGCGGGTCCTCGCCCGGGTCCCGCGCGACGGCGACGGCGTGAACCCGGAGCCGCTCGGGCACCGCGTCGAGCGGCACGCGGAGTTCGCGGCCCTCCCCGGTCACGCGGAGCGCGTCCCGCGGGTTCGCGCGTCCCGCCGCGACGGCGTCGGCGACGTCGCGGTCGTCGACGACGAACGTCACCGCCAAGTCGTCGGCGTCGAGCGATGACTCGGGGTTCGGCGAGGGGACCGCGGTGAACACGGCTTCGCCCCTCCTCCCGGCGTCGTCGCCGGACGCGACGCTCGCGTCCACCCGTACGCGGGGTTTACCGACCCCTTCGTGTCGCTCGCGGGCGGCGTAGTCGACCGGGGCGTCGACGTCGCCCGCGTCGCGGTCGCGTATCGCGGTGCCGCTCCCGCCGGCGACGTCGACGCCCTCGTAGCTCGCGGGGAACGCGCGGACCGTGAGCAGGTGGTCGCCGTCCGGCGCGTCGAGGCCGAGCAGGTAGCGCCCCGGTACGTCGGGCGTGAACTCGGTCACGGGGTCGTCGCCGACGGTCGCCTCGCTGTCTGGCGGCGCGTCCGCGACGCGCCACGCGTACGCGGCGTCGGGGTCCGGGTCTCTCGGTGCCAGCTCCGTCCGCTCGCCGGTCGCGAGGAAGCGCGGGGGTCCGGGGTGGTGCATGTGACGCCCATCGGCACCCGGGGCCTTCGGTGTTGCTCTTGTTTCGGTGTCGCCTCGCTCGGCGGCTCGCGGTCTCCGCCGCGGTCGTCAAGGCTTTTACTCCGGCCGGCGCAGGGCGGGTATGCGACTGCGTACCGCCCTTACGGAGCACGAACGTCGGCGCGGGGAGCGCTACCCGGCGGAGCACTCGATGACCGCCGGCGCGTTCACCGGCGACGACGGCCGACTGGTCCACGTGGGGCCGGACGGGACCGTCCACGACTGTTCGTACTCCCTCTCCGAGGTCGGCGGCGCCGACCGCCTCCGGATGGGGATAACCGCCGGGCGCGGCGTCCGCTGGTTCGACGACCTTGAGACGACCCGCCAGCACTACGACGGCGACACGCCGCTCGTCGAGACCGAGTACGACGCCGGCCGCTACACGATCCACCAGTTCGACCTAATCGTGAGCGACACGCACCTCACCCACGTCGAGCTCCGCGGCTCGCCGCCGGCCGACGCCGAGCTCGTCGCCGCCTACGCGTTCTCGCCCGACATGGTCGAGGGGCGGGTCGGCAACATGGTCCACGACGGGGCCGGTCCCGCGGACGGCGGCGTCGTCGAGGTGTACCACCGCACCGAACACGACTTCCTCACCGCGTCCACCGGCCTCTCGAACGCCCACGGCCAACGCCTGCGGACGATCCCGGAACTGCTCGGCGAGGGCGGCGACGGGTTCCCGCACCGCGGCGAGATAGACCGGCGCGAGGACTCGCGGCTCACCCCCGACGTCGTCGTCCGCGCGCCCTTCGAGCGCGACGGGCGAACGGAGCGGGTCACGCTCGCCGGCCGCGCCGTCGTCGACCGCCGGGCGACGCGCGATACCGGCGACGACGCGAAGGACGCGCTCACCGACGGGATCGACCGCCAGCGCCGCATCGAGGCGGTCTCGAACATCGCCACCGCCTACCCCGACGCCGACGACCTCCGGGAGGCCGCTGACGGTCGCGGTCCGGACGTGCCCGCGGACGCCCCCCGCCGGTCGGTGATCGCCAGCGACCTCCGCGCGCTCGACCTGCTCACAGCGGAGTCCGGCGGCCGGATCGCCGCCCCCGAGTTCGACCCCTTCTACTCCACCTCCGGCGGCTACGGCTACACCTGGTTCCGCGACGAGGCGACGGTGTCGACCGCGCTGCTCGGCGCCAGCGAGGAGCTCGGCCTCGACGCCGACGAGGAGCTGCTCGCGGCCGCGAGCTTCTTCTGCCGCACCCAGGACGCCGACGGCTCGTGGCCCCACCGCGTGTGGGCCGACTCGGGCAAGGTCGCGCCCGGCTGGGCGAACGCCCGGATCGAGGGCGCGAACGCGACGCCGGGCCCGAACGACCAGCTCGACCAGCCCGCGACGGTCGTCGCCTTCCTCGCGACCTTGCGCCGCGAGGCGGACCTCCCGACCGAGTGGCGCGACCGCGTCGACGAGACGATCGCGGACGCCGTCGAGTTCCTCTTCGAAACGACCGAGGAGGACGGGCTCCCGCGCCGGTGTCAGAACTGCTGGGAGAACGCGCTCGGCCGGTTCACCCACACCGGCGCCGAGTACCTCCGGGCGTTCGCCGCGGTGGCGCGCGCGCCGGTCGACGAGGACCTCCGCGCCGACGCCGCCGACGCCGCGGACGCGGCGCTGTCGGGGCTCGACGCGCGCTGGAACCCCGACACGGAGCGGTTCCTCCAGCGCGCCAGCGAGGAGAGCCAGGACGCCCGCGCCGACGCCAGCACCTTCGCGCTCGCGACCGCGGCCGCCGAGTACGCCGCCCTGATCGACGACGAGGCCGGAGCGGGAGACGACCCGAGCGCCGACGGCTCCGCGGCCGACGACGCCGCGACCGACGGCTCCGGCTCGATCGATCCCGTCGAGAGCAGCGAGTTCGACCGCTTCCTCGACCGCGTCAACACCCACGTCCGGCAGTCGATCGACGCGCTCCGCCGCGAGACCGCCTCGGTGGAGGGGCTCGTCAGGTTCACCGGCGACGACTGGCGCACGGCCGAACAGGGCGCCGCGAAGGTGTGGTCCATCGCGACGCTGTGGGGCGCGACCGCGGCGGCGACGCTCGCCGGCGTCGTCGAGGAGCGCGGCGGGGCAGCCGGACCGCTGTTCGCCGACGCCCGCGACCTGTACGCGCTCTGCGAACCCGACGGCCCCTTCGTCAACGAGGCGGGGCTGTTCGCGGAGCAGGCGTTCGACGACGGCGACCTCGACAGCGCGACGCCGATCGCGTGGTCGCACGCGCTGCGGATCGACGCGACGGTGACGCTCGCGAGCCACGGCGAGCTCCCGGTCCCGCACGACCGCGAGACGGGCCCCGAGGCGGCGCCGCACTGGACGACCGGCCGGAAGTTCGGCGTCGGCACGCCGGCCGACTACGAGGCCGACGAGCCGGTTCCGGTGTGGTTCACGCTCACCGAGGGGGCGCTCACCGAGGCGCGGTTCCCCCGGATCGACGTGATGAACGTCCGGACGTTCGACTTCCTCGTCGCCGACCCCGACTCCGAGTACGCGATCCGGACGTTCGACGAGACGGGTCACGTCACGGCCACGGAGACGATAGAGCGGACGACGGAGCCGGCGGCCGACGACGCGCTCGCGTACGTCCAGACGATCCGCGAGACCGGCGACGGCCACGGGCACTCCTGGACGCTCCGCGTCGAGTACGCGGTCGACACCGACGGGACCGCGATCCTCGCGGACGTCCGGTTCGAGGGGAGCCGCGAGTACGACGTGTACGCGCTCGCGGACGCGACGATCGCCAACGTCGGCACGAACGACCACGCCGAGCGCGTCGACGGCGAGGCGGGGGCCCACCTGCTCGCGCGGAAGGACACCCCCGACCGCGACCCGGGCAAGCTGGTCGACGACGAGGGCGAGCCGTTCGACCCCGCGCTCGCCTTGGCGAGCGGCGACGGGTTCGACTGGGCCAGCGCGCTCGCGGCCGGCGGCGACGCGGCGGACGCGCTGTTCGGCGACGGCGAGCGGGTCGAGGAGTCGGCCGAGGCGGTCGGCAACGTCGTGCTGGCCGGCCTCGTCGGGAGCGGCGCGACCGTCGCGGACACGGTCGCGCTCGGGTTCGCCGAAGACTCGGACACCGCGGCCGCCCTCGGCGAGGCGGAGGGCGCGCTCGGGCGCGGATTCGACGACGCCGCGGACGCGTACGCCGAGACGTGGCGGTCGTGGCTCGCTGACCGCGACCTCCCCGACTCGGTCGCGGGCGACCCGGACCTCGCGGCGCAGTACCGCTTCGCCTTGATGACGCTAGCCGCCGTCGAGGACAAGGCCCACGACGGCGCGGGGATCGCGAGCCCCTCCGTCCCGTGGGGCGAGACGGAGTACGCCGCGGAGGACCGCGGCTACGGCTACAACTTCGTCTGGTCGCGGGACCTCTACCAGGTGTTCACCGCGCTGATCGAGATGGACGAGCTCGAGCGCGGCGCGGACGCCTTGGCGTACCTGTACAACACCCAGCAGGACGACGACGGGTTCCTCCCGCAGAACACCTACATCGACGGCCGGACCCGGTGGGGCGGCGAGCAGATGGACAACATCGGGTTCCCCTCGGTGATGGCCTGGCAGCTGTACGAGCGCGGCGTGACGCTCGACGACGCCGGCTACACCTACGACCAGGTCGCCCGCTCGCTCGACTACATCGCCGAGAACGGCCCCGAGACCGCCCAGGAGCGCTGGGAGGAGGAGGCCGGCTACTCGCCGTCGAGCATCGCGGCCGAGATCGCCGGCCTGGTCTGCGGCGCGGCGCTCGCGCTCGCAGAGGCCGACCGACGCGAGGGAGACGACTCCGGGAGCGACGCCGTGGCGTCGCCCGACGAGCTGCGCGCCGACGCGCTCGCGTGGCTCGCGCTCGCGGACGATTGGACGGCGCGCGTCGAGGAGTGGTGCGCGACCGCGACCGGCACCGACCGCCACGACCGGACGCCGTACTACCTTCGGATCACGGCGGACGGGGACCCCGACTCCGGCCGGCCCCGCACCATCGCCAACGACGGCCCCACCTACGACGAGCGGGAGATCGTCGACGGCGGCTTCCTCGAGCTCGTCCGGCTGGGGATCAAGCCCGCCGACGACGCGGTCGTCCGCAACTCCGTCTCCGTCGTCGACGACTCGATCCGCGTCGACACGCCGCACGGCGCCGCCTGGTACCGGTACGTTGGCGACGCGTACGGCGAGATCGCCGTCGGCGATCCCGGCGCGCCGTGGGCCGGCACGGGCGACGGCCGCGGGCGCCTCTGGCCCATCTTCACCGGCGAGCGCGGCGAGTACGAACTGCGCGCCCGCGCCGACGGTCCGGACGCCTTCGGCGGCACCGACGACGAGATGCTCGAACCGGAGGCGCTGCTGGAGACGATGGCCGGGTTCGGCAACTCCGGACTGATGCTGCCCGAGCAGGTGTGGGACCGCGAGCACCCGACGAAGTACGGCTGGGAGTTCGGCGAGGGCACCGGGGGGGCGACCCCCCTCGCGTGGTCGATGGCCGGCTTCGTCCGGCTGGCGCACGGCGTCGACGCGGGCGAACCGGTGGAGACGCCGACCGTCGTCCGCGACCGCTACGTCGAGCGCGACCGCCCGGCCGGCCCCGACCTGACGGCCACCGCCGAGTTCGTCGAGGACTCGGTCGTCATCGCGGGCGAGACGGACGCGGACACCGTCGCGGTCCACACCCGAACGACCTCGCGGTTCGTGACGCCGGACGACGCCGGCGCCTTCGAGGCCGACCTCGACGCCGACACCGACGCGGACACCGTCGTGGTCGCGGCCGCGACCGACGACGACTTCGAGGCCGCCGGCACCGCTGTCGAGCGGTTACGGCTGTAGGCAGGACGGGGAACTCCGATTTATCCGAGCCCGACCACGTCGACGGTGCGGGTCTCGTCGTCGACCTCGATCTCGACCGTCGAGCCGACGCGCTCCCGGACGCGCTCGCGCCACGCCTCGACGGCCTCCGCGTGTCGCTCCCGTCGAGCCTCGAGGTCGGCGTCAGGATGCTCGCTCGCGGTCTCGTCCGGCTCCGGGTACGGCGGGACGTCCGGGACGAGGTCCCGGGGGTCGATATGAAGCGGCCCGGGGGCGTCGGAGCCGTCGGCGCTCCCCGGATCCCCGCCGTCGTTCCCGTTCCCGCCCGCATCGAGCGCGTGGAGGCGGGCGCGCATCCGCCCGGAGAAGGGCGGCGTCGCGCGGAGCACGACCTCGCGGTCGCTCCGGAGGGTGGCTTCGAGCGCGTTCGCCACGTCCTCGCGGTGGACGGCGATCGACCGGATCCGGTCGGGTCCGGAGTCCCGACCGCTCCCCTCCTCACTCATCGTTCGCCGCCCACTCGGCGTCGGAGAGCGTTCGCTGGACGGCCTCCTCGCCGACCGCGCCCGCGAGGTGCTCGAAGCCAGCCCGGACGCCGCGGTCGCCCGCGTTCGCGACCAGCCGCGAGACGATGAACTCCGGCGTGGACTTCCCGACAGTCTCGAACCGCGGCTGGTAGTCGACGCGGAGTTCGAGGTCGTTCGTCAGCCCCTCCGCGAAGATGCCGTCGATCCGGGCGGCGTCGGGCAGCGGGCTCAGGTCCTCGGCGAGGTGCGTGACGTAGACGCCGAGCGCGCCGCGGTCGACGGTGAGCGTCACCAGCCCGTTCAACAGGTCGGCGGCCCGGCCCGGCTCCGTGATCGCCTCGAACTCGTCGACGAGCATCAGCGTCCGGCCGTCCGCGGTCAGCGGCGGGACGACCGACTTCAGCGTCGACTCCAGCACCCCGGCGTTGAAGGAGGCGTGCCGTCGGTGGAAGACGATCCGGTCGAACGTCCCCACCTCGGCCGCGTCGGCGGGCACGGGCAGCCCCATCGACGCGAGCAGCGCCACCGCACAGAGGGTCTCCAAGAGCGTCGTCTTCCCGCCGGAGTTCGCCCCGGTGAGGACGCTCACGCGGTCGCCGGTCGGCGGGGCGTCCGCGCTCGCGACGCCCGCCTCGTCCGCCAGCGAGTGCGAGCCGACGCCGTAGGAGACGGGCTGGACCTCGCCGCCGAGGAAGGGGTTCCGCGCGCCGCGCACGGCGATGCCGTCGTCGACGAGCGTCGGTCGGACGTGGCCGTTCTCGGCCGCGAACCGTCCGAGCGACAGGAGGAACGCGGCGTCGGAGACCGCCGTCGCGGCGCGGGCGACGGTGGTTTCGCCGTCGTCCGCGTCGACGCCGTCTTCGTCGGCCTCCGGCTCGTCGCCAAGCCGCTCGCGGATGTCGGCCGCGACCGCGGCCTCGCGCTCGTCGACTGCCGACTCGAGTTCGGCGACGAGGTCGCGCAGCGTCCCGGAGACGAAGTCGGCGGCGTCGAGCGCCTCGTCGGGCGCCGCCGAGCGGACCGTCGCGGGATCGACCTCCGTCTCGCGCGCGACGTGCTCGATGGTCGCCGCCTCCAGCGCCTCGAAGTCGCGGAGGCTCCCGTCGCGGACCGATTCGAGCACGTCGAACGCGGAGTCGGCGAGGTCGCGCGCGGCCGACAGCTGCTCGCGCAGGCGGTCCAGCTCCGCGTCGGCGCCGCTCGCGATCTCGATGTCCTCCCCGCCGAGATCGCCGGCGGGGTCGATCGAGCCACGCACGTCGGCGAGCGCGTCGGCCGCGTCGCGCAGGCGGTCGCCGTCGAGCGCGCCCACGTTCGCGAAGGGGCCGTCGGTCAATCCCGCCTCGCGGAGCGCGACGGCGGTCTCGACCGCGGCGAGGTCGGACCCGTCCGCCTCGTCGTACGCCGCGAAGGCGTCGGCGACGGCCTCGCGGTCCGCCTCGTCGAGGCCGCTCCACGCGTCGCGGGCGGCGACCACCCGATCCAGTCGTTCCTCGACGGCGTCGCGGTCGAGCAGCGGGGTCAACACCCGGATCCGGTCCGCCGCGTGGGCTGTCAGCGCGGCGTCGGCCGCGAGTCCGAGGAGGTCGTCGTACACCGAGCGCGCGTCGCCCGTCGCGAGCACGTCCATGCCGGCCTCGCCGTTAGCCCGGCGGAGGATGCGGGTCGCGCGGCCGCGGTGGAGCCCGGCGTCGACGAGCGCGCGGACGTCGGCCGACTCGATCGCCTCGACCGCCCGCTCGGTCCCGAGCGCCTCGACGAGCCGCTCGCTCGTCTTGGGCCCGATCCCCCAGTAGTCCTGGAGTCGCATACCCCGTGGTGTCGCCCCGGCGTCTTGGCGCTTTCGTCGCCAGCGCCGCCGACGGCGTCCGCTGGGCTCCGCGGTGGCCGCGTTCCCCGCGGTTCCGCCACGACAGCGTTCATTCCGTTCCGGGCCGTACCCGACGGACATGGCGACGGAGATCGCGGACGGCGTCTGGCGGCTCGACTGTCGCGGAGTCAACGCGTACCTCGTCTCCGACGACGTGCCGACGCTCGTCGACGCCGGCACGCCGTGGGACGAGGCGGCGATCCGGAGCGGCCTCGACGAGGCCGGCGTCGAGGTTTCGGAGATCGGTCGCGTCCTCCTCACCCACTACGACCTCGACCACGTCGGGACGCTGGCGGCGCTCGCGCCCGACCTCGACGCACCGGTCCGCGCGTACGGCTTCGACGCGCAACTCATCCGCGGAGCGCGGTCGCCGCCCCTCCGGAACCACAAAGGACTGATCCAGCGGCTCGGCGGGCTCGTCACCGATCTCCCAGACCTCGACGTCGTCGGCGTCCGCGACGGCGAGGAGGTCGGCTCGTTCACCGCCTACCACACGCCCGGGCACACGCCGGGCCACGTCGCGTACGTCAGCGAGGAACTGGGGGTCGGACTGCTCGGCGACCTCGTCTCGGCGTCGGACGGCGACCTGAAGCCCTCCGGCTGGGTGATCAGCTACGACACGGACGCGGTCGCGACGAGCGTGCGCGGGCTCGCCGAACGCGCCCCGGCGTTCGAGGTCGCCTGCGCCGGGCACGGCGACCCGATCGCGACCGACGGGCGAGAGGCGCTGAAGCGGGCGGCCGCGACGCTGTGAACTCAGTTTAACAACGGCCGCTCAGCGCGACTGCCGGTAGATGAGGTTGCGCTGGATGTCGTTGGCGCCCTCGTAGATCACCGGAATGCGCACGTCGCGGTAGACGCGGGCGATCCGGCGGTCGGTGAGGATCGAGCGGCCCCCGTGGAGCTTCATGCCCTGCTCGGCGCAGTCGGTTGCTACCTCCGTCGACTTCGTCTTCGCCAGCGCGGCCCAGTAGCCGGCGTCCTCGTTGTTCGCGACCTTTTCGCAGGCGCGCCAGTTGAGCGCCCGCGCCGACTCGAACCCGATCCGCATGTCCGAGATGGTGTGCTGGACGGCCTGGAAGTCGTCGATGGTGCGGCCGAACGCCTCGCGCTCGTCGATGAACGCCTCCGCCTCCTCGATGGCCGCGGCCGCGAGCCCGAGCCCGTGGCCGCCGACGATGACGCGGCCGTGGTTGAAGAAGTCCGCGAGGACGTAGAAGCCGCCGCCCTCGCTGCCGACGACGTTCTCCTCCGGCACGAAGCAGTCCTCGAAGACGATGTGGCCCTGCTTGGACGCGCGCATCCCCATCTTCTCGGGGATGTGCTCGGCCTCGTAGCCGTCCGAGTCGGTCTCGACGATGAACAGGGTGTAGTTCGAGTAGCGGTCGTCGCTCTCGCCGGTCTTGGCGTAGACGGTGAGCCAGTCGGCCTCCACCGCGTTGCCGACCCAGTACTTCTCGCCGGTGAGCTCGTAGCCGCCCTCTACCTTCTCTGCCTTCGTCGTCATCCCCGCGAGGTCCGAGCCGGTCTGCGGCTCGGAGACCGCGAGCCCCGAGATCTGGTCGTTCTCCGCGACCGGGCGGAGGTACTCCTCTTTCTGTTCCTCCGTGCCGTAATCCTCGACCATCTCCGCCCCGAAGCTGGCGAGCTGGAGCGTGAGCGCGATGCCGGCGTCGGCGCGGTAGAACTCCTCCGCGATGGCCAGCACCTGCGCGAGGTCGAACCCCTTCCCGCCGTACTCCTCGCCGATGTCCTGTGCGACGAGGCCGGCGTCCATCCCCGCCTCGAGGACCTCCCACGGGTACTCACCCGACTCGTAGTACTCCTCGGCGTTCGGGGCGATGTACTCGTCGGCGAACTCGCGGGCCTCCTGTTTGACGTCTCGCGCGCGCTCCGGCACGATGCTGTCGTCGAGCAGCTCCATACGACCCGTGAGGACTCCGCGGGCAAAACGTTCGTGGAACAACGGAGAACTTCGGGGGAGTTTACTCCTCGTCGCCCGCGCTCGCGTCGTCTCCGTCGCCGTCCCGTTCTCCCGCCTCGACAGCGGCCGTGTCACCGGACTCCGCGGCGTCGGCAGCGTCGTCGCTCGGCTCGGTCGCGATCTCCTCCGCGTCGGCGATGTCGACCTCGTCAGGGTCGTCGCTCGGCTCGTCCGCGGCCGCGCCGTCGCCGCTCGGCTCGTCGGAACCGGGTTCCGAGGCGTTCGCCTCGCTCGGCGAGTCCTCCTCCGACTCCGCCGGCGGTTCGGTCGATTCGGGCGGCTCGGCGGGGTCGGCGGGTTTGAATCCCGCGGTTTCGAGGTCTGCGTCGACGTTCCGTCGAGGGTCCGCGCCGCGCTCTCGGAGGAGCGCGCGCGTCGCCTCCCTGTCGACCGTCCCCGAGACGGTCCGCGGCAGCTCGTCGACGTAGGCGATCGTCTTCGGGATCTTGAACCGCGCGAGTCGCTCCCGGGCGAAGGCGACGAACGCCGTCTCGTCGATCGGCGCGGGGCCGATGCCGCCGGCTTCGACCGTCGGCGTCGCGGTTCCCGCGCTCTGCTCCGCGGGCTCGTCGTCGACGAGCTCGTCGCCCGGGGCGTCCTGTTCCGCTGCGCTCTGTTCCGAGGCGCCCTGTTCCGAGGCGTCCTGTTCCACGGCGCCCTGTTCCGCCGCGCCCTGTTCCGAGGCGTCGCCCTCGACGGAGGCCGTCGCCGGCGACGGGAACCGGTCGCCGACGGCCACGAGCGCCGCGACGCGCTCGCCCCACACCTCGTCGTCGAGCCCGACCACCGCCACGTCGTCGACCTCGTCGTACTCCCGGAGGACGTCCGCGACCTCACCGGGTTCGACGTTCTCGCCGCCGCTGATGATCCGGTCGTCGACGCGGTTGAGCACGTGGAGGTAGCCGTCCTCGTCGAACCGTCCGACGTCGCCCGTGTGAAGTCCGTACGGGCCGAAATCGGATCGGTCGACGTCTGCGAGGTCGATCCCGTTCAGACCGATCGCCTCGCCCGGGGACGCGTCGCCCTCGCCGACCGCGTCGGGGGGGTCTCCCTCGTCTTCGACGAGGTACCCCGGCGTGATCGTCGGTCCGCTGACGACGATCTCGCCGGTCTCGCCCGTCTCGACCGGGTCGCCGTCGTCGACGACCGTCACGTCGGTGCCGAAGAGAGGTCGGCCCACCGTCCCGATCCGGTCTCTGGTCTGTCGCGGCGTCGCGGTCGTGATCTGCGAGGCGGCCTCCGTCATCCCGTACGTCGGGTAGACGGGGACCGAGTAGTCGCGACACCGCTCCAACAGCTCCGCCGGCGCGGGGGCGCCGCCGAGGAGGACCACGCGGAGCGAGTCCGACAGCGTCCCCCGTCGGTCGAGCATCCGCTTGAGCATCGTCGGGACGAGCGAGACGCCGGTCACGTCGTACGCGTCGATGTCGTCGGCGGTGCCGCCCGCGTCGAACCCCTCGCGCAACACGAGCGTGGTCCCGTACAGCACCGACCGGTACACCGGTGCGAGCCCGCCCATGTGGTGGAGCGACAGCGACACCAGCCACCGGTCGTCGGCCTCGACGCCGAGGCGGAACGCGGAAGCGACTGCCGAGCTGTACACGTTGCCCGCGGTCAGCGGCACGGGCTTGGGCTCGCCGGTGGTCCCCGAGGTGAACAGCACGCAGAGCGGGTCCTCGAACGACCACTCGGGCGGATCGAGCGACGCCGGGTCGACGTCGTGGATCCCCGTTACTTCGGCGCTCGTCGGGTCGTCGACGGAGTAGACGGGGACGCCCTCGATCTCCGCCGCCGCGTCGGTCGCCGTCGGCTCGGTCGGCTCCGCGCAGACGACGGCGTCGAGGTCGGTCCGGTCGATTCGCGCGGCGATCTCGCGCGCGGTCAGCTCCTGGCCGAGCGGGACGAACGTCGCCCCGATGCGCATCGTCGCGTGGACGAGGCCGACGGTACCCACGTACGGGGGCGTGAGCACGCCGATGCGGTCGCCCTCGCCCAGCCCGTGGGCGACGAGCCGGCCGGCCGTCTCGGCGACGAGGCGGTCGAGGTCGGTGTAGCTCCACGCCTCGCCGTCCTCGGCGCGGACGAGGGCGGTGTCGTCGGGCGACGAGACCACGCGGTGAGAGAGCCAGTCGCGCATCGGTCTCACCCGCGTTCGCCGAGTACGCTGCGGCTACTCATCTGTCGGCTGTCGCACGGTCAACACCGGAACGTCAGAGGTTCGGACGACGCGCTCCGTGACGCTCCCGAGCAGGTAACGGTCGAGGCCCTTCCGTCCGTGCGTCCCCATCACCACGACGTCGATGCCGTGTTCGTCGACGTAGTCGTGGATCGACCGGTAGGCCGTTCCCGACGTCACGCTGGTGACGCACTCGACCCCGGCGTCCGCGGCGGCGTCCGCGACACGGCCGGTCGCCTCCTCGCCCTCAGATTCGAGCGCCTCGACGACGATCTCCGCGCCCGCCTCGAGGCTGGAGTACGCCGCGCCGTCGACGACGTACAGCGCGTGGAGGCGCGCGCCGTACTGGTCCGCGAGGTCGATCGCGTGCTCGATCGCGGCGTCCGACGCCGGACCGCCGTCGGTCGGAACGAGGATCTCTGAGTACATCTCACTCCACTGTACAGCGGGTATCGATTAAAAACCCGATCAACTGTCTCGAAGCCGGGTACGGAGCGGACACCGCGATTTCGAACGGGACCCCCCCTAGCGGAACCCCATCGCTTCGATCTGCTCTTGGTACCGGTTGCGGATGGTGACTTCGGTGACCTGCGCGACGTCGGCGACCTCGCGCTGTGTCTTCTTCTCGTTACAGAGCAGCGAGGCCGCGTAGATGGCGGCCGCAGCGAAGCCGGTGGGCGACTTTCCGGAGAGCAACCCCTGCTCGGCGGAGACGTCGATGATCTCGGTCGCCTTCGACTGGACCTCCTCGGAGAGCTGGAGCGAGGACGCGAACCGCGGGACGAACTGCTTGGGGTCGACCGGCTTCAGCTCCAGCCCGAGCTCTTGGGAGATGTACCGATAGGTCCGGCCGATCTCCTTCTGCGGGACCCGCGAGACGTCGGCGACCTCGTCGAGGCTGCGGGGGATCCCCTCCTGTCGGCAGGCGGCGTACAGCGCGGCCGTGGAGACGCCCTCGATGGAGCGCCCTCGGATGAGGTCCTCGTTGAGCGCGCGTCGGTAGATGACGGACGCCACCTCGCGTACCGAGCGCGGCACACCGAGCGCGCTCGCCATCCGGTCGATCTCAGAGAGCGCGAACTGGAGGTTGCGCTCGCCCGCGTCCTTGGTCCGGATCCGCTCCTGCCACTTGCGCAGGCGGTGCATCTGTGAGCGCTTCTCCGAGGAAAGCGACCGCCCGTAGGCGTCCTTGTCCTTCCAGTCGATCGTCGTCGTCAGCCCCTTGTCGTGCATCGTCTCCGTGATCGGGGCGCCGACGCGCGACTTCGACTGCCGCTCGTTGTGGTTGAACGCGCGCCACTCCGGGCCGCGGTCGATGTTCCGTTCGTCCAGCACGAGCCCGCAGTCCTCGCAGACGAGCTCTTGGTCGGCGTCGGTGACGATGTTCTCCGAGTCACACTCCGGACAGGAGACCGTCGATTCGTCCGTTTCCTGCTCCGTGTCCCGCTCCTGTTGTCGCTGGCGACTCGGACGTTCCATTAAAAGGTTTGTGGTCAGTCGCGCATTTAAACCTTGTCCACCCCCATCAACGATCCTGATGGTCGGCCGCCGTACGGATACCGTTTTAACCGCCATCTGAGCCCATTTGGCGACGGATCTGGAAATTGGGCGTCGGTTCGGCAACGGCCGCGGCCCGTCCCGTCGCTCGGCCGCGACGTACGAAACGTGACCGCGGGTTGAGGTCGGAATCGTCGCCTGCTTTCGGACAGCGGGTCCCGAGTCCCCAAATCGCGTGCGTTCCACGGCCGACGGAGCTCAAACGCCGATACCGGCGTACCCACTACCGGGAGGTGTCGAGCGCCGCTCGCATTATTACTTTCAGACATCTATAAAGGCTTTTGTATAACTATTGCCAATGGGTTCGTATGAGCACCACTTCGTCTCCCGGCATCGAACGCACGCTGCGCGGCTGTCGTCCCGCGGACGTCGACCCCGTCGTCATCGACGCGGCGGACCTCGACAGCACCGCGCCCGAACACCTCCGCGACCTCAAGCGGGGGCTCGCGGCCCGCGGCTACCAGCCCGCCGCGGTCGCGACCGAGGCGGAGTTCGACGCCGAGAGCACGCTCGAACGCCAGCGCGAGGCCGACCGCCTCCGCGGGCTCGTCCGCGCGGCCTCGTTCCTCGGCGCCGGCCGGATCGAGGTCAGCGTCGACGGCGACGCGTGCGAGGAGGCGAAAACCGCGCTCGCGGCGCTCGCCGAGCGGGCCGACCGCGAGGGCGTCGAGTTGGTTCGCGTCGACGGCGGCGGCGCCGCCTGACCGATGGCGACGAAACGGTCGCTCGCGACCAAGCTCGGGGTCGTCGCCGGGTTCGAGCGCCCTAACGCCGCCCTCGAACAGTACCCGACGCCCCCGGAGCTGGCGGCCCACGTCGTCCACCTCGCGGACCTCCACGGCGACGTCGACGGCCGGACCGTGATCGATCTGGGCGCCGGCACCGGAATGCTCGCGCTGGCCGCCGCGCTGCGCGGTCCCGCCCGCGTCGTCGGCCTGGAACTCGACGGCGGCGCGCTCGCGACTGCCCGGGACAACGAGCGCCGCGTCGCCGCCAGCGCGCCGGTCCACTGGGTCCGCGGCGACGCCACCCGCCCGCCGCTCAACGTTTCGGAGCCCGCGACCGTCGTGATGAACCCCCCGTTCGGGGCGCAGGACGGCAACCGCAACGCCGACCGCGAGTTCCTCGCGGCCGCGAGGGACCTCGCGGACGTCTCCTACTCGGTCCACAACGCCGGGAGCCGGGAGTTCATCGAGGCGTTCGCCGCCGACGAGGGCGGCGAGGTGACCCACGCCTTCGCGGCCGAGTTCCGGATCGACGCGCAGTTCGACCACCACACCGACGAGGCGCGAGAGATCGACACCGAAGTGTACCGGATCGAGTGGTCGTAGGGCGCTCCGAGCTCTTCCTGCGGAGCCGTCGCCACCGGTTACTGCCGCCCCTCGTAGCGCTCCCGCTGCGCGATCCGCACGCGCGTCTCGCCGCGCTCGGCGAACAGGACGTCGCTCTCTCTGACGAGCTCGACCCCGCGTAACGTCACCGACTCGTTGGCCGCCGGGAGCGGCGCGCTCGCGTTCCCGTCCGGGCCGTCGACCCGCAGCTCGAACCCGCCCTGCGTCGCCGCGACGGTGACGTTTCGGCCGTCGATCCGGGGCTCGGCCCGCGCCGGATCGCTCACGAACAGCGTCCGCCTGGTCTCGTTCCGGACCGCGTCGACCCGGTAGGTCGGGCCGCCGTTCGCGGCGACCCACCCGACGCGCTGGACCCAGACGGTCTCGCGCCAGCCCGCCCCGCCCACGTCGACCGCGCGGTACCCCCAGAACGCGAGGTTCCCCTTCGAGACCGCGGTCGTCCATATCTCGCGGTCAGGGTCGCTGACGATCACCCCCGAGGTGTTGACCGACGTCGAGCGCCCGAACGCCTCCACGTCGACGACGCCAACGAGCTGATCCTCCACGTTCTCGGCGTACGTCACCTGGTACCCTTCCACCTCGATCGGGTCGCCCGGGAGGTCGGCGCCGTCGACCGCGACGAGGTTCGGGACGACGCCCGGGCCGGCGACGGCCGCCAGCGCCGCGACGAGCAGGAGGACCCCGAGCGCCGCCGGCGTCGCCGACCGGATCCCGTCCCGGAGCGTTTCGGGCTCCGGAACCGCCCGAGCCGGCCACAGGGGGTCGTCGCGCGAGACGGCCGCGACGGCGACGATCGCGGCAAGCAGGGCGAGCAGCCCGACGCCGACGGCGCGGTACAGCTCGTACCGCTCGTTGCCGAGGTACCAGTAGACAGCCCACAGCCGACGGGAGGCGCCGAACAGCAGCAGCGCGCCGAAGACGAGGAGCGCGGACCGCTCGGTCGCGTCAGGGCGGGAGCCGTTTCCGCTCGTGGTCGCGTCAGCGCGGGATCCCTCGCCGTCGTCCGCGGTCGCGACCGGATGGTACCGCCACCGCCCCGCGGTCGACTCCGAGTCCGCGTCACGGTCGACGCGGTTCGGTCGCCGGGCGCGACGGCGCAGGAGGAGGACGGCGACCAGCGCGCCGCCGATGAGCCCGAGCGCGTGCCCCTGGATCGCGACGTTCGCCCACCCCGGCACGCCGTAGGAGGGGGACGCTTCCGCGAACGCCACCGGGACCCGGACTGCGTCGTAGAGGACGCCGACGAGGGTCGTCCCGGCCATCGCGACGACCGCGGCGACTGGGCGGGAGACGAGCGCGAACCCCCAGTACCCGAAGACGACGACGGAGAAGCCGATCACCGGACCGAGCGCGAACAGCGCGGAGAGGAGCCCGAACGCGACCGCGGCGCCGGGAACGATCAGGAACGCTCGGACGTAGGGGCTCTCGGCCGGCGACTCGACGGCGGCGATCCGGCTCGGCACCTCCCGGACTCGTTCGGGGAGTCTACGGAGTCGGATCGGGAGTCCCCGAAGGAGACTCGGGAGCCGCCGGAGCCGGACGGCGGGCCGACCCCCGCGGTCGACCTCGCGCCCGTCGGGGAAGTGGCCGTACGCGTACTCCGCGAGCCCGCCGGCGACGAGCGCGGAGAGGAGGTTCCCGGTGAGGTGCCCGCGGCTCGCGTGCGCGAAGCTCGACCAGACGAGCCCCTCCGGGTAGAAGTACGACCACGACCGGAACGGGATCACCACCGGTCGGTTCGGGTCGTCGACGCCGGACTGGACGAACAGGTACACCCCGATCACGCCGGCGATCGTGAGGAGCGTCCCCCACGGGACGCCGAGGAGGAGCCGCGACCGGAGCGCCCGCGTCCAGTCGCCGCTCGGGCGCTCGACGAGGTACACCGCGGCGAGCGCGACGACGACGCCGACGCCTCCGGCTGCGAGATGGACGGCGTCCGACGTCAGCGCTTCCGCGACCATGTGGGGTTCGAGGGGGCCGCGCACACATCAATACGGGGGTCCAGCGCGTCGAGTCGAGATAGATATAGGAGGAAGAGCGTGCCTCGACGGGTGACCGGAGCCTCCGGCCTCAGATCTTGTTCTCCGCGTCGTCGGCCAGCTCCTCCATCCGCTTGCCGACGCGGCCGGCGGGCGAGAACTCGTCTTCGCTCATCGCGTTCGCCAATGCGTTGCCGAGGACGAACACGGCGTGTTTGTGCTCGCTCTTCGACTTGTGGACGTGGGACGGGTCGACCTCGAGCTCGTCGTAGGGGTCGAACAGCGAGCCGTCGACGGACTCCTGCGCGCGAAAGTGCTCCATGATAGTCACCATCTGTTCGTGGAGTTCGAGCAGCTCATCCTTGTGCATACCCACGGATACGTGTTGTATGCCCTATAAGGGTTGTTGAGGGCGGTACGCACGGATCCGTACCGCGTGCGGTTCGATGCGGGGGTCGTTCGCTCAGAAGACGTACTCGTCTTCGTGGCCCATCATCCCCTCGTCCTCGAACCCGTTGGAGTCGTCGTCGTCTCGGGGACCGCTCGTCTTGTACGCCTTGATGCCAGTCGACAGCAGCTCCTCGACCGCCTCCTCCCGGTTGAGGAACTCTCCCTCCTCGACCATCTGGGCGATCTGCATCTCCAGATGCTCCGGCACGGTTATCTTCACTCGTGGCATTTGCTGTCCGGGTCTTGTGGCATGGCGTATATAAAATTGGCGTCGGAGATCCGCGGATACAAAAACTCAAAACGACTACTCAAAAGTTCATTTTTGATCTTCTAAATACGCGTTAGAGATGTGCGAACCCGATCCCACTCCCTCCGGCGCCGGAGGCGTTCCCGCCGAGCGCGGCGCGCTCTGACGCCCGACCGTCACCGAGAGCGACATTCATACGTCGGTCCGGGCCGAACCGAACCGCATGACAGAGTCCGGCGTCGAGGCCACCGAGGACCTCACCGACCTCTACCGCGAGTACGGCGACGACCGACTCCCGCCGGGGCAGCGCGAGACCGACGGCTTCCCGGTCCTCTCGAAGAGCGGAACGCCCTCGTGGGACCCGGAAACGTTCGAACTCGAGGTGTGGGGCGCCGTCGAGGAGTCGCTGTCCCTCTCGCTCGACGAGTTCCGCGACCTCCCGGCGGTCACCCAGCGACAGGACTTCCACTGCGTGACGGGGTGGAGCAAGTTCGACTGCGAGTTCACCGGGGTCGCGTTTGCGGACCTGGCCGAGCTCGCGGGCGTCCGCGACGACGCCGAACACGTGATGTTCCACTCGCTGGACGGGTACACCACCGACCTCCCGCTCGACGAGTGTACGAAGCCGGGCGTCCAGCTCGCGTACGGCTTCGACGGCGACGACCTCCCGGCCGACCACGGCGGACCGGTCCGGGTCGTCACGCCGCATAAGTACGCGTACAAGGGCGCGAAGTGGGTCTCGGGCGTCGAGCTCCTCACCAAGCCCGAGCTGGGCTACTGGGAGAAGCGCGGGTACAGTGACACGGCGAACCCCTGGAACGAAGAGCGATACAGCTGATCGTTCGGCGCTGAAGTCCCTCCGCCCCGCCGCCGGATCTCCCCCGCCCGCTCCGCCCCGATAGTCAGGATAAAGGGTCCCCGGCCCCCACTCGATACGCATGGAACGGGTGCGCTCTCGGTCGTCGCCGCCGCTGGTCAGCCGGACTACGGCGGTCGACGAGCCGGCGTTCGCGGCGGCGTTCGACGTGCTGCCGTCGCCGCGCACGACGTGGAGCGCGCCAGACGACGCGCTGGTGCTCGGCGGCGGCGCGGCGGCGACGCTCACCGCCTCCGGCGGCGATCGGTTCGCGGCGATCCGGGAGGCAGCGGCCGAGCTGTTCGAGTCGGGCGACGTCCACGCGGGCACCGAGGCGGCCCGCCCCCGCGTCTTCGGGGGGTTCGCCTTCCACGAGGGCGCCTGCGACGGCGACCCGTGGGGGCCGTTTCCGGAGGCGCGGTTCGTGTTACCGCGGGTCCAGCTGACGATAGCGGACAACGGCGCGTGGCTCACCGTCAACGCGGTCGGCCCCGACGCCGACGTGTCCGCAGTCGAGGATCGCCTGGCGCGCGAGGTCGACCGGTTCGCCGCGCTCGACCGGAGGGACTCCGCGGACGCGGCCGACGCCGGTCGTCCGCCCCGTCCGGGCATCAGCGAGAGCCGCCGGACGACGAGCCGCGAGGCGTGGCGCGAGAGCGTCGGCGCCGCGGTCGACCGGATCCGCGACGGCGACCTCCGGAAGGTGGTGTTGGCGCAGGCGCTGGAGGCCGACCTCGCTGCCGACTTCCCGCGCGCGGCGACGCTCGAACGCCTCGCGGAGAAGTACCCGGACTGTCACCGCTACTGGTTCGAGCCGGACGGCGGCGAGAGCGCCTTCTTCGGCGCCACGCCGGAGCGGCTCGTCTCGCTCCGCGGCCGCACCGTCGAGACCGACGCGCTCGCCGGGACGACCGGCCGCGGCGAGACGCCGGCGGAGGACGAGTGGCTCGCGCAGGAGCTCCTCGACGACGAGAAGAACGTCCACGAGCACGAGCTCGTCGCGGAGACGGTCCGCGACCAGCTGGAGCCGTTCGCGGCGTCCATCTCGGCCGGCGAGCGCCGCGTCCGCCGGCTCGCGACGGTCCAACACCTCCACACCCCGATCACCGCCGAACTCGACGCGGACCGTCACGTGCTCGACCTCGTCGAGGCGCTCCACCCGACGCCCGCGGTGGGCGGGCTGCCGCCGGACCGAGCGCTGGCGACGATACGCGAGACGGAACCGTTCGACCGCGGCTGGTACGCCGCGCCGGTCGGCTGGATCGACGCCGCCGGGAACGGCGCGTTCGCGGTCGCGATCCGCTCGGCCGTGGCGAGCCGCCGGCGCGCCACGCTGTTCGCGGGCGTCGGTATCGTCTCCGACTCCGACCCCGACCGCGAGTGGGACGAGGTCCAGCTGAAGTACCGGCCGATCCTCGACGAGCTGGAGGGTGACGGCGCTGGCGACTCACCCGATCGGTAGCGCGGTCAGTCGACGGTTGCGCCGCGCTTACTGGAACATCTTCAGCGGCTCGGCCTGCGAGCTCTCCTCGGTCGCCTGCCGCATCTGCTCGGCGAGCTGCTGTTTCGCGTTCCGGATCTCGGTCGCCTGCTCGACGAGCCCGTCGATCGGCGTCTCGATCCCGGCGATGGGGTCGATGCCGTCGGCGATGAGCACCCGCGCCGCCTCGGGGTCGGGGAACTTCGGGTCCGACTCGACGACGAGCCCGACCGAGTCGCGGTCGTTTTCGAGCGCCGCCGCGAGCATCGCACCCGTGGGCCCCGAGACGAGCCCGGATTCGGACGGCTCGGACACGTCCGCGCGCCCGAGCGCCTCGCCGCCGCCGCCGGTCGCGATCCCGTACAGGCTCGGGGGGGCCTCGCCCTTCTCGCGGCCGAGCCCCGACAGGAAGACCGGGAACAGTTCGGCCTCGTCGAACCACGAGCCGAGGCACGCCGCGACCTCCGTCGCCGCGGTCGGGTTGACGGGCACGTCGCTGCGGAGCGCGACGAGGTCGTTCTCCGGATCGGCGTACAACCGCACCGGCGTCGTCGCGGCCGTCTCGGACTCGCGGTAGACGGCCACCGGCGGGAGCCCGTCGCAGTGGACGTTCGCGTAGTGGGTCATCTCGTGGACGTCGATCAGGTGGTCGGTCGCGATCTTGCCGACGAGGCCGACGCCCGGGAATCCCTCGATCAGGGTGGGTTCGTCCAGCGAGACGTCGTCGTCGAGGACGGAGATGCGTGCCATGCGCGCCCCTACGCTCGGGGCGGACCTAAAGGTGCGGCGGGGGCGGTTCCGGGTACAGGTGAGGCGCGCAGCGCCGGGCGCGTGTCCCGAAACCGTCTAACGGCCCGACGCGAAAGGACGGGCATGAATCCGCTCGACCGATACGAGCCGCTCGTCGACGACGTCGACGCGTTCCGGGCGGCGTGCGACCGGCCCCTCCCCTCGGTCGTGCGTACGAACGAGATCGCCGCGACGCCGGCCCGCGTCCGCGAGGCGTTCGACGAGGCGGGAGTGGCGTACGAACCGGTCGACTGGCACGACGGCCTCTTCCGGCTTCCCGACGGGAACCCCGGCGGCAACTGGCCGTACGTCCACGGCTGGACGCACGGGCAGGAGGAGGTGTCCGTGCTGCCGACGCTCGCGCTCGACCCCCGACCCGGCGAGCGCGTCTGGGACGCCTGTGCGGCGCCCGGCAGCAAGACCACCCAGATCGCGGACGCGATGGACGACGAGGGGACCGTCGTCGCCAACGATAACAACCTCGGGCGCCTCTCCGCGCTCCGGCACAACGCCGAGCGCCTCGGGATCACGAACGCGATCGTCACGAACCAGGACGCCCGCAACTTCTCGACGAAGCCGCTGGCGTTCGACGAGTTCGACCGCGCGCTGGTCGACGCGCCCTGCTCCTGTGAGGGCACCTGCCGGAAGAACCCTGACGTCCTCGACCAGTGGACGCTCGACCACGTCCACGCGGTCGCCGGGATCCAGAAGGGCGTTCTGGCGCGAGCGGTTCAGGCGACCCGCCCCGGCGGGGTCGTCGTCTACTCCACGTGTACGTTCGCGCCGGAGGAGAACGAGGCCGTCCTCGACCACGTCCTCGACGAGGAGGACTGCGAGCTCGTCGAGTTCGACCTGCCGCTCGACACCGACCCCGGCGTCACCCAGTGGGACGGCGAGGCGTACGACGAGTCCGTGACGCGCGCGAAGCGCGTCTACCCGCACCGAAACGACACGGGCGGGTTCTTCTGCGCGAAGCTGCGCGTGGGCGGGGAGGAAACGGAGGTGGGAGCGTGACCGACAGCGCCCCCACCAACGACGGCCAGCAGTTCGACCGCCTTCCCGAGACTCCCGCCGACCGCGAGGTCGAGGGCCGCGCGAGCCGAGCGGAGGTCCTCGACTGGTGGGCCGAGCGGTTCGGGATCGGCGGTGGAGTGTTCGAGGAGTACAGCTTCTGGGAGAAGGGCGCGGGGAAGATCTGGATCTTCAACGGCGAGGCGACCGACCCCAGCGAGGTGGAGGCGGTCGGGATGACGTTCCTCCGCACGCGACAGGAGCACTGGAAGCCGACCGGGCGCGCGGTCTCGCGGTTCGGGTCGCGGGCGACGAAGAACGTGATCGAACTGGACCCCGAGCAGGCGTCTCGGTTCGCTGCCGGGGACGATCAGGACATCCCGGAGTGGGACGGCGACTGGGGGTACCTGATCGCGACCCACGAGGTCGCCGGTGAGAGCGTGCCGATCGGCGTGGGGCTGTATTTATACGACGAACTGCGGTCGGTGGTTCCCAAGGGGAGCCGCGCGGACCTGCCGGTCGTCGAGTGAGACGCGGTTCGCGCGTTCGATCCGGAGTACAGTACTAACCGTGTCGCGGTCGTACGTGGGAGGTATGGGCCGCCCACAGGAACTCCGATCGATGCTCCGCGAGAGCAGCGAGATCAACATCGTCTGTCACAACAACCCCGATCCGGACTGTCTCGCGAGCGCGCTCGCCTTGGGGCGGATCGCGGCCACCGCCGGCATCGACGAGCGCCACATCTTTTACAGCGGTGACATCTCTCACCAACAGAACCGGGCCTTCGTCAACCTCCTCGACGTGGATCTCAAACCGTTCGACACCGCCGAAGTCGAAGACCGGCCGCCCGACTCGCTGCTCGCCTTCGTCGATCACTCGATCCCCGGCAGGAACAACACGGTCCCTCCCGACACGCCGGTGGACATCGTAATCGACCACCACCCCACCGGGGACATCGACGCCCGGTTCGTCGATCACCGCGAGGAACTCGGCGCGGCGGCGACGATCCTGACCGAGTACGTCCGCGCCCTGGAGGTCGACCTCGATAGCGACCTCGCGACGGCACTCCTGTTCGCCATCCGTTCGGACACCCTCGACTTCCTCCGAGGGGCGACCAACGTCGAATACGAAGCGGCGGGGTACCTCCACGACCACGGGGATCCGGAACTGCTCCGAAAGCTCTCGAGCCCGTCGGTCAGCGGCGGAACGATCGACGCGATATCGACCGCGATAGACAACCGACGGACGAACGGCGCAGTGCTCATCTCCCACGTCGGCCGGACCACCGAGCGAGACTCGCTCCCACAGGCCGTCGATTATCTCGTCCGGTTAGAGGGCGTCAGGACGGCCATCGTCTTCGGCCTCGTCAAGGAGTCCATTCAGATCAGCGCCCGATCGCCGGACCCTCGCGTCCACGTCGGCGACGTGTTGAACAACGCGTTCGGCGACGTCGGCAGCGGCGGGGGGCATCACGACGTGGCGGGCGGTGAAATCCCGCTCGGTCTCTTCGCCGACTACGTCACCGACGACGGACAGCTACTCGACATCATCGAGCAGGTCATCACCGCCCGCCTCGTCGCGGAGCTCAACCTCTCCGCCGAGGCGGACGGGTCCGAACTCACGTGAGACGGGCGTGATTCCGCCCGGGAGAGTCGAACTCGCCGGCACGCCCGCAACCCGTCGCGGCGCGGCCTCTCGCGATAGCCGCCGCAATTTCCCCTGAACACGCTCCAACGCCGGCTCCGATCTCGCCCCGCATCGTCTCTGCCCGCGCACGGCTACGGGTCCTTTTCTCGGACCGTCCCGCCGCCGAGCCCCTCCCACTCGACGCGGTAGCCGAGCCGCGAGAGCGCGGCGCTCGCGTCGTCGACGCCGCGGTCGTCGAGGACCGCTTCGGCCTCCGAGAGCGCCATCCCGGGCTCGATTCCCGCGTCGACCGCTTCCAACACTGCTGGCCGCACGAGTGTCCGCCCGATGCGCTCGTGGTCGGGAAACGCCTTCCCCTCGAGCGCCTCGACGCTGACGCCGTACTCGTCGGCGAGGTCGTCCAGCGCGATCACGTCGGCGTCGGGCGAGAGCGAGCCCGGGAGGTCGGCGGCCGCGTCGGCGACGAACTCGGCCTCGTACTCGCGGAGGACGTCCACGACGTCCTTCACGCGTACCGTCCCGGAGTAGGTGACGACGCGGTGGTCGCGGGCGGCGATCTCCTCGCCCACCCCGAGGCTCTCGTCGACGGCGACGAGCAGGTCCACGTCCTCCACGTCCGCGAGTTGGCCGAGCTTCTTGTCGACGTACTCGGGCGTCCAGAACCCCATCACCTCGAAGAACAGCCGGAAGTCGGCGTGGGCGTAGTCGAACGCGAAGTCCGGGATCATGACGCTCGCGCCGGTTTCGAGGGGTTCCGGCTCGCGGACGAGGGTCCAGTCGAGGTCGAGCCCGCGGAACCGGCCGGCGAAGTCCGCTTCGACCCCGCTGTCGAAGTCGGGCTCCGCGACCGGCTCCACGTCGGGCACGGTCACGTCGCCGTCCGAGAGGCGCATCGTGCGCTCGCGGCCGCGGTCGTCGATCGTCGCCTCCAGCGACCACTCCGCGGACTCCGCGACGCTGCGGAGCAGCCGCGCGAAGGCGGTCCCGTAGCGCCGGGTGCGCGAGAACAGCCGGTCCGGCCCCGTAACGACGAGTTCGCGGCCCTCCGGCGTCTGCTCGACCTCGTACATCAGTCGCAGGCGCTTCACGGCGGAGACGAGCCGCTTCGGGTCGTTCGACCGCACTCTGACCTCGGTGGCGTCGAACAGCGCGGTCTGGGCCAGAGAGAGGTCGTACTGCTCCAAGAGCGCGTCGGGATCCCAGCGCACGTCGGCGCCGGAGAGGACCTGCTCGACGTCGCGGTCGGCGTACAGCGACCGCTCCACGTCGGCCGGTTCTATCCCGAGCGCGGCCGCGGCGCGCTCGATCGCCGCCTCCCGCTCCGCCTCGCTCGCGACGCCGACCGCCTCCGCGGCCTCGAACGCGGTCCGCCGGACGCGACGGGGCGGAACCGGCGCGCGCGTCTCGAACTCGCACTCGCGCTCGACGAGCGCCGCCAGCCCGCGGACGAGCTTGAAGTCGCCGTTCCGCGCGGCCGCGTCGGCCTCCAGGTCCGCCAGCGCGTCGTCGAGGTCGCCGCGGCGCTCGCCGACGTGCGACTCGAACGTCCCGAGGACCCGCGCCGCGAGCGGGCGGTGTTCGCGCCCCGTGAACTGCGGCCGGTAGCCGCCGCCCGCCCGGGAGACGCGCAGGAGGTCCTTCCGTAACACGGCCGCGACTACGCGGGTGCCGGACTAAAACCGGCCGGGTTCGCCTCTCCCGGGCCGACGCGCGCTTCCGGCCGCGGCTCCCCCGCACCCGCCCCTCCGCCCGACTCAGTCGTCGTCCGTGGTCTCCGGGGTGAACGTCACTCCCTCGACCTCGATCCGCTCCGGCACGCGGCTCGTGTCGTGGGCCCCGACCGGCGGGAGGTTCACGCTCGCGGCCGGCGATGCGTCGAGGTCCGTCCCCTCCGATCCCGCTATCGACGCCATCTCGCCGTCCGCGTCTCGGGCGTCCTGATCGATCCGCATCGAGCAGAACTCCGCGCCGCACATCGAGCAGAAGCGGGCCTCCTTGTAGTTGTCTCCGGGAAGGGTCTGGTCGTGGTACGACCGCGCGCGCTCGGGGTCGAGCGCGAGGTCGAACTGGCGCCGCCAGTCGAACTCGTACCGCGCCTCGGAGAGCGCGTCGTCCCAGTCGCGCGCGCCGGGGAGGTCGTTCGCCACGTCGGCCGCGTGCGCCGCGATCCGATACGCGGCGAGACCGTCCCGCACGTCCTCGGGCTCCGGCAGTCCGAGGTGCTCCTTCGGCGTCACATAGCACAGCATGGCCGCGCCGGCCCGCGCGGCCTCGGTCGCGCCGATCGCGCTCGTGATGTGGTCGTACCCCGGCGCCACGTCCGTCACCAGCGGGCCGAGGACGTAGAACGGCGCCCCGTCGCACACCGCCTGCTGCCGCTCGACGTTCTCCGCGATATCGTCCATCGGGACGTGGCCGGGGCCCTCCACCATTACTTGGACGCCGTGGTCCCACGCGGTCCGCGTGAGGTCTCCGAGGGTGTCGAGCTCGGCGAACTGCGCCTCGTCGCTCGCGTCGGCCACACAGCCCGGACGGAGGCCGTCCCCGAGCGAGACCGTCACGTCGTGTTCGGCGAATATCTCACAGATCGCCTCGAAATTCGCGTACAGCGGGTTCTGCGACCCGTTCTCCTCCATCCACTGCGCGAGGATCGACCCCCCTCGCGAGACGATCCCCGTCTTCCGGCCGTCGGTCAGCGGGAGGTGTTCCATCAGTATCCCCGCGTGGACCGTCATGTAGTCGACGCCCTGCCGCGCCTGTTTCTCGATGACGTCGAGCAGGAGCTCGCGGGTGATCGCCTCGGCGGACTCGGCCCGCTTGACCGCCTCGTAGATCGGGACCGTCCCGACCGGCACCGGCGAGTGCGCCACGTTGGCCTCGCGGGTCGCGTCCAGCTCGTCGCCCGTCGAGAGGTCCATCACCGTGTCGCCGCCGTAGTGGACCGCCGCGTGGAGCTTTTCGAGCTCCTCCTCCCGGCCGCTCGTCGTCTCGCTGTTCCCGATGTTCGCGTTGACCTTCGTGGCGAACGCCCGGCCGATGACCATCGGGTCGAGCGCGTCGTGCGCGTGGTTGTTCGGAATCACCGCACGCCCCTCGGCGACCGCCTCGCGGACGAACTCCGGATCACGGTTCTCGCGCGCCGCCACGCGTTCCATCGCGGAGGTGACCTCGCCGCGTCGCGCCCGCTCCATCTGTGTCGCTGGCATAATTACCCGCTAATACCACTAACTAATATACTCTGTGGTAAACGGCTCGGCGCACCGAGTCGGCGCCCGGGTGCGACACGCTTAACCCCGAAACCCGCGGATCGAAGGGTAATGAGTACCGACGCGGCGGGCGACGCCGAGTCCGAGGACGCCGCTTCCGGGGACCCCACCGACTCCGAGGCGTTCGTCCGCACCTGCGAGCACCTCGTCGACCGCATCCTCGCGGGCGAAATCGAGCGCGACGACCTCGAACGCGCAAAGCTCGACGCCTGCTCGGAGTTCGGCTCCCCGAAGGTGCCGAAGAACACCGAGATCCTCGACCACGCGCCCGCCGAGGCCCGTGACGACGTGATCGAGGTGGTCCAGCGCAAGCCCGTCCGGACCGCCTCGGGCGTCTCCCCGGTCGCGATCATGACCTCGCCGGAGCTGTGCCCCCACGGGAAGTGCCTCTACTGCCCGGGCGGCCCGGCCTCGGAGTTCTCCTCGGCGCAGTCGTACACGGGCCACGAGCCCGCGGCCGCCCGCGGCGAGCAGAACGACTACGACCCGTACGGGCAGGTCACGCTCCGGCTCGAACAGCTCCGGAAGATCGGCCACCCGGTCGACAAGGTGGAGCTGATCCTGATGGGCGGGACGATGACCGCGCGCTCGCACGACTACCAGGAGTGGTTCGTGAAGCGCGCACTTCAGGCGATGAACGACTACGACCTCGAGAAGGAGCCCGAGCCCGCCGAGGGCGAGTCGTTCGCGCCCGCCCCCGAGGAGACCGAGTTCGAGTACCTCGAGGACGTGATCGCGGAAAACGAGACGAACGCGATCCGCAACATCGGCACGACGTTCGAGACGAAGCCGGACTGGTGCGACCCCGAGCAGATCGACCGGATGCTCGACCTCGGCGGCACGAAGGTCGAGGTCGGCGTCCAGACCACCTACGAACGCATCAACCGCGAGATGCACCGCGGCCACGGCAACGAGGCCTCCCGGAACGCGAACCGCCGCCTGCGCGACGCCGCGTTCAAGGTCGGCTTCCACATGATGCCCGGCCAGCCGGGGATGACGCGGGAGATGTGCCTGGAGGACTTCCGCCAGCTGTTCGACAGTCCCGACTGGCGCCCGGACTACCTGAAGATCTACCCCACCCTCGTCGTCGAGGGGACTCGCGTGTACGACCGCTGGCGGCGCGAGGACTTCGACCCGCTCACGAGCGAGGAAGCGGCCGACCTCGTCGCCGACGTGATGGACCTGATCCCGAAGTACACGCGGCTCCAGCGCGTCCAGCGCGACATCCCGGCGGACTTCATCGACGCCGGCGTCCAGAAGTCGAACCTCCGCCAGCTCGCGGCGCAGCGCGCCGAGGAGAAGGGGATCGTCCAACAGGACATCCGCGCCCGCGAGGTCGGCCACAACGACGCCGACCCGGACCCCGACGACGTCGAGCTCGACGTGCTCACCTACGAGGCCGGCGGCGGCACGGAACACTTCATCTCCTTCGAGGACCCCGTCCGCGACCTGCTCGTCGGCTTCTGTCGCCTGCGGTTCCCGTCGTTCGCCCCCGACCAGCCCGGCGCGCCCGGCACCGAGGGCGACCCGATCCGGCCGGAGCTCGAAGACGCCGCGCTGGTCCGCGAGCTCCACGTGTACGGCACCGAGGTCGGCATCGGCGGCGACGGCGACTGGCAGCATCAGGGGTACGGGACGAAGCTCCTCGAACGCGCCGAGGAGCTCTCTCGCGAGGCCGGCTACGAGAAGATCGCGGTCATCTCCGGGATCGGCGCCCGCGAGTACTACCGGAACAAGCTCGGCTACCGGCAGGACGGGCCGTACGTCTCGAAGCGGCTGTAGTTCGGAAAACCGGAGTTCGGTGGCTGACGCTCAGAGCGCGTCGACTACGTTCAGGTAGCCGGCGCCGTAGTACTCTTTCCCGTAGTCGTCGGGCACTTCGGCGGCCCTCTTCAGCGCGGCCTCGACCTGGTTCGCGTTGTAATCCGGATTCGCCGACTTGACGAGGGCAGCCGCGCCCGCGACGTTCGGCGCCGCCATCGAGGTCCCGGCCTTCCAGCCGTATCCCGGGACCTGCTCTGATTCGCCGTCCTCGTCTGTTTCTACCGAGAACACCGTGTTGAACACGAGGTCGTACGCGTACGCCGGGACGCCACCGACCGGATCGGAAAGGGACGCGTCGAAGTCGCCGCCCGGCGCGGCCAGCGTGACCGCGTTGGTCCCGTAGTTCGTGTAGACCGCCGGGCTCTCCGCGGGGCTGTTCACGTCCCCGAGGTCGAACGAGAGGCCGTAGCCGATCGGACCGGTCGAAGCCACGGAGACCGCCTGCGCGCCCTCGTTCGGCAGGCTGATGAAGTTCTTGTCGTGCTGAAGGTCGGCGCTGTCGTTGCCCGCGGCGATGACGAGCAGCGTCCCCTCCTTGTTCGCGTACGTCATCGCGCTGTTGAGGACCTTCCCGTAGAACTGGCCCTGCGCCTGTCGCGGCACCGGATACGCCCCCAGCGAGAGATTCGCAACGTCAGCGTCGATGTTCGCGCTGTAGACGACCGCCGCGAGGATGTCAGCGAACGACGCGCCGTCCCCGGAGAACACGCGACAGTCGACGAGGTCGGTCTTCGGGGCGGTCCCGTTGACGCCGAGTCCGCCGCCGTTGTCCGCGGCGACGATCCCGGCGACGTGCGTCCCGTGGTCGTCGCCGCCGACGGGATTGTGGTCGCCACCGTCGTCGGTGAAGTTCCGGGAGAGGCCGAGGTTCAGCGGCCCCGATAGGTCCGGATGCGTTTCGAGTACCCCGGAGTCGATCACGGCGACCCGTGTCCCTTCGCCTTCGGCCGTCTCGTGAGCTTCCGGAATGTCGAGGTCGGCCTTGTCCCACTGATAGATGTCGCCCGGCTGTCCCTCGTACTCGTCGGCGTCCAGCGTCGGCGCCTCGCTGTTCACGTCCGGCGAGTCGAGTTCGATCTGGACGTCCGCCTCGTAGCTCTTGACCGACCGCTTTACCGCCGACTCGTCGCCCCGGACGACCGCGTAGTCGATCCCGGGCATCTCGTGGACGACCGTCAGGTCGCTCAGGTCAGCCTTTCCCCCCGTCGAGACGATGAACCGATCGGTCCGCTCCGCGGCCGTGACAGTCGTTCCGGCCGCGATCCCGCCGATCAGCGACCCGCTCACTTTGAGAAAGTCACGCTTGGTAACGTTAGGCATGCGACTATTCCTTGTGCTAAGTTAATATATAATTTTCTCACAGATCTTATGTAGGATAATATTTATTCCGACGCAAACCCGCGCTGGTGTCCACCGTAGCGCGGCCTCCACAACGACACGCCTTTTTCCGGCCCGCCGGTCTCTTTCGAGTATGGACCAGAAGCGGGAGCTGTCGAGCATCGACCTCGCCGCGCTCGTCACCGAGCTGAATCGGTACGAGGGCGCGAAGGTCGACAAGGCGTACCTCTACGACGACGACCTGCTCCGGCTGAAGCTGCGCGACTTCGACCGCGGCCGCGTCGAGCTCATGATCGAGGTCGGAGACATCAAACGGGCGCACGCCGCCGACCCGGACCACGTCGCCGACGCTCCCGGCCGCCCGCCGAACTTCGCGAAGATGCTGCGGAACCGGCTGTCGGGCGCCGACTTCGCGGGCGTCGAGCAGTACGAGTTCGACCGGATCCTCACCTTCGAATTCGAGCGCGAGGACCAGAACACGACGCTCGTCGCCGAGCTGTTCGGCCAGGGAAACGTCGCCGCGCTCGACGAGACGGGCGAGGTTATCGGCGCCCTGTCGACGGTCCGGCTGAAGTCCCGCACCGTCGCGCCCGGCTCGCAGTACGAGTACCCCGCCTCGCGGCTGAACCCCCTCACCGTGAGCCGCGGCGGGTTCGACCGGCACATGCGCGAGTCGGACAGCGACGTGGTGCGCACCCTCGCGACCCAGCTGAACCTCGGCGGGCTCTACGCCGAGGAGGTGTGTACCCGGGCGGGCGTGCCGAAGGAGACGCCGATCGATGAGGCGACCGACGACCAGCTCGGGGCGCTCCACGACGCGCTCTCCCGGATCGGTGAGCGGCTCCGCTCTGGCGACATCGACCCCCGCGTGTACGAGGAGTCGGTCGACGGCGAGGGCGGCGACGGAGGAGACGCCGACGGAAGCGACGGGCGAGATCCCCGCGTCGTCGACGTCACTCCCTTCCCGCTCGCGGAGCACGAGGATCTGCCGAGCGTCGGGTTCGACTCCTTCAACGCCGCCGTCGACGAATACTTCCACCGGCTCGGAGGCGAGGAGACGGAGGAGGGCGAGGCCCCGGCGGACGCGAGCGCGTCCCGCCCGGACTTCGAGGAGGAGATCGCCAAACAGGAGCGGATCATCGAACAGCAGAAGGGAGCGATCGAGGGGTTCGAGGAGCAGGCGCAGGCGGAGCGCGAGCGCGCCGAGCTGCTGTACGCGCACTACGACCTCGTCGACGAGGTGATCTCGACGGTCCGCGAGGCCCGCGAGAACGAGGTGCCGTGGGACGAGATCGAGGAGACGCTCGCGGCCGGCGCGGAGCGAGGAATTCCGGCCGCGGAGGCCGTCGTCGGCGTCGACGGCGGCGAGGGGACGGTGACGGTCGAGCTCGAAGAGGAGGGGGACGACGGGGGGACGATGGCGGTCGAACTCGACGCGAGCGAGGGCGTGGAGGTCAACGCCGACCGCCTCTACCGGGAGGCGAAGCGCGTCGAGGGGAAGAAGGAGGGCGCGAAGGAGGCGATCGAGTCGACCCGCGAGGAGCTGGAGGCCGTCAAGGAGCGCAAGCGGGAGTGGGAGGAACAGCAGGCGGCCGACGACGGGAGCGGCGGGGACGGCGGTGACAACGAGGGCGAAGAGGACGAGGAGTACGAGACCGACTGGCTCGCCCGCTCGTCGATCCCGATCCGGAGCCCGGACGACTGGTTCGAGCGGTTCCGCTGGTTCCACACCTCGACCGGCTACCTCGTCATCGGCGGGCGCAACGCGGACCAGAACGAGGAGCTGGTGAAAAAGTACATGAGCAAACACGACCGGTTCTTCCACACGCAGGCCCACGGGGGTCCGGTGACGCTCCTGAAGGCCGCCGGGCCCTCGGAGTCCGCGGACCCGGTCGACTTCTCCGAGGAGACGTTGCGCGAGGCCGCGCAGTTCGCCGTCTCCTACTCGTCGGACTGGAAGGACGGCCGCGGCGCGGGCGACGCGTACATGGTCGAGCCGGATCAGGTGTCGAAGACCCCCGAGAGCGGCGAGTACATCGAGAAGGGGAGCTTCGTGATCCGCGGCGACCGAACCTACTTCGAGGACGTCGCCTGCCGGATCGCCGTCGGCGTCCAGTGCGAGCCGGTCACCCGCGCAATCGGCGGGCCGCCGTCGGCGATCGTCGACCGCGCGGCCGCGCACGTCACCTTCGAGCCGGGCATGTACGCGCAAAACGACGCCGCGATGATGGCCTACCGGAACCTCAAAGAGCGGTTCAACGACAAGTCGTTCGTCCGCAAGGTCGCGAGCGCGGACCAGCTCCAGGAGTTCCTCCCGCCGGGCGGCTCGGACATCGTGGACTGACGGCCCGCCGGGGAGCGCGCGCCCCACCGACCCGCCCGAGCGCGACGTTTTCAAGCCTCCGCGACGGAGAGGGCGCATGACCTTCGAATCGCTGCCGGAGGGGTGGCGGGTGTGGAACGAGGAGCCGAGCGGCCGGGCCATCCTCGTCTACCGCCCCGACGTCTTCGGGACCGGCGACCTCCCGAACGAGTGTCTCCCGACGATCTACCTGACGAACGGCGCTCGGAACGCGCGCCCGGGCTCGGGCCAGTACGCGACCGACGAGTGGCACGTCGTCTGCTTCTTGGAGCCGGAGATCGAGGCGGTCTCCGAGACGTACGAGAGCCGCGAGGCGGGCGCGGCCGGCGCGGTCGACGTCGCGGCGCGGTTCGTCGCGGGCGAGGTGGATTACCGGGGCGCGTATCAGGTGCCGCGGGAGGAGTACTTCGCGCGGCTCGACGAGTTCGTCGGCGGCGAGGAGACCGCGTGACCGCGCGGCGGTCCGCACCGGATACTATCCACGATTACGCATAACTCGCGGCGAGATGCGAGCGGATACGCCACGAACACGAGGATTTTTATCGCCGCCCGCCCGACCGTCGCGTACATGAACGCCGGTGGGGACTACGGCGGCGACGAACCGCGGGAGAAGTGCGGCGTCGTCGGCGTCTCGCTCGAGGACCGGGAGGCCGCGCGGCCGCTGTACTACGCGCTGTACGCGCTCCAGCACCGCGGGCAGGAGTCGGCCGGGATCGTCACGCACGACGGGTTCCAACAGCACAGCCACGTCGAGCGCGGCCTCGTCGGCGACGCCTTCGAGGAGGGGGACCTCGCGTCGCTGTCGGGGGGCACTGGCATCGGCCACGTGCGCTACCCGACCGCCGGGAGCCTCGACAAGAGCTGCGCGCAGCCCTTCTCTGTCTCGTTTAAGTCCGGATCGCTCGGGCTCTCGCACAACGGCAACCTCGTCAACGCCGACGAGGTGCGCGAGGAGCTGGCGGCCGCGGGCCACGCGTTCACCTCCGACGGCGACACCGAGGTGATCGCCCACGACCTCGCGCGCAACCTCCTCGAAGAGGACCTCGTCCGGGCGGTCAAACACACGATGAACCGCATCCACGGCTCCTACTCGCTGGCGATCACCCACGACGACACCGTGCTGGGCGTGCGCGACCCGCTCGGCAACCGCCCGCTGTGTCTCGGCAAGATCGACGGCGGCTACGTCCTCGCGAGCGAGTCCGCCGCCATCGACACGCTCGACGGGGAGCTGATCCGCGACGTCCGACCCGGCGAGCTCGTCGTCCTCGACCCCGACGGCACGGGGTACGACACGTATCAGCTGGTCGAACGCGACGCGACCGCCCACTGCTTCTTCGAACACGTCTACTTCGCGCGCCCCGACTCCGTCATCGACGAGAGCCTCGTGTACGAGGTGCGCCGGAAGCTCGGCCGGAAGCTCTGGGAGGAGTCCGGCGTCGAGTCCGACGTGGTGATGCCCGTCCCCGACTCGGGGCGCGCGTTCGCCTCCGGCTACGCCGACGCCGCGGGCGAGACCACCGCCGACGGCGAGCCCAGAGCGGCCGACGACGGCGGCGTCGAGTTCGCGGAGGGGCTGATGAAGAACCGCTACGTGGGCCGGACGTTCATCATGCCCACGCAGGACGAGCGCGAGCGGGCGGTCCGGCTGAAGCTGAACCCGATCCGCTCGACGGTGGAGGGGAAGTCGGTCACGATCATCGACGACTCCATCGTCCGCGGGACGACCTCGACCCAGCTCGTCGAGCTGGTCCGCGAGGCGGGCGCCGAGGAGGTCCACCTCCGGATCGGCGCGCCGCCGATCCTCGCGCCCTGCTACTTCGGCATCGACATGGCGACGCGCGACGAGCTGATCGCCGCCGACGCCTCGACCGAGGAGATCCGCCAGGAGGTCGGCGCCGACTCGCTGTCGTACCTCTCGATCGACGCGGTCGCGGAGGCGCTCGGCGAGAGCCGCGCCGACCTCTGTCTCGGCTGCGTCACCGGCGAGTACCCCTTCGACGTCGAGGGCGAGGCGACCGACCGCGACGTCGACGCGCCGGTCTCGGACCCGACGCCGGCGGACGATTAGCGCTCTCCGTCCGGCTCCGCCGACGAGTAGCGCTCCCCTTTCCAACGCCATCCCGCACACGTTCGGCACCGGTCCGACGGGTCGGGACGTATCGGGGGCTTAAATACGCTCACGATTAGACGTGGGAGTATGACACGGAACGCCGACGCTGCCGCCGAGGGCGACGACGCCGGGTCGATGAGCCGTCGCGGATTCTTCCGCGCCGGGGCCGCCGGGGCGGCGGTCGCCGCCGGAGTCGCCGCCGGAAGCGGGACCGTCGCCGCGCAGTACGACGGCTGGCTGGAGGGCGTCAGCAACTACGACGGCACCCACGACTACCGCGGGCAGGACGAGGTTACCGTCGAGGTCGGGGCGGGCGAGAACGGACTCCGGTTCGGCCCGGCCGCGATCCTCATCGACCCGGGCGCGACCGTGGTCTGGGAGTGGACCGGACAGGGCGGCGGCCACAACGTCGTCGAGGAGAACGGAGCCTTCGACAGCGGGTCGGCGGTCGCGGAGGAGGGGACCACCTTCGAGCACACGTTCGAGGACGCCGGCGACGGCGACACGTTCAACTACTACTGCGGGCCGCATCAGTCGGTCGGCATGAAGGGCGTCGTCGCGGTCGGCTCCGTCGACGACGACCTCGTCGACCCGCAGGCCGAGGGCGGCGACGGCAGTGACGGCGGCGACGGCGAGGGGAGCGGCGCGTCCGGCTACGGCGACTGGTTCGAGAACGTCGGTAACTACGAGGGGACACGTGACCTCCGGGGTCAGGACGAGGTCACCGTCGCGGTCGGCGGCGGCGAGAACGGCCTGCTGTTCGACCCGCCCGCGATTCTGGTCGATCAGGGGACGACGGTCGTCTGGGAGTGGACCGGACAGGGCGGCGGTCACAACGTCGTCGAGGAGAACGGGGCCTTCGACAGCGGGTCGGCAGTCGCGGAGGAGGGGACCACCTTCGAGCACACGTTCGAGGACGCCGGCGAGGGCGACGTGTTCCGGTACGCCTGCGAACCGCATCAGTCGGTCGGGATGAAGGGCGCGGTCGCGGTCGGCGCCGTCGACGACGACCTCCTCGGCGGCGAGGGCGGATCCGGCGGGTCCGGCGGCGGGAGCGGGCTCTCCGCGAGCGACATCGGGACGCTCGCGCTCGGCTTCGGCTTCGCCGGCGCGCTGCTCGTCCCGCTGTTCTACGCGGCCCACCAGATGGCCGAGCGGAACGCGGACAGAAACGCGTAATCGACTCCGGTTCTCGCAGCTTCTGTCAGTACAGGTGGTACAGCAGCAGGTACACGCCGATCCCCATCGTGAAGGAGATCAGCCAGAGGACGGCGCCGACCATCCCGACCTGCGCGTGCCGCGTGTGGTATATCTCCTCGTACGGCCGGGTCGCGGCGAGCAGGAGCGCGTGGAAGACGAACGGGACGCAGACGATCGCGAGCAGGATGTGGATCGCGAGGAAGGGGAGGTAGACGTACGAGTAGACGAGCTCGGGGCCGGGGAACTCGGTCGTGCCGACGAGGATCAGCCGGTAGAGGTACGCGCCGAGGAACGCGGCGAACAGCGCGAACGAGGTCACCATGAAGTTCCGGTGGCGTTCGACGTTCCCACGGGAGATCTCCCGCCACCCGAGCAGGATCGTGGCGATAGCGGTCACGGAGACGGCGGCGTTGAAGTGCGGGATCGCGGCGAGGACGGCGTCGCTCGCGCGCGGTAGCAGCGAACTCGGAATGACGCCGCCGACCGCGCTGAAGACGAGCGCGAGCGCGACGGCGGAGGCGACGGCGGTCAACACGGAGACGTTCTCGCGGGCCCAGTCGGACATGTCCGTGCGGTGGGACGCGACCCCCAAACGCGTGCCGGTTGCGGTCGACGCGTTCCGGGTGCGGTCACCGAGTCGCGGTCGCGGTCGCGGCGCGCCGCACGGCGGTCTGCGAAACCCCGCCACGGTCCCGCCAAATGGAAGGGCTTTTAATTAGGGGAAGGGTACGTGGAGACGCGACAGAACACCGCGAGCGTGGGTAGCCAAGCCAGGCCAACGGCGCAGCGTTGAGGGCGCTGTCCTGTAGAGGTCCGCCGGTTCAAATCCGGTCCCACGCATCGCAGGGGTCCACCCCCGAACGATGCACGGTGTTGTCTCTACGACAGCACCCACGCACAATTCCTTTCGATGCTACGTGCGGAGTGACGACTACGATCTGAGCTCTGTACTCGTGAACACCGCCAACGTCCCATCGCTCATTTATAAACCGCTGCTCGCGGATCGGTGGCGAACACCGCCAAAGCCCCAGTCGCGAGGGCGGCGCACACTCGTTGCGCTCCTCGCTCGCGCTGCTCGCTGCGGTGCTTACGTCGTCTGCGCCGCCCTCGCGACTGCCCCTTTGAGTCCCGCCCCGACCGGACCGCAACCGCACCTCACGCCTCCCCAGCCTCGTCGGGCGCGTCCATCGGGCTCCCTTCGGTCGCCCTCGGCGCGCCCGACTCCCTC
>NZ_AOJF01000019.1:0-76116 GCF_000337395.1 Halorubrum distributum JCM 13561
CCCTTTTAGTCGCGCGCCGTCGGAGTGAGGCGTAATGAGTACGGACGCGACCCCCGAGTACGACTACGAGGCGCTGGGGCTCGTCGCCGGGCTGGAGATCCACCAGCAGCTCGACACCGAGACGAAGCTGTTCTGCGACTCCCCGACCGTCGAGCGCGACCCGGACGACGCCGAGCGGTCGATCACCCGGCAGCTCCACCCGACGAAGAGCGAGCTGGGCGAGCTCGACGACGCCGCGATGGAGGAGAGCCGCGTCGACCGCGAGTTCACGTATCTCGCGTACGACACCACCTGCCTCGTCGAGGAGGACGACGAGCCGCCCCGCCGCGTCGACGCCGATGCGCTCTCGGTGGCGCTCCAGATCGCCGACCTGCTCGACCTCTCCGTCGTCGACCAGGCCCACGTGATGCGGAAGCTCGTCATCGACGGCTCGAACACCTCCGGGTTCCAGCGCTCGATCCTCCTCGGGCAGGACGGCGAGATCGAGACGGAGTCCGGGTCGGTGTCGGTCGTCGACCTCATGCTCGAAGAGGAGTCCGCGAAGCGCGTCGAGGAGACCGACGACGGCGTCGTCTACTCGCTCGACCGGTTGGGGGTGCCCCTCGTCGAAATCGGCACGGGCCCGGACATCCGGAGCCCCGAGGGCGCGCGGCAGGCGGCCGAGCGCATCGGGATGCTGCTGCGCTCGACTGGCGCGGTCAAGCGAGGGCTCGGAACGATCCGCCAGGACGTGAACGTCTCCATCGCCGACGGCGCCCGCGTCGAGGTGAAGGGCGTTCAGGACCTCCAGGGGATCGAGGACATCGTCCGCGGCGAGGTCGGACGACAGGCCGAGCTGCTCGAAATCCGCGACGAGCTCCGCGACCGCGACGCGAGCGTCGGCGACGTCGCCGACGTGACCGACGTCTTCGCCGACACCGAGTCGGGGGTCATCCGCGGCGCGCTCGACTCGGGCGGGAAGGTCACCGCGGTCCCGCTGTTCGGCTTCGACGGGCTCGTGGGCCGCGAGATCCAGACGGACCGGCGGCTCGGCACTGAGCTCTCGGACCACGCGAAGCGCCACGGCGCGGGCGGGGTCTTCCACACCGACGAGCTGCCGGCCTACGGCGTCACGGCCGAGGAGGTCGACGCGCTCCGCGACGCGGTCGGCGCGGGCGAGGGCGACGCGGTCGCCCTCGTCGCGGCCGATCCCGAGACCGCCGACCTCGCGATCGAGGCGGCCGCCGAGCGCGCGGAGACCGCGATCGAGGGCGTCCCCGAGGAGACCCGCGGCGCGAACGACGACGGGACCACGCGCTACCTCCGGCCGCTGCCCGGCGCCGCGCGGATGTACCCCGAGACGGACGTGCCGCCGGTCGAGCCGGACCCCTCCGACGTGGAGACACCCGAGCTGCTCGACGAGAAGGCGGAGCGCTACGCCGAGGAGTTCGGCCTCGACGCCGGCCTCGCCGAGCAGGTCGCGTTCGGCCAGCGCTTCCCGCTGTTCGAGGCCGCGGTCGAGCGCGGCGTCGACCCGACCTTCGCGGCGTCGACGCTGGCGTCGACGACGACCGAGATACGGCGCGACGGCGCGCCCGTCGAGAACCTCTCCGACGACCACTTCCTCGCGCTGTTCGACCTCGTGGAGGACGGCGACCTCGCGAAGGAGGGCGTCCCCGAGGTGCTGACGACGCTCGCGGAGAATCCGTCGCTGTCCGCGGCCGAGGCCGTCGAGGCGGCCGGGCTCTCGGGCGTGAGCGAGGACGAGGTCCGCGAGGCGGTCGTGGAGGTCGTCGAGCGCAACGCCGACCAGATCGAGAACGAGGGGATGGGCGCGTTCTCCGGGCTGATGGGCGAGGCGATGGGCGCGCTCCGCGGGAAGGCCGACGGCGAGGTCGTCTCCGACGTGCTGCGCGAGGAGATCGGGAAGCGGTCGTAGCGACTCGCGTCCGTTAGGCACGTTTTTTACGTGTCAGGGGACCGTCGGTAAACTCGAGAGAGACAGATGGCAGACTCGCCTCCGGACGATCCGTCCGCGCCGGACAGCACGCCCGACCCGGCGACCGCCCGAACGCGCGGCGACCGGGTCTCAGACGCGACGAACCGGTTCATCCACGGCGTCGAGCTGGCCGCGGCGGCGCTGTTCGCGCTCCTGTTCGGCATCGGCGTCATCGACCTCGCGATCCAGATCGCCGAGTCCGTTCCCACCGGCGCGATCACCGACCCGAACACGGTCATCGGCTTCATCGAGACCGGGCTGCTCTTGCTCATCATCGTCGAGGTGTACGAGACCGTCGTCGCCTACATCGAACAGAGCGACACCCGCCGGATCGTCAGGCTGGTGATCTACACCGGCGTCATCGCGATGGTCCGGAAGGTGATCATCTTCCGCACCACGGAGTACCCGACGACGCAGGACGCGCTGTTCGCCGCGGTGTCGTACACCATCATCATCGGCGGCCTCGTGGCGCTGCTGTTCGTCGAGCGCTCGGTCGGCTCCTCGCTGCTAGCCGAGTGAGGGGCGGTACGCGCCCCCGACAGTAGTCTGAGCGCCCCGCCTCAGTCCGTCAGCTCCTCGATCAGCGTGTCGAGGTCGTACGTCGCCGGCGCGCGCGATTCGTCGCGCAGCGTCGCGATGGTGAACGTCGAGTTCGTACGCTCGACCTCGGGGATCGCCTCGAAGTCGCTGATGAGCCGCTCGACGGTGTCCGAGGAGGAGAGCCGCGCGAGGACGACGAAGTCCGTCTCGCCCATCGTGAAGAACGCCTCCGTGACGCCCTCGACCGCCAGCAGCTCGTCCGCGAACTCCTCGTAGGGGCCCTCGTAGCTGGCGAGCACCTCGACGATGACGGTGACGCCGAGGCCGAGCGCCTCGTGGTCGAGGTCGTACAGGTCGTTCTCGATGACGCCGTCCTCGCGGAGGTTGTTCAGCCGGTAGTGGATCGTCGACACCGGAATCCCCGTCTCCTCGTGGAGCCGCTCCGGGCTCCCGGTGCCCAGATCGGCGATCGCCTTCAACAGCCGCACGTCGCGCTCGTCCATACGATCCCTTCCCGTGATGGTCTGTTATATATTACGGCCGATACGGTTGGAGTCGAGTTCAAGATTCGCTCTCATTTCGGAACCGTATCGCACGTAATTCGTATGTGTGATTGTTCACCTCCGATATCGTCGAATTCGGGAGACGAGTTTAACTATCTACGCCAATGTTGAATCGGTAGTCAATGCAACTTCGGAATCTACTTTCCACTCCCGAATCGATCCTCGCGGCGTTCGTCCTCCTCGCGACCCTGTGGGGAACCTCCTTCGTCGCCATCGAGGCCGGGTTACACTACTTCCCGCCGCTGTTGTTCGCCGGCGTCCGCTACGCGATCGCCGGCGCGGTCGTGTTGGGCGTCGCCGCGGTCGCCGCCGGCAGGACGGTCCCCCGAGGTCGCGACGAGTGGCTCGGCGTCGCCGTCGCCGGCGCTTTCGTGATCGCCGCGTACCACGGGCTCCTCTACGTCGCGGAGCTCCGCATCTCGGGCGGGGTCGCCGCCGTGGTCGTGAGCCTCGCGCCGGTGTTGACCGCGACGTTCGCCGCCCTCCTCCTCCCGAACGAGCGCCTCGGTCCCTTCGAGATCGGCGGGTTCGCCCTCGGTATCCTCGGCGTGATCGTGATCGCCGACCCGATGGAAGCCGGACTCGGGAGCGCCGCCCTGTTCGGGGTCGCGCTCGCGTTCGCCGGCGCGGTCGCCTTCTCGCTGGGCGCCGTGCTGCTACGCCCGCTCCGGACGGACCTCCCGGTCGCCGCGCTACAGGGGTGGGCGATGGTCTCCGGCGCCGGGCTCCTGTTCGTCGGTGCTGCCCTGCTCGGCGAGTCCCCCGGGGCGATCGTCTGGAACGCGACGTCGATCGCGTCGCTGTCGTACCTCACGCTGCTGTCGGGCGTCGTCGCGTTCCTGATCTACTTCGCGCTGCTCGACGAGGTCGGGCCGACCCAACTCCACCTCGTCGGGTACGCGGAGCCGGTCGTCGCCGCGGTCGGCAGCTGGCTCCTGCTCGGCAGCCTGATCGAGGCGGAGGCGATCCTCGGCTTCGTCGCGATCCTCGCCGGCTTCCTCGTCTTGGAGCGCCACGAGATCGCCGCCTACGTCGGCGTCGAGGACGCGCACCGGGCGCACTGAGACGGTCGCCTCCGACGGTTTCGGTTCTTTCACCCGCCGATGTCCTGACTCAGTCCCGCGCGCAGGTCGCGGCCGAAGTAGTGGCCGAGCAGCGCGAGCACGAGCCCGACCCCGCCGCCGACCGCGACGAGCGGGAGCCCCCACTGCGAGAGGTAGTCGATCCCGATCGGGAGGAAGCCGACGCCGAGGACGCTCGTCACCGCGCTCGCCGCGCCCGCCGCGCCGCCGGCGATCCCCGTCTCGACGTACCGGCGCGTCGAGAGGACGAGCCCGAGGAGGAACGCGGCGAGGAACACGCCGCCCGCGGTCCCGACCGTTCCGCCAATGAGCGGGATCAGACTCCCGACGAACACGCCGACCGCGACGGTGACGAGCGCGAGTCCGAACGCCTTCGCCGAGAACCACCGACCCGAGACGCCGATTCTGCCGGAGCCGCCGGCGTTCCCGGCGCTCCGCGCGCTCTCGGTGCCACGGTCGGCCGCCGCGGCGTCGCCGGAATCGGTGTCGGACGCCCCCTCACCGCCGGCGAGGTCGTCGTCGAGGAGGTCGTCGAGGTCGTCCATCGGGTCCTCGTCGGACGACTCGCGCTCCTTGGAGGGTTGCATACCGGACGGTTCGGGCCCGCGGACTTGGCTTTTGTGCCGCGGACGACCTTCGCGTCGGCGGTCGTCGCGCGGCCGCCGCGCGGTCGCGTGTGACGCGGTACCGTTCGCCGTTTCACCGGAAACGAGGTGTGGGGTCGTCGGTCCGCGCCACTCAGCGGCCGGTATCCGGGCTCTCCCCTTCGCCCCGTCCGTCGGACTGCCGCCCACCCCACAAGCGCTTGTCGACGAGCGCGACTGTCATCGGGCGATCGACCGAGATCTGACAGGAGAGCCGCGGGTAGCCGAACCGGTCGGCGAGGCGGTCGTGCCAGTGGTCGGCCGGCGGTCCCTCGCGGACGCGGACGCCGCAGGTGGCGCAGAGGCCCCGCCCGCCGCAGTTGAGCCGGCGGGTCGCGGGCGCGTACGGCGACAGCCCGGCGTCGAGCAGGACGCGACGCAGATTCCGGCCGCGTTCGACGTCGAGTTCGAACCGCTCGTCCCCGTCGACGACGACGAGGGGGACCGTTTCGGACCGGTCGCCGCCGTCGCCGCCACCGCCGCGGTCGTCGTCGTCGCTCATCGGCTGTCCTTCGCGCGCCGGACACAAAGCGTGCCGGACCCGACCGGAAGCGTGCCGGACCTGACCGGAAGCGTCCCGGGCCCGGCCGGGCGTTCGAGACCCGGAACGGCTTTCGGCGCGGCCGACGGAACGGGCGGTATGGACACGCGGCGCGCGCTGCTGGACGCCCTCGCGGCCGACGACAGCCCCGTCTCCGGCCCCGCCCTCGCCGAGTCGCTCGGCGTCTCGCGGGCGGCCGTCTGGAAGGCCGTCGAGGGGCTCCGCGAGGAGGGGTTCGCGGTCGAGTCGACGCCGGAGGGGTACGTCGCCCCCGACGATCCGGGTTACTCCGGACCGGGCATCGCCTTCGGGCTCGACGCCCCGTACTCGGTGGAGTACCGCGACCGGATCGGATCGACGAACGAGCGGGCCCGCGAGCTCGCGGGGGACGGGAAAAGCGACGTCGCCGTGGTCGCCGACGAACAGACCGGGAGCCGGGGACGGCTCGACCGCGAGTGGGTGGCGCCCAGCGGCGGCGTCTGGCTGTCGGTCCTGACGCGCCCCGACGTGCCGACCGCGCGGGCGCCGCTCTTCACCCTCGCGGCCGCGGTGGCGACGACCGACGCCGCGCGTCAGGCCGGCGTCGACGCGCGGATCAAGTGGCCGAACGACGTGCTCGTCGGCGACGAGGCGGACGAGGCGGACGAATCGGACGCGGATAACGCCGATCCGACCGGCCGCGGCGGTCGGAAGCTGGCGGGGATCCTCACGGAGATGGAGGGCGAGGCCGACCGCGTCGGCTGGCTCGTCGTCGGCGTCGGGGTCAACGCCAACATCGACCCCGAGACGCTGCCCGCGGGCGCGACGTCGCTGTCGGCCCAGCGGGGCGCCCCGATCGACCGGCGGCGCTTCGCGGCGACGCTGCTCGAACGGTACGCGGAGCTGACGGCCTCGCCCGGGGCGCTCGACGGGGTCCTCCCGGCGTGGCGCGACCGGGCGAGCACGCTCGGGCGGCGCGTCCGCGTCGACACCGCGGACGGGGTAGTGGAGGGGACCGCGGTCGACGTGGCGGAGCCGGGCGCGCTCGTGGTCGACACCGACGAGGGTCGGCGGCGCGTCCACGCGGGCGACTGCGAGCACCTCCGCGACGCGGAGTGACTCGGGGCGGACGAGGCGCGGACCGCTGCGTTCCTATCCGGTTTCCGTCGCGTCGGAGACCGACCCGTCCGGGTCGGTCCCGGTAGCGCCCGTCTCGCCCGCGCTCGTCCCGCCCGCGGTCGCGGACTCCTCGGCTCCCGCGGAGTCGGTCGCGCCCGCGGACTCGGCCGCGCTCGGCGGCTCCTCCCCGTCGCCGATCCGAACGGTCAACACCGGGACCGACGAGCCGCGGACGACCTTCTCCGCGACGCTGCCGAGGAGCAGTCGGTCGATCCCGCCGCGCCCGTGGGTCCCCATCACGACGAGCTCGCAGTCCGCCTCCTCGGCCTGGGTGATTATCTCGCGGCTCGGCGACCCCTCGACGACGGCAGTCTCCACGTCGACGTCGCGGTCCGCGGCCAGTTCCCGCACCGTTTCGAGCGCCGTCTCCGCGTCGTCGTACAGCAGGTCGCCGACGCCCTCCCAGGTCGTCTCCATCGGCATCCCGGCGTACCGCGCGGTGTCGACCACGTAGATCGCGCGGACCGAGGCCCCGTGGACCGCGGCGAGGTCGAGCGCGTGGCACACCGCCAGCTCCCCCTCCGAGGAGCCGTCGGTCGGAACCAGAATCCGGTCGTATAGGGGCATGTTCACATGTACCGTGTCACCGACGACTGATAACCCTTTGCGATTCTTGCCGGTTTCTCGCCGTCGTCGGTCGAAGCCGCACCAAGGCGCGCGTTTATGCCCTATCCCGACGAGAGGACGGTATGTCCGACGAGATCAACCTCTCCCGGCTCGAACCGACGCTCGAAGGCCACGAGTACCCCGCCGATCGCGAGGCGCTCGCCGAGTCGTTCGCGGGCACGACGGTGCTGTTCGCCGACGGCGACGCCGACCTCGGCGACCTGCTCGCCGACGTCGACCAGGAGACGTTCGCGAGCGCCGCCGACGCGCAGACCGCGCTCCAGAACGTCCTCCCCATCGAGGCGCTCGGCGAGCCGGGGCAGTCCGACGGGGACGCCTGAGCGGCCCGACGGCGACGCCTGAGCGGCCCGACGGCGACGCCCGCGCGGACCTCGATCCCGCGCACCTCGTCACCGCTCCCCACGCCACGGCGCGTCTCGCATCGCTTTTTACCGCGGATCGCGCACTGGTGGTAATGAGCTACCGGATCGGTCTCGTCGGCAAGCCCTCCGTGGGGAAGTCGACGTTCTTCAACGCCGCGACCATGAACGACGTGCCCGAGGGCGCGTACCCGTTCACCACCATCGACCCGACCGTCGGCGAGGCGTACGTCCGCGTCGACTGCGCAGCCCCCGAGTTCGACGAGACGTGCACGCCGAGCGTCGGCGTCTGCCGCGAGGGGACGCGGTTCGTCCCCGTGAAGCTCGTCGACGTCGCCGGGCTCGTCCCGGGCGCCCACGAAGGGCGCGGGCTCGGCAACCAGTTCCTCACCGACCTCAACGAGACCGACGTGCTGATCCACGTCGTCGACTTCTCGGGCAAGACGGACATCGAAGGCGAGGCGACCGAGGGCCACGACCCGCGCGACGACATCGACTTCCTGGAGGAGGAACTCGACGCGTGGTACCTCGACGTGCTGGAGAAGGGGCTCGAGAAGTTCGAGACGCGCTACCACGGCGCGGACGCCGCCATCGAGGAGGAGCTCGCCGACCAGATGTCGGCGTTCGGCATCGACAAGGACCGGATGAAGCGCGTCATCCTCGCCGAGGGGCTCGAACTCGACCCGGAGACGTGGGACGAGACGGATCGGATCGAGCTGGCCCGCGAGATCCGCAAGCGGACGAAGCCGATGGTGATCGCCGCCAACAAGATGGACACGCCCGAGGCGCAGGCGAACTGGGCGGAGATAACGACCGACCCCGACTACGACCACCTCTCCTTCGTCCCCGCGAGCGCCCACGCGGAGAAAGCCCTCAAGAACGCGGACGACGCCGGCGTCGTCGACTACACGCCCGGCGACGACGCGTTCGAGGTCGTCGGCGACGTCTCCGGCGAGCAGAAGGCCGGCCTCGACCAGATCGGCGAGTTCGTCGCCGAGTACGACGGCACGGGCGTCCAGGGCGCGCTCGAGGCCGCCGTCTTCGACGTGCTGGGCTGTATCGCCGTCTTCCCCGGCTCCGCGAACGGGAGCAAAGACGAGAAGGGCGTCTTCCGCGACTGCTTCATCCTCCCGGAGGGGTCGACCACCGAGGACTTCGCGTACCACATCCACTCGGACATCGGCGAGGGGCTCCTCCACGGCACCGACTGCCGGAGCGGCCGACAGGTCGGCGCCGACAGCGAGCTCTCACACCGCGACGTGATCGAGCTGGTCTCGACGAAGCAGGCGGCGCCGTAGGCGGCCCGCGTCGCCGAGGTCCCCAACGTTCCCGATCAGCTATCACAGAAGCCAACTGGCGAGGACGCCGAGCACCGCCGCCGCGCCGAGGACGGTCAGCGCGCCGCCGACGAGCGGCGAGTCGGCGAGCAGCGGGACGCCGACCGCCACCGCCGCGAGGCCGCCGAGCAGGAGGAGGATTTTCAGGATGACGGTGGGGACCAGTTCCAGAATAACGTCGAAGACGAGTTCGACTATCTCGTCAAGCATGGTTTGAGGGCGTCTTTCGATGGCTGTCGACTCATAAAAGAATCCGGTGGTTCGGGCTCGGTGCTCGCGGAGCGTGGTCCGGGCGATGTCTCGGAACGTCGGCCATGCGGAAGCCGGCGGAGTGGATGTAGATACCTACTGAGGACCGTATCCTCAAAGCTCTCGAGGGTGGACTTCGACTCACGCCGGCAGTGTTCGCCGAGGATATCGACAAATCACGGACTCACGTCAGTCGGTGACTTTCTGATCTCACTGACTATGGCTGACAGAGAGCCCAAGATGTGGCTACTACGAAATTACGAATCTGGGGAAGGAGTACCTTGCTGGGGAGTTAGACGCCAGAGAATTGGCCGATTCGTCGCGATTGACTACCAGTATCTCTGCCTGATACCGACAACTGATGACTATTTCACCTGAGATTTAAATTGACTGTTCGTAACGGATCGTCCAATACAGCAGTATCCATACTGTGATTATTACGTTGATTAGAACTACAACGATATCCAATGAGGTGATTGGTGGAATCCAGAGTGGAATCAGACTGTCAATATATAATTCTACAACCACCGGCAGTTGCTCTGTACGAAGAGCTGCGCGGGGGATCTCCCCAGATATCATCAACACTTGCACACCCGTTGTTAGACCTCCTGCCATTGCGTAGGCGTAGAGTGCCTGACGGCTGAGTAGACTCCCAATAAAATATCGAATACTCTGGTTGCGCATTATTTTACCAGTCCCACGATCGCACCGAGCACCATTGCCCAGACTGTAGTACCGAGTCCCGATGCTATGAATATGTAAAGTTCTGAAATTGAGCCAATAGAGAAGCTCAGGAGCCTAGGAAGGAAGAACACAGGTCCTAGAATAAACACAAAAAATAAATCTGTCATAATAACACCTCCAAAGTGATTTTATCGCTACTGCGTGTATAGCCAGTGGTAGTGACCGATCTGACTGATCTCTTGGATCCTGATTCGTCAGACCATATCGTATCTCCACATCTGGACATGGTAGTCGGATCACAGAAGCCCGACAATGATAAATGGGGAAGAACTTTCACAAAAAATATGATTCGCAGCCACCTCTGTAACACGCGTTTTCCCGGGAATTGTCTTTACAGACAGGCCTGTAGAAGCACCCAGGGCAAATCGGCGCAATGACAAAAACCTTAGAAAAACTCCAAGAAACCTACTCACGCGGGGATCAACAGGTAAAACGAGATATTGGTAGGTTCATCTACGAGAGACCCGCTCAATGGATTCCCCGACAGACTCTTGTAGATTATTTTGACATTGACGAGAGCGGTGTATCTCGCCATGTTGAACATCTGTATGAAGATGAGTTCATTCAAAAAAAGAAGGAAGACGGTCAAAGCTACGTTCAGTGGAATGGTCGTGGAGCAGGAGGATTCGGCTATTGGCTAAGACAAATAATCCCCTCTCAAATGTGGAGCGCAGGCAGCGAACTGCGCCCGCTTCTGACCATAGATCGCCTTGGTGGCGCGTATCTCCCGACAATCCTGTTTGTCATACTGTTCTTTGTTGGTATCGTAACCGCCCTCTCTGCGATTGTTGTTTCGTACTTCCCTTCTAATTCTGTACTCGGATTCTCCGCTGGAAACTTAGTGTTCCTAACCGGAGCAATCACAGTTACTGCGTCCCTCTCCCTTGTTCTCGGCATCGTTGGAAGAGTTCTGGAGATGGCTCTTTACCGGGTTTGGAACTACATCACAGGAAGCGTTCAGTCGGAAGGCTGAGTTTCTTGAAAATTCCTCAGATCAAAAAAGCAGTACACAGTACACCGCCAGTCACTAGCCCAACTTCATAGCCCACAATATTCGTAAACGTCCCGCCCTCCACCAGTGCCGCCGGAAACAGCAGTAACACCAAAACTGCCAGCACGGTAACGACGAGCCCCGCAGAAACGACCGGAAACGGGACCGCTCGCGACGCGACGTGGACAGCTGGGCGGACGCGCTGACCGGTGGCCGTGGTGGCGATCCTTCGCGATGTGGAGGACCAGGAGCGAATCAAAGGGGTCTCTGGCCTCAAACGGACTTACTTCGTCGAGGGGGCCAACAGTCCGAACTCGTCAAGCCCCGACAGATTCCGGATACCAATCTATACCTCGAAACCAACTTCTCCGCGAACGACTGCGTTCGGAAGGTCGATCAGGTGATGACGAAGTACGAGTACGACAGGCCTGAACTGGAGGTATTTACTGAAGAGATATGAACCGCAATATCTCGTAGCTAGTGTGAGAGTAGAATTACCGGAACAGACGTGACTACTATCAAAATCGGATAAAAATTATAGGATCGGCCGCGCCCTATACTTGGTGAACCTATTGACGCTGTCTGAACCTGTCCTGTCATCTTTCCGGTAGGAATATATCCTTCGATAATCTCCGGGACGTTGTGCCAACACTACGCCGGTATGTATCTAGTTCTGATAAGAATGGCTTCTATATACAAGCCAATGTCGGCGCAGGTGCGCCAATAACGCTTCAGGTGTCTGATTTAGCCGCTCGTATATTCAAAGATAATGGATATAGGGATGCTGACACGGTACCGACAAAACTCGTCTGGGCGATGTACGATGTGGGCTTAGTATCCACAAGTGGTTCTACGAAAACAAAAAGTAAGAGCGCAAATGTTTACAAAGCGTTCAAACACAAGGGTGTCTCTGCCCGTCTAAGTGAGAAAACCCGTAGACAGTTGGTTCGGTACTTAACTGATTACCGAGGACCCCAACGCAGACGTGTCCGTCGGCTCCGGAGTGATCTTGAAACGGCAAAATCCAGTAGAGGTAGGAGTAAGAGCGATGATGGAGGAACAACTGAGAATAAAGGGAAAAGCTACGACGTAGATACGTCCGACTTAGGATATGGATTTATTGACAGCTTACGCGCCATTTGGAGACACTTCGTTGCTCGGATCTGGGACTAGACCCTTTGAACCTGTGAATTCATTCGTTCTCAGTAAACTCTCTCCGGATCGAAGTTCATCACCGGCCGCTCTGTCGCGTCCTTCGCCTCGCCACGCTTCTCACTGTTGATGAACCGCTTCTCGTCGCGGTCGAGCACGTACACGTTCTCGAACGTCCCCGGCAAGTACTCGTACGAGCAGAGCCAATCGCCCTCCAGTCCTGCGGGCCCGTCGACGAGCGCCTCATTGTCGATTGTGTCCACGAGGTCCTCGCAACCAACGTGCGCCGAGACACAGCAAAACACGGTGTCCTCGCTGTCACATTTCTCGAAGACGCCGGCTCAGCGGAGAACCACCACACGCGTCGACAGCCTGCCCCAGCGAAGCTATTTGCTCGCTCGGAGAAACGCTCACGCATGGCCCTCACCCTGCCGGACGACTTCGAGGAGAGGTTCTGGCGCCGCCACTCCAATCCGAAGAGCGGCTGGAGTCGCACGGTCCTGCTGCCGGCGCTCCTCTTCGCCGTCTATCACCGGAAGCCGCGACTCGCGGGCGCCGCGCTCCTGTTCACCGCGGTGAACCCGATCCTGTTCTCCCCGCCGGACGACGACGACGCCTGGATGACCCGCGTGGTGCTGGCCGAACGCTGGTGGACGCGCGAACGGAAGGCGGGCGTCTTTGACCTCGCGTATCCGAACTGGCTCAACCTGCTCAACGTCCCCGTCTCGGCCTACGCGTTCGTCGCCGCGTACCGCCGGCGACCCCTCCGGGCCGGCCTCGCGGGAGCGCTCGCGATGGGACTAAAGTTCTGGTACGTCGGTGCGCTGGTCCGGCGATACGACGACGCCGACCCGCGGGCGGACCGATAGCGGTCGTTCGCGTCCACGCTAACGACCGCGAGCGAGTGATATCCACCGCCTCACGCTCACTCCGGCTGATACGGATTCGTCGCGACGCCGAGGCGGGAGACGCCCTCGGCGGCGTCGAAGTCGTCGTCGAACGCGTAGCAGTAGTCGAGCCCCTCGACGCGCATGTACGCGACGAGACAGGCGTCGACGAGCGAGAACCCCTCGTGTCGCCGGAAGAGCCCCTTCGCCGTCGCGAACGCGTCCGCCGTCAGCGACTCGACGTGGAGCCGCGCGTTCGTCTCCACCCGGTCGAGGAAGTCGACGGCGGCGTCGTGGCCCGCGTGCGTCGTCAGGCCGTTGAGCGTCTCCGCGAGCACGTAGTCCAAGATCACCGCCTCCGGGAGCTCCCCGGCGTCGATCCCTCTGAGGATCGGGAGCGCGTCCTCGTGCGCGCCGTCCCGACGGTACGCCGCCGCGAAGAGCACGGTCGTGTCGACGAGCGCCCGGGGCATCTACTCGGGGTCGACGCCCCATGCGTCGTGCTCGGTCTCGACGTCGGTCTCCCGGTCGCCGTCGTACCCGTCGAACTCGCCGAACGTCCCGCTGCGCTGCTGAACGACCCGCACGCGAAGCGTGCCGTCGTCCTCGATCCGCCAGCGGAGCGTGTCCCCGTCGTCGATGTCCAGCTCTCGACGGATGTGGGCCGGAATGTTCGCCTGATTTCCCGAGACCGTGCTCTCGGAGTCGACGCGCTCGCTGCTCACGCGTGTACGTACGTGGCCGCTTTCATAAATGTAGTGTGCGCTCACACTACTCTCGACTATCGCTACATCTCTCCGACCGGCAGGCACTCCCTCATATCCGGTGCGACTCTCCCACCCCTCGCCACTTCCACTTTCACTCCCCGGGTATGGCTCACCCCTTTTTGCCGTCTCCCCGTCGAGACGCACATGTCCACTCGTTCCGACCGACCGACCGCGGACCTCCCGGAGCTCTCGTCGGGGGTCACGCTCGTCGACGTCGACGACGACCTCGGCGTCACGCCCGTCCAGGCGCTGCTGCTCGACCGCGTGCTCGGGAGCGACGGCCCGGCGTTCTGGGTCGACGGCGCGAACCGAGCGAACACGACGCGCCTCCGCGAGCTCGCCCCGGCCGACCGCGTGCTCGACCGCGTCGAGGTCGCCCGCGGGTTCACGGCCCACCAGCACACGGCGCTGCTCGACCGACTGGCCGGCCGGCTCGCGGCCCGGGCGTCGCCGTCGGTCGTCCTCGCGACCGGCCTCGACGCGCGCTACCGCGCCGCCGATGTCGACCGCGAACTGGCCGGAGACATGTTCGTCCGCGCGGTCGCGTCGGTCGCGCGCGTCGCCCGCGTCCACGACGCCCCCGTCCTCGTGACGCGCTGCCGGGACGACGCGTTCTCGCGCCCGCTCCGCCGCGCCGCCGCGACGCGCCTCACCTGCCGGGCGACGCCGTTCGGCCCGCGCTTCGAGGACGCCGCGGGCGAGGCGGAGACGCTCGTCTACCGCGGGGCCGACGGCTGGACGCAGACGACGCTCGCGTACTGGCGCGAGGTGCTCGAACACCGCGCCCGGATGCACGACTCGGCGGCGCTCGGCCGCCCGGCCGCCGCGACGGGGGTGCGCTGATGGGCCGGACGACCCCCACCTACCGGGACCGGCTGACCGCGCTCGAAGACGAGTGGGGGCCGTTCCGCCGCGCGCTGCGCCGCGGGGACCAGCGGCGGTTCGACCGGCTGTTCGCCTACGCTCGCGACCGCGCGGACGCCGCCGGCCACCTCAACCACGCCGACCCGCTGGCGCCGGTGTGGATGGGGATCGCGCTCGAACAGGAGCGCCGCATCGCCGAGCTGGAGTCGCGGGTCGACGCCCTCGCCGACGCGTAACCGTGGTCCACACGGTCGACTTCCTCGACGACGGTCGCGTCGCCGAGTGGCACATCGCGCCGGACGGCGCCGATCGCGAGGTCCGCGAGGACTACCGCCCGACGCTGTTCGTCGGCGACCCGGTCGACGACCTCTACGGCCGCGCGGGCGGGCCCGACCCGACGCCGCCCGCCCGCGACGGGCTCTCTGACGCGCTGTGTTCCCTCCGGTCGTTCCTCGACGGGCAGGCGGCGGTGGCCGGCCTCGGCGTCGAGTCGCACCGTCAGACGTTCCGGACGACTGCCCGCCCGCTCCTCCGCATCGACGCGGCGTCGATCGACGCCGTCCGCACGATCGCGAGGCGGGTGCGGGAGTTCGACCGGCCGGACGCGTACACCTGCTACGACGTCGACCTCACGCGGGAGCTACGCTACTGCCTCGAAACGGGCACGCCGGCCGCGCCCGATCGGTCGGTCCGCGACCTTCGGACGCTTCGCTTCGAGCGCCCCCGTCACGAGTCGGGCGTCGAGTCGCTCCCTCACCTCACGGTCGACGGCGAGCGGGTCGGCTCGTCGCCGGGCGAGGTCGTCGCGGGCGTCCGAGCGGTCCTCGACGACCGCGACCCCGACGTGCTGGTCGTCTCGACCGCCGACCTCGTTCCGCTGCTGTTCGAGGCGGCCGACGCCGTCGGCGTCGACCTCGAACTCGGCCGGCGACCGGGGTACGCGAAGCTCGCCGGCGAGTCGACGTACGCCTCCTACGGGCGGGTGGGCCACTCGCCGGCGCGGTACGCGGTGCCCGGTCGCGTCGTCGTCGACGAGTCCAACTCCTTCTTCTACCACGAGTCGGGGCTCGAGGGGTGTCTCGACCTCGTCGAACGCTCCGGGCTACCCCTCCAGGAGCTCGGCTGGGCCTCCATCGGTCGGGTGCTGACGGCGATGCAGATCCGCGAGGCGCGGCGCCGCGACGTGGTCGTCCCCTGGCGGGCGTGGCGCCCGGAGCTGTTCAAGTCGGCGGCGACGCTCGACGACGCCGACCGCGGCGGGACGACGCTCGCCCCCGAGGTCGGCGTCCACGAGGACGTCCACGAGCTCGACTTCGCGTCGCTGTACCCGAACATCATCCGGACGCGCAACCTCTCGCCCGAGACCGTCCGGTGCGGGTGTTGCGACACCGACGACGTCCCCGGACTCGGCTACTCGGTCTGCGACCGCGACGGCTACCTGCCGGACGTGTTGGGACCGCTCATCGACGCGCGCAGCGAGATCAAAGCGGACCTCGCCGATACCGCGGACTCCCCCGACGACGGCGGCGACGAGCGGGAGCGGCTGGAAGCCGCCTCGTCGGCGATCAAGTGGATCCTCGTCTCCTGTTTCGGCTACCAGGGGTTCAGCAACGCGAAGTTCGGCCGCATCGAGTGTCACGAGGCGATCAACGCCTACGCCCGCGAACTCCTCCTCGACGCGAAGAGCGCCTTGGAGGCGGCCGGCTGGCGCGTCCTCCACGGCATCGTCGACTCCATCTGGGTGACGCCCGCCGAGGACCGCGAACAGCGCCCGCTGACCGCGGTCGCAAAGGAGATCAGTCGAGAGGTCGGCGTCGAGCTGGAGTACGAGTGCGCGTTCGACTGGGTGGCGTTCTGTCCGACCCGGAATTCGCAGTCGGGCGCGCTAACGCGCTACTTCGGGCGGCGACGCGGGGCGGCCTACCCCGAGACCGGGCTCGGCGACGCGGTCAAGACCCGCGGGATCGAGGGCCGGCAGCGCTCGACGCCGGCGTGGGTCGAGGACGTCCAGACCGAAGCGCTCCGCGCCTTCGACGAGACGCGCTCGCCGGAGGCGGTGTGTGACGCGCTCCGGCGCCAACTCCGCGAGTTACGCGACGGCGCGGTGGATCCCGCGGACCTCGTCGTCGACAACCGCGTGTCGAAGGACGTGACGGACTACTCGCGGGAGACGCTCACCGTGGCCGCCCTGAAACGCGCGGAGATGGAGGGCGCCGGACTGGCTCCCGGACAGACGGTTCGGTACGTCGTCGTCGAGGCGGACGCACGCGGCCCGGCGCGCGTCCGGCTGGCGTTCGAAGAGACCGCCCGCTACGACGTCGCGTGGTACGAGGACGCCGCCGTGCGCGCCGTCGAGAGCGTGCTGGCCCCGGTCGGTTGGCGCGAGGGGGAGATCAGAGACTACCTCGCCGGAACAACCGACGAGACGCTGGCGGGCTACTGAGGGCCGACGCGCCGACGGGAGTCGACCGGTCTCTCGACGAGTCATAACACCGCGTCACGGACCGCGGCGGGGACATCCGTCCGGTCGACCTCTCGAACAGACGAGGTATCCGGGTCGGACGCACCGTACTTGTACCCCGACCCGGTCAGTATCACGGCGACGTCGTCGTCGGAACCGAGCTCGCCGGCCGCGGAGAGCTCCCGCACGGCGGCTGTCGCCACCGCACAGGACGGCTCGACGGAGACGCCTGCGTCGGCCGCGAGCCGCTCCGTTTCGGCCAGCATCGCCTCCTCTCCGATGGAGGCGACGCCGCCGTCCGTCGCTCGAACGGCGGCCAGCGCTCGGTTCCCGCTCGGCGGGTCGGCGTTGTTGATCGAGACGGCCGCCGTCGGTTCGCCCTCGACGGGCTCGACGCGGGAGTTCCCGCGTCGGTACGCCTGCGCGATCGGGTCACACCGCGCGGCCTGCGCGAGGTAGATCCGCGGCACCGTCGAGAGCAGTCCCGCCGCGTCCAGTTCCCGGAGCGCCTTCCAGACCCCGCTCGCCTGCCCGCCGCTGCTGACCGGCAAGACGATCGCGTCGGGGGCGTCGGGCGCGAACGCCTCGCAGATCTCGTACGCGACCGTCTTCTGGCCGGCCACCCGGAGCGGGGCGTCCGAGTTGAGGAACGCGACGCCGAGGTCGCCGTCGAGGGTGTCGTCGTAGAGCCGCCCGTAGTCGCCGCGGACCCGGAACAGGTGCGGGTCGTGTTGGGCGATCATCGCGAGCCGCGAGTCGGGGGTGTCCTCGGCCACGAGGATGATCGCCTCCCGATCTGCCGCGGCGGCGTGGGCGGCGACGCTCAGCGCCATGTTGCCGTGCGAGACGGTTCCGACCGGGCCGTCCACCCGACAGATCCCGACGGCCGTCCCCCGGTCTTTGAAGCTCCCCGTCGGGTTGACGCCCTCCACCTTGAGGTGGATCCGCGGCCCGTCCGTCGGTTCGATCGACGGCGCGCGGAACAGCGGCGTCCCGCCCGCGGCGGCGGCGAGCCCGGTCGGCGCGGTCGCGGGAAGCACGGACTCGTAGCGCCAGAGCGTGTCCCGTCCGAGCGAGCTCCCGCCCCCCGCCGTTTCGCTCGCGTCGGGCCAGTCGAACCCGGTCGTGTCGGTCTCGACCCAGAGCGGTTCGCCGCAGCGACAGCGGGCCGCGTCGCCGAACGCGTACGTCTCGCCGCAGTCGTAACACGCCAGCTGCTCCATACCCCACCCTCGCGGGCGGTGTACAAATGACTGGCCACGGGAGACCGAGCGAGGATATCGGTCGACTAACGCAGATCGAGGGACAGCAGTGACTACCGGCGTAATTTAAGCCCGGACGAGACGCGACAGCGGCGCCTCTAGAGGAGTGAAACGACGAAATTGGGTGGCTGGGGAGTCCCAGCCCACCAATTTACTCGGGCGAAGCCCGAGTTGAATCAAGGTGGGCCAACACGGATTTGAACCGTGGACCTCCCGGTTATCAGCCGAGCGCTCAACCTGACTGAGCTATTGGCCCAGGTGAGCGCATTCAGTCGTTGCGCGGGTAGGATTTTAAGGGTTTCCTTTCGGCAGCCGGCCGCCGTGTGGCGGTTTCACGGGGGACTCACGACGCCCGCGCCGTCAGTCGGTTCCCTTCCGCTCCTCCTCTTCGACGGTGAAATCCACGTCGACGACGTCGTCGTCCGCCGACGCGCCGCCGGCGTCCGCGTTGCCGCCGGCGCTCCCGTCTGGGTCGGCGCCGTTACCGCCGTCGAATCCGTCGGGGCCGCTACCGGAGGCGCCACCGGGACCGCCGCCGGAGAACCCGCCGCCGCCCATCGTGAAGCCGCCCTCGCCGTCGTCGGGGAAGCCGCCGATGTAGACGTTGCCCGAGAAGAAGCCGTCCGTCTCGCGCTCGATGTAGGGGACGACGACGTACTTCTTCAGGGCCACGCGGATGGGGACTCGCGAGAGCGGGAGCGCGAGCAGGAAGCCGACCGCGTCGGTGACGAGCCCCGGCGTGAGCAGGAACGCGCCCGCGGCGATGAGCAGCCCGCCGTCGAGCAGTTCGTCGGTCGGCGGCGCTCCGCGCGCCACCTTGCGTTGGATCCGAGCGAGCGTCGCCCGCCCCTCGGCGCGCAACAGGAGCATCCCGAGGACGGCCGTCAACACGACCAAGGCGACCGTCGCGGGCCACCCGAGCCGCGTCGCGACCACGATCAGGAACAGCGCGTCCACGAGGGGGACGACGAGGAGCAGCGCGAGCAGCGTTCGCGGGCGCATACCCCCGCCTTTCCGCCGGGCGCCCATAGCCCTTTTCGTCGCGGCCGCGGGTCGGTCGGGGGTCGAGCGGTGCGGAGTCGGGCGGGACGGGGCGGTCGGTTCCTCCCCGCGCCAGCCGGTCGCGCCCGCCGCGACCGCCACGGCTTTGCCCGCCCGGTCCGAGCCGGCGGTATGGACATCGTCGGCGCGCTCGGCCGCGACCCGCCCGACCGCGAGTCGCTCCCGCGGTGGGTCGCGCCGCTCCCGAAACGGCTGGAGGACGTCGCCTTCCGGTTCGCGTGGGTCATCGTCGCGATCAACCTCGTCGGGACCGCCTTCGGCTTCTGGTACTACCGGTTCCAGTTTCAGGAGCTCCCGACCGAGATGTGGATCTTCATCCCGGACAGCCCCGGAGCGACGCTGCTCATCGCGCTCGCGCTCGGCGCGTGGGCGCTCGGGCGGTCGAGCGACACGCTCGCCGCGCTCGCCTTCTTCGGCAATATCAAGCTCGGGCTGTGGACGCCGTACGTCCTCGTCGTCTTCTTCCCGGAGTTCCTCGCGCTCAACGGCCCGGCGCTGTACGCGTTCCTCCTCTTTAGCCACCTCGCGATGGTCGTCCAGGCGTTCGTCCTCCACCGGATCACCGACTTCCCGCTCCGCGCGGTCGCGATCGCGACCGCGTGGTACACCGTCGACCTGCTGATGGACTACTTCGTGCCCGTGATCGGCGACGTGACCCACACCTCGCTGCCGTACGCCGACGGCGCGCCGTGGTTCACCACGACGGTCCTTCAGGTCGCGGCCGCGGGCGCGGTCGCGCTCACCGTGGTCCCGCTGTTCTGGGCGCTCGGGACGCGGATCGCGACGCTCCGAGACCGCGCGAGCGACGCCGGAGCGTAGTCGGGGCCGAGGCGTATCCGGGTCCGGGGATCGTCCGGCCCCGGTCGCCGCGCGCTCACCGATTTAAGTGACCGGGCGGCGTCGGATCGGCCATGAGCCACTACGAGCGGATCGCCGACCTCTCGGTGACGATCGAGTCGGTCGCCAGACGGCGACGAACGGCGGACACGACGAGCGGGTTCGAGCGGACGACCACGGAGTACCGGCTCTCCGGCGACGGCCTCGTCGGTCGCGGCGAGGACGTGACCTACGAGACCGCCGACCACGACGCGCTCGCCGGGACCGACCCGATCGACGTCGAGGGGGAGTGGACGATCGACGAGCTGTCGGACCGGCTCGACGAGATCGACCTCTTTCACGGGAACCCGCCGGAGAACGAGGCCGCGCGCAACTATCGCCGCTGGGCGGTCGAGAGCGCGGCGCTCGACTTGGCGCTCCGACAGCAGGAGGAGTCGCTCGGCGAGCGCCTCGGCGTCGACCCGGAGCCGGTCCGCTTCGTCGTCTCGACGCGGCTCGGCGACCCGCCCTCGACCGAGCGCGTCGAGGCGCTGCTCGCGCGCAACCCTGACTTGGAGTTCAAGCTCGACCCCACGCCGGAGTGGCCGGAAGCGGCGTTCGAGACCCTCCGGGAAACCGACGCCGTGCGCGTCCTCGATTTAAAAGGGTGGTACGAGGGGACGGAGGTCGACGTCGAGCCGGACCCGGAGCTGTACCGCGACGTGTTCGCGGCGTTCCCGGGCGCGGTCGTCGAGGACCCGGCGTTCACGCCGGCGACGAGCGCGCTCGTCGAGCCGCAGGCCGACCGGCTCTCCTTCGACTACCCGATCGACGGCGTCGAGAGCCTGAAGTCGCTCCCGGTCGAGCCGGGGTGGTGTAACGTCAAGCCCTCGCGGTTCGGCACGCTCGAATCCCTGTTCGAGACGATCTCGTACTGCGAGCGGAACGGGATCGAGCTGTACGGCGGCGGCCAGTTCGAGCTCGCGAGCGGCCGCACGGCGATCCAGACGCTCGCCGCGCTCTGTTACCCGGACGGCCCGAACGACGTGGCGCCGCGAGCGTACAACGACCCCGACGGCGAGCCGCCGTATCCGAAGAGCCCGCTCCGCCCGAGCCGCGACGCGGTCGGCTTCGAGTTCTAAAAAGGCGTGAGTCAGCCGACTGCCGAGGTCAACGATTTATAAATAACAACTGTGGTGGCGCGTGCCTGCGAGCGGCCGCCACCGGCGGCCGCGAGACAGCACGCGCGAGGGACGCGGTGAGCGCTCGGAGAGCGCGAACCGCGAGGCTGGGGAGGCGTGAGGCTGCTGTGCGGTTGGGCGGGACTCAAAGGGGCAGCCGCGAAGACGCCGTAGGCGACGTAAGCACCGCAACGAGGGAGCGGTGGCGACCGAGTGAGGAGCGCAGCGAGCGTACGGCGTCTTCGCGGCTGGTGCTTTGGCGGTGTTCGCCGACGATCCACAGTCGTCCATTTATAAGTGAGCGGCTGGTGCTTTGGCGGTGTTCCCGATCGATCCGAACGCGATCACTTATAAATAGACGGCCGAATCCACGGACCAATCGACCACAACAGCAAACACGACTACTTACGAAACGAACTTCAGCAGGTCGTCGCGGTTGTGGTCGTGGAAGCGCGTCCGGAGGCACTCCTCCAGCGCCTCGATATCGCCGCGCTTCGCGCAGATGGGCGCCACGCGGTCGGACCACTGCTGCCACGGCGGGTACAGCCCCAGTCGGTCACAGATCGCGTCGAGCCGCTCGTCGACGTCGTCGATCTTGTCGGTCTTGTTGACGGCGACGATGGGCTCGACGCCCACGTCCTCCAAGAACCCGAACATCTCCACGTCGTGCGGAATGTTCCCGCGCTCCGCGTGGCGGTCGATGATGTCGACGGCGGCCTTGCCGTCCATCACGACGACGCCCGCGAGGATCGAGTCGGCGTTCTCCTCCAAGTAGCGCACGATGTTCGTCTTGATCTGCTCGCGGTGCTCGTCCTCGACGCCGGACATGAACCCGAATCCGGGGAGGTCCGTGAACATGAAACTCTCGCTGGCCCAGTCGAAGTGGTTCGGCTGGCGGGTGACGCCCGGCTTGCCGCCGGTCGAGAAGTCGTGGCCCGTCAGCTCGCGCATCAGCGTGGACTTGCCGACGTTCGAGCGCCCCACGAGGACGACCTCGGCGTCGCGGTCCGGCCGGTCTTCGAACATACCCGACCGTGCGCGCCTGAACGGGTTAAAAGGCGCGTCGCGGCGTCGTCGTCAGGCGGCGACGGTCGTCCCGTCGTCGGGCCCGCCCGACCCGGCCTCGATGTAGTCGCTCTGGTCCGCGAACGCGGTGCCGAACATCCGGAAGACGGCGACCTGACTGTAGAACTGGACGAACGGGACGAACACCGCGCCGACGACGGTCAGGATGAGCACCACCGAAACGACGAACACGCCGGTCGAGATCAGAAGCGGCATCAGCACGGCGAGGAGGTACTCGACGCTGAACAGCGTCGGCTTGAGGATCTCCGGGTCGAAGGCCGCCCGCACTTCGCCGCGGGCCGCGTACGCCGTGAGCGCCGCGGGAACCGCGTAGTAAATGAACAGCAGCACGGGGACGAACGCCAGCGCGAGCAGCGCGCCGGTGATTCCGAGCAGCGCGCCCACGTCGCCGCCGATGCCCGACCCGACTCCGGCGACCGCCGAGACGACGATCCCGTACACGACGACCGGGACGATCGAGTACACGAGCGCGATGACCGTCGCGACGACGCCCTTCGCCAGCAGGTCTCCCCAGTCGTCGAACGCCGGGGGCACGTCGTCGCCCGCCACGGTCCGCTCCAGCACTCGGACGAGGTAGCCGAAGATCGCGAACGCCGGGATAACGAACACCGAGAGCAGCCCCAGCACGCCGCCGATGATGATCCGTCCGACCCAGTCGCCACGCGCGGGATACGACAGTCCGTCTTCGATCATGTCCGAACGGAACACCGATCTGATATATAAAAACACCGACACTGTCGCCGGTGTGACACCGGCCGTGTCTGGTAGCGGACAAGGACGCGGTGGCACTGAACCCGCTTTCCGCCGACTACTTGTCGCCCGCCCCGCTCGTTCCGATATGGACAAACAGGCCGTCCGCGAGGCGGTGTGGGACGCCTTCGACGCAGGCGACCAGGCGCGGTTCCCGTTCCCGCCCCACGACCGGATCCCCAACTTCGCCGGCGCCGACGCCGCGGCGGAGCGGCTCGCGGAAACCGAGGCGTGGGAGTCGGCCGCGACGCTCAAGGCCAACCCCGACGCGCCGCAGCTCCCCGTCCGCCGGGCCGCGCTGCGCGCCGGCAAGACCGTCTACGTCGCGCAGCCGCGGCTCCGCGACCCGGACCCGTTCCTCCGGCTCGACCCCGCCGAGATTCCGCCCGCGGAGATCGACGACGCGACGACCGTCTCCGGAATCGGCGAGTACGGGACCCCGACCGCTCCCGAAGACGTCGACCACGTCGACCTGATCGCCGCCGGCTCGGTCGGGGTCACGACCGACGGCGCCCGGATCGGCAAGGGCGAGGGGTACAGCGACCTGGAGTGGGCCGTCCTCCGCGAGCTCGGCGCGGTCGATGCGGACACGACGGTCGCGACGACCGTCCACGAGCTTTCCGTCCTCGACGGGCCCGAGTCGGCGGCCGGCGCGGACGCTGACCTCCCCGCTCCCGACGCGCACGACGTTCCGCTCGACCTCGTCGTGACGCCGGAGCGGACGGTCCGGACCGACACGCCGTACCCGCGTCCGGACGGGGTCGACTGGGACGCGCTCGGCGCCGAGAAGCTGTCGGAAATCCCCGTCCTCGCGGAACGGGCGCCGGAAGAGAAGTGATCAGTCCGCGTGCTGCGGCGTCGGCGCGGACCGCTCGGTTCGGTTGTCGGCGACGTGGCCGCACTTCGGACAGACGACGGTGCGCTCGTCGCCGTCGCTGACGATGAGCCATCCGTCCGACAGGGCGCTCTCGAAGCGACACTCCGGGCAGAAGAGGACCGACTTCCCGCGGGAGGGCGGGGAACCGCTGGCGTCTGCGTTCATGCTAGGGTACAGGGCCCGAAGCTATAAGGGTCTTTTTCGACCTGATCGTTCAGTATGATCGGGATTACCAAACGCGACTGTCACGCGTTATCGGGGATAATAGATCGATCATTCTCCAACTCAGAAAAATACTGATCGGGAAACGTCACCATCGTTCGGCGGTATCCCATCGCTCGCCCCGACCTGACCGCCCGGCGAGGCGTCCGCCCGTTCCTCGAACTACCGCGCGAGCGGCATGTTGTAGCTCGTCTCTTCGGCCATCACGTACTCCCAGGTGGCCTCGCACTCGCAGGACACCTGGTCGAAGACGCTCGGGTCCTGCCGCTTGTCGAAGTCCTTGATCGCGGTCTGGACGCGGTCGTCGCACTCGCCGCAGTTGTGCGCCCCGCGGTCGGAGCCGTGGCCGACGGGGTCGGAGACGACGATGGCGTCGACGTCGGCGGTCTCCTCCAGCACGTGCGCGACCGACCAGAGCCACGGCGGGCGGTACCCGCCCTCGAAGAACAGCTCGTCGACCATCGTGTACCGCTGGACGTTGGTCGGGTTCATCGAGACGGTGTGACAGCCGTCGACGTCGGCGCAGCGCCGGATCGAGTCGATCATGTCGGCGGCCGCCTCCGGCTCCGCGAGGAAGGGCGGCTTCAGCAGGAGGTACGCCTTGATCCCCACGTCCGCGGCGAACTCGCCGTCGGCCGCGGCCGCCTCGGCGCAGGCGTCCTCGAAGTCGGCGAAGTCGAAGTACTTGTTCACGCAGTCGTGGCGGACGCGGTCCGTCGCGGTCTCCAGCCCGACCGCCACGTCGGTTGCGATGCCGTGGTCCGCGAAGTCGGCGATCTTCTCGCGGTCGACGAAGTCCGGCAGCGACTCGACGACGATCCGGTCCCGGTCCGCGAACGTCTCGGCGATCGCTCGCCGGGTCTCCGCCGGCACCTCGCGCTCGTCGAGGAAGGAGCCGGAGGTGTAGATCTTGATCAGCTCGGCCGGCTCGTCCGCCTCCTCCGACTCGTGGTCGAGGCACGCGTCGATCTGCGTCATGAGGTCCTCGTGGGCGACGCTGCCGCCTTCGACGGACTCGGCGACGTAGCCGCACATCGTGCAGCCGCCGGCGCGGGCCCACCGGCAGCCGCCGGTGTTTAAGATGATCGTGAGGGAGTTCACCACGCCGTCGGGCGTGTTGTCCTCGTCGATCCAGACGCGGGTGGGCTCCGTCGGGTCGTACGTCTCCGAGCGCTCGGCGCGGATGTCGCGCATCACGGCGTTGTGCGCGTCCATCCCGCGCCCCTGCTCGTACGCGTCGGGGCTCGGCTTGCTCATTGTCGGGGGAAGCGGGCGAGCGCGTAAAGCGGTGTCGTCATCGGGGGACGTACCGATACCGCCGGCCCGTCGTCTCGGATTACCGCCTCGTCATCGCCTCTGGTCGCGGTCCCGGCCGATCGTTCGAGAACCCTTCCCAAGAGGTCCTATCATGATAAATATATACCAGTTTATAGAAAGATTTTATAAACACCGCTAAGTGGAAGAAATCGATGTCACGGGACCGTGACTACGGACGGCGTGACGTGCTGCGAGCGGGTGGAATCGTACTCGGCGGGTCGCTCGTTTCCGGGTCGGCGACGGCCGCTGACGGCGACGGGTCGACGACGCTGACCCTTCTGTCCTACAATGACATCCAGACTGCCGCAGCGGAGGACAAGAACTTCCCGCGGCTGGTGACGCTCATCGAACAGCGCCGGGCGGCGGCCGACGGCCCGGTCGTCGTGGTCGGCGGCGGCGACGAGGTGGGACCGCACGCGCTCAGCCCGATCTCGCAGTGGCGCGCGCCGGTGGACGTGCTCAACGAGGTCGGACCGGACGCCGACGTGATCGGGAACCACGAGTTCGACTACGGGCTCGACCCAATCTCGGAGGTGACGGCCGATTCCGAGTTCCCGTGGCTCGCCACGAACCTCGTCGACAGCGAGACGGGCGAGGCGTTCGACGGCACGGAATCCACCAATATCGTCGAGCGCGGCGGCGTCAGCGTCGGGATCATCGGGCTCGTCGACGACGGCGCGACGTACGGGAAGACGAACATCGACTTCGAGGCGGAGGGCATCACCCTCGAAGACTACACCGAAACCGGCCCCGCGGAGGCGAAGCGACTCAAGGATGAGGAGGGCGTCGACGTCGTCGTCGCGCTCGCGCACACCGGCATCGGCGACGCCGAGGCCCTCGCCGAGGCCGACACGGACGACGACATCGACGTGGTCGTCGTCGGCGACGACGAGCAGTTCTATCCGCCCGAGGCGGTCGACGGGTCGATCGTCTCGGAGGCGCGAGCGCGCGCGCTCTACCTCAGCGAGATCGAACTGACGATCGAAGGCGGCGAGGTCACCGCGTTCGACGGGCAGCTGATCGAGGTCACCGAGGACATCGAGAAGGACCCCACCGCGTCCGACATCATCGCCGAGTACCGCGGAGAGGTGAGCCTCGACTCGCCGGTGGTGGAGACGGAGACGCCGCTCGACGCCACGTTCGGGTCGAATTACCACCGCGAGACGAACTACGGAAACGTGGTCACCGACGCGATGCGCGAGCGCGTCGACGCCGACGTCGCGATCACGAACGCCGGCGGAATCCGCTCCGACTCGGTGTACGGCCCCGGCGAGATCACCGGCGGAGACATCTTCAACACGCTTCCGTTCCCGAACACGGTTGTCTCGCTCGAGCTCACGGGCGAGGAGCTCGTCGAGACGCTGGAGAGCCAGGTCGTCACGCTGGAGAGCGAGACCGGACAGAACTTCGGCGAGGAGATCTCCCAGCAGACCAGCGGCGTGCGCTTCGAGTGGGTCCCCCACGAGGACGCCGACGAACTGGTCCGCGACGTGTACGTCGGCGGCGAGCCGCTCGACCCCGACGAGACCTACGAGGTGGCCGTCAACAGCTACATCGCGAACGGCGGGAGCGGCTACCCGCTCGACGACAAGCCCGTCGAGGACACCGGCGAACTCCAGGCGACGACGGTCGTGAACTACTTAGAGGAGAAAGATACCATCGCCCCGACCGTCGAGGGACGCATGCAGCGCGTCGACCGCGACCTCCCCGACGCCGCCGTCACCGTCGACGGGAACGGCAAGGTGGTCGCGCAGTTCGACGCGCCCGACGACGTCGAGTCGGTCGCCGAGGACACCGTCGCCGTGTGGACGACCGACGGTGAGCACCTCGACGCGGAGAAGGTCGTCTTCGACGAGGAGGACGAGACTCTCGTCGTCCGGGTCGACGACGGCGACTTGGCGGACACTATCGAGGACGCCGACGACGGCGACGAGGTCCCGCTGAACCTCTACGCCGAGTACGAGTCCAGCGAGTACGAGCAGATCTACTTCGAGCGTTCGCGGCTGAACGCCGACGTGACGGCGACCGTGCGGCGCCGCGGTCGCGGTCGCGGTCGCGCCGGTCCGCCGGGACGCTGACGCCGGCGACGCGCCCGGTTCGGCGACACTCCCGGCTCGCCGACGCCGGAGGGGTCAACGCTCGACCTCGCGATCGCTCGCCGACGCCGGCCCGCGGCCGCGAACGACCGCGACCGCCGCTCCGATCACCGCGCCGCCCGCGTTGACGGCGGCGTCGCCCCACGCGAACGAGCGCCACGGGATCGGGGCTTGGACGAGTTCGATCCCGAACCCGAACGCGACCGCGGCGGCCGCCGCGAGGAGCGGGCCAAATCGGAACTCCCGAGTCACCGGAACGAGCAGGGCGGCGAGCACGGCGTAGCCGACGAGGTGAAACGGACCCGTGAGACCGATCCCGGCGGGGAGGACGTCGAGGAGAGCGCCGAGCGCGCCGCCAAGCGCGTCGCTGTCCCCGCCGGACGACGACGGAACCGGCACCATCGATCCGACGAACACGACGACCGCGAACCCGAGGGCCCTCGTCCGGTCGCGGCCGGTCGGCTCCGGACCGCTCCCGGGCGCCCGCGGCCGCCCGTCTCGGTCGGTCACGGTCGCGCTTTGTCTCGCCGCCAATTATGGGCTGCGACTACGGGAGATTCGGCGGCTGACCCGCGATACCGACCGAAACCGGTCGTTCACACCACGCCGCTGCCGGGCGCTGTGAGCCGTTCGCACCCCGCCGCTGTCTCCGAGTATTTCCGCGTCGGACGGGCGTCCTGGTTATAAACATCGAGCGGACGACACGCCCCGTTTAGTAACCGGTACCAGTTGCGTTCAGAGGTGAACAACTAACACGCTGTGGTCCCTCTATAATGAACGAGCATTACATGACTGAAATGGGCGGCTACAGAGACCGTGTGGCACAGGTCGATCTCGGCGGTGGCGAGGTCAGCTACCGCGGGATCGACGACGACGACGCGGAGAAGTACATCGGCGCGCGCGGGCTCGGCGTCAAGTACGTCTTCGACAAGGGTCCCGACGTGGACCCGCTCGGACCGGAGAACCGACTGGCGTTCATGACGGGTCCGCTCACGGGCACCCAGACCGTGATGAGCGGTCGGATCGCCCTGGTGACGAAGTCCCCGCTGACGGGGACCGTCACCGACTCGCACCACGGCGGCTGGTCCGGCGCGCGGCTCAAGTGGGCCGGGCTCGACGGCATCCTGCTCGACGGCGCGAGCGACGAGCCGGTTTACCTGTTCGTCGAGGACGGCGACGTCGAGGTACGCGACGCCTCCCACCTCTGGGGACAGGGCGTCCACGACACCATCGACCAGCTCGGCGAGGAGGTCGACGGGAAGGTCGGCCGCGACGTCTCCGTGATGGCGATCGGCCAGGGCGGCGAGAACGAGGTGCGCTACGGCTGCGTCATCAACGAGGACGACCGCGCCTCGGGCCGCGGCGGCACCGGCGCCGTGATGGGCTCGAAGAACGTGAAGGCGGTCGTGGTGAAATCGGGCACCGACATGCCCAAGCCCGCCGACCCGGAGACGTTCCAGGAGGGCTACCAGCAGGCGATGGAGGTCATCCGCGAGTCCGACGTCACCGCGCCCAACGAGGGCGGGCTCTCGATGTACGGGACGAACGTCCTGATGAACGCGACCGAGGAGATGGACGGGCTCCCGACGAAGAACGCGAAACACACCTCGACGGAGGCGTACAGCGAGACCGACGGCGTCGACGTTCAGGCCGAGCGCGTCTCCGGCGAGAACGTCCGCGAGAACATCCTCGTCGACGAGCCGACGTGTCACTCCTGTCCGGTGGCGTGCAAGAAGGAGGTCGAGGTCGACGTGACCCACAAGGGCGAGGACCTGAACGTCCGCATGGAGTCGTACGAGTACGAGTCCGCGTGGGCGCTCGGCCCGAACTCCGGGCACGACGACCGCGACGAGATCGCGGTCATGCTCGACCGGTGTAACGACCTCGGCATCGACACCATCGAGGCCGGCAACATGATGGCGATGGCGATGGAGATGAGCGAGGAGGGCAAACTCGAGGGCGTCGGCCACCTCGACTGGGGCGACTCCGAGACGATGATCGACCTCATCGAGGAGATCGGCCACCGCTCCAGCGACCTCGGCGACCTCCTCGCGGAGGGCCCCGAGCGCGTCGCCGACGCGAAGGACGCGCACGGCAACAAGCTCTCCGTAAAGGGCCAGACGATGGCCGCCTACGACCCGCGCTGCATGAAGGGCATGGGGATCGCGTACGCGACCTCCAACCGCGGCGCCTGCCACCTGCGCGGGTACACGCCGGCCGCCGAGATCCTCGGCATCCCGGAGAAGGTCGACCCGTACGAGTGGGAGGGCAAAGGCGAGCTCACCGCCACCTTCCAGGACCTACACGCGGTGTCGGACTCGTTCGACATCTGCAAGTTCAGCGCGTTCGCGGAGGGGATCGAGGAGTACGTGCTCCAGTACAACGGCATGACCGGCCGCGACCTCTCGGAGGACGAGCTGTTCGAGGCCGGCGAGCGCGTGTACAACCTCGAGCGCTACTTCAACAACCTCGCCGGCTTCGACGGCGCGGACGACACGCTGCCGAACCGGTTCATCGAGGGGCACCCGGACGCCATCCCCGGCACGGGCGCCAGCGAGGGCGAGCTCGTCGAACTCGACCAGCTGAAGGCCGAGTACTACGAGACCCGCGACTGGGTCGACGGCGTCGTCCCCGACGAGAAGCTTGAGGCGCTCGGCATCGACATCGGGCCCGGCACCGGCGTCTCCGCCGGCGACTCCGCGGCTCCGGCCGACGACTGAGGGCCTTTCCGGCCGACGGCTCTCCGTTTATTTTTAAGTGTCTCGCGTCGGAAGCACCGGCCATGTCGCACGACCCGCTTTCGCCCTCCGAAGCCCTCCGCACGCCGGTCGGCGCCGTTCTCGCGGCCCTGAGCCTGTTCGTGTTCGTCTACTCCCTCGTGATCGTCGGTCAGATCCTGTTCGGCGTCTGGGTCGTCCTCGTGCTCTCGGTCGGTCCGTACCTCTCGTACCGCCTGCTCGCGGCGCTCGATTCGCTGGCCGACGGTGCCCAGCGGATCGCCGCCGCCCGCGAGCGCGAGGCCGAGGACCGCTCCCGGTTCGACCGCCCCGTCGACCGCGACGCTTCAGACTCGCGCGAGGCTCCCGCGGAGCGCGCGACCGAACGGGAGCGCTGACGAAGCCGCTCCGGCCGCCGGATCCGTTTAAGCCCCCTCGCAGCGACTCGGGAGTATGAACTGGCGACTCGTCGCGACCCTCGGCGTCGGCGTGACCGCGTTCCTCCTCGCGGCCGCCGGCGTCACGGGACTGCTCGCGGCCTCGATCGAGTTTTCCGCGCTCGTCGGGCTCCCGGTCGGGGTCCTCGTCGGCGCCGCGTCCGCGGCGGCGACGTGGCTCCGCCTCTGGAAGAATCCGGGCGCTCGCCCCGCGCTGCTCGGCGTCGCCGCGGCCGGCTACGCCGTCGTCGCCCTCGCGGCCGCCTCGTACGCGATTTCGTCGGTCCGCGGAGTCGTGAGCGTCGAGCGCGCGCTCGCCGTGGCCCTCCTCGTCGGCGTCGTCGCCTTCGCGCTGGCGAGGCGACGGCCGGACCGGTTCGACTGACTGGACGCCCCGAGCGCCGCGCACCTCGCACCGCTCACGCGAACACGACGAACCGGAACAGCCACAGCGTGACCATTCCGGTCGCGATGGTCGCGAACACGTTCTCCGTCCGCCACGCGACCGCGCCGGCGACGGCGCCCGCGATCAGCCGCTCGTCGAGGAGGGTCGCGGTGACTGACGGCCCGAGCGTCACCAGATCGGGGAGGACGAGCGCCGCGAGGACGGCCGGCGGGACGTACCGAAGTGGCCGCTGGAGGCGCGTCGGGACCCCGTCGATCCGGCCGAACAGGTGGATGAAGGAGAGCCGGATCCCGTAGGTGAGGACGCCGATGACGACGATGGCGACCCAGGCGCGCGGCGAGGCGACAAGCCCGGCGAGCGCGTCGGTCACGACGCCGTCACCCCCGCGTCGGGGACGGCCGCCGGGGGCGGACCGTCCGTCACGACGCCGTCACCTCCGTCACCAGGCCGGCCGCGATCCCGCACAGCGCGCCGACGAGCAGTCCGAGGTTGAGCGGGAGCCCGGCGGCGACGACGGCGACCGCGCCGCCCGCGCCGCCCGCGACGGTGGTGGGCCGGTCCTTCATCGCGGGGACGAGGAGCGCGAGGAACACGAGCGGCACCGCGAAGGTGAGCCCCCACGCGTCGGGGACGCCGGCGCCGAGAACGACGCCCGCGACCGTCCCGACCTGCCAGACGATCCACAGCGACGCGGCCGCGCCGAGGTAGTAGCGCCACCGGCTGCGGTCCGGGTTCTCGTCGAACTCGGCGACGGAGAGCGCGTACGCCTGGTCGGTGAGCAGGTACGCGAGCCCCGCGCGGAGTCGGCGCCCGTACTCCGCGAAGTGCGGCGCGATGGAGGCCGAGTACATCAGCATTCGGAGGTTGATCACGACGGCCGTGCCGACGACGACCGCGAGGGGCGCGTTCTCGCCGAGCAGCTCCAGCGCGGCGAGCTGGGAGGCGCCCGCGAACACGATCACTGACATCCCGACCGCCTCGGCCAGCCCGAGCCCGGCGTCGACCGTCGCGATACCGGCGACGAGCGCGAACGGAGCGACGCCGAGTAGTAGCGGCGACACGTCGCGCACGCCGGCCAGCAGGTCCTCGTCGAGGGCGGGGCCGCGCACGGTTACTGCTCCGTCGGATACGGCGGCTCGTCGTACTTCGCCGCGAGGTGGTCGGCGTGCTCCAGCTTCGCGTTCGCCTTCCGGAAGGTGCCGAGCAGCGAGTGGACCTCGCGTTCCGTCGGGTGCGCGCGGCCGAGCAGCCGACGCATCAGCAGCGCGTTCTTCTCGCGGACGTGGTCGCGCTGGCCCGTCGCCGCGAGGAACTCGTCGAAGAACTCGTGGAAGCGCTCGACGTCGGCCTCCGGGGCGCGAGTCACCTCGGTGTCGGGCAGCTGCGTCTCGTCGACGGTGAGGTCGCGGAGCTCGTAGAGGAGCACGGTCGCGGCCTGCCCGAGGTTCAGGACGGGGTAGTCGTCGTCGGCCGGGATCGAACACACCTCGTCGAGCCGCGAGAGCTCCTCGTTGTTGAGCCCGCGTCCCTCACGGCCGAAGACGATGGCGGTGGGCGCGTCCACCGTCTTCAGCGACTCGCGGAGTTCGGCGGGCGTCTTGAACGGAAAGCGCTCGTGGCTGCGGTCGTCCTCGCCGGTGATCGCGGTGGTGCCGACCGTGTGGTAGTTCGCGACGACCTCGTCGAAGGTGACCTCCTCGGCGTTCGGGAGCACGTCTTCGCGGGCGTGACCGGCGAAGCCGTACGCCTCGCCGTCCTCCTCCAGTTCGGGGGGATCCACGAGCTTGAGGTCGGAGAGCCCGAAGTTCTTCATCGCTCGCGCGATGGTGCCGACGTTGCCCGGCGTCTCGGGCTCGACGACGACGACCACGGGCTTTTGCCGCCCGCTCGCGGCGTCCTCGGTCCGACCCTCGGCCGCGTCGGTCTCCGCCGTGCCGTCCGCTTCGCCGCCGCTCATCGGTCCGACGGGTAGTCGGCCGAGAGGTCGAGGTCGGAGTCCGCGAGCTCCGCTTCGGTGATCTCCTCGCCGTCGCGCTCCTCCTGGCCGGCGAGTTCGAGGATGTCGATCCGCTCGCCCTCGAAGTCGGCTTCGAGCCGCTCTTGGACCTCCTGCTGGTCGGGGAGGTCCGGGAGCCCGGCCGGGTCCTCCTCGACGTGCTCGACGGAGGCGTACCCCTCGGGGGCCTCGTTGCCGGCGGCGACCCACTCGTGGAAGCGGTCGGCGAACTCGACCGACCCCTTGTACTCGCTGCCGCCTTCCTCGCGGAACCAGTAGAGCAGATCCGGCTCGTGTTCGGGACAGAGGAGCACCTCGCCCTCCGGCTCACCGTACACGATCTCCGCCTGGTTACAGCGGTTGATCTCCTCCTCGCCGTAGTCGAGGTAACAGACGTCGCAGGGCTCCTCGACGAGGCTGACGAGCCGCACGAGTCGCTCCCGGGGATCCTCCGGAATCTCGTCGAGGGGCTTCAGTTCCTCGTCGTCGGTGAATATCTCGTCCTCCTCGAAGCGCCATCCGCGGAGGCCGATGCTCACTTTCGCCATGTCGTAGGCTACGCTCCGGCGGCGATAAAAGCGCGTCCTTCCCGGCACGAGGACGGCCGCGACGTCACGCGAGGAGCCGGTCCTTTAACTCCACGAACCGCCTCGGTGCGAGCATGAGACGCCGTCGGCTGCTCGGACTGGCTGCCGTCGCGACCGCGGGTGCCGCGGCGGGCTGCCTCGGGGGCGGCGACACGGGCGACGGGACCGGCGGCGCCGACATCGAGTGGCCGTCTGGGACGTACGCCGACTACGAGACGACGACCGTGACCGTCGAGAGTCCCGAGGGCGAGGAGCGGGGCTCGGTGACCGCGGCGATCGCGGACGACGGCGACGAGCGTCTCCTCGGGCTCAGCGACGCCGAGGCGCTGCCCGAGGACGGCGGGATGCTGTTCGTCTACGACGCGCCCCGAGGGAGCCTGACGTACGTGATGCGTCGGATGAGCTTCGGCATCGACATCGTCTTCGTCGACGGCGACCGGGAGATCGTCCGGATCCACAACGCGCCCGAACCGGGACCGAACGAGGACGGCGAGGAGCAACAGTATGACGGATCCGGCCAGTACGTGCTCGAGGTCCCCTACGAGTGGACCGACCGCCACGGCGTCGAAGTCGGCGACTCGCTCCGGTTCGATTTATAAATGAACTCCCCGGTGTGTGGATCGACGGCGAACGCAGTCACACCTCCGGCCGCTTGTTTATAAATAGCTGGTAACGGATCGACGGCGAGCACCGCCAAAGCCCAGCCGCTTGTATATAAATGGCTGGTGACGGATCGACGGCGAATACCTTCAAAGCCCCAGCCGCGAGGACGGCGCACACTCGTTGCGCTCCTCGTCACTCGCTGCGCTCGTTCCTGCGGTGCTTACGTCGTCTGCGCCGTCCTCGCGGCTGCCCCTTTGNGGCGCACACTCGTTGCGCTCCTCGTCACTCGCTGCGCTCGTTCCTGCGGTGCTTACGTCGTCTGCGCCGTCCTCGCGGCTGCCCCTTTGAGTCCCGCCCGACCGCACAGCAACCGCACCTCACACCTCCCCAGCCTCGTCGGACGCGTCCTTCGGGCTCTCTTCGGTCGCCCTCGGAGCGCCCGACTCCCTCGCGCGTGCGACTCGCGCCCTGTCGGGCGCTCATCGGCACGCGCCACCGCACCGCCGATCATTTATAAATAGATATGCGACTCGTTCCCCGGCGAGCGCGTCGGGTACTCGCCCCGTTTATGTCGCTCGCGCCCGTGGTAATCGTATGCGAAACGTGGACGCTGCGGGGCTGGGAATCGGCGACGATCACCCGCCCCGGATTATGGGCGTGCTCAACGTCTCCGAGGAGTCGCCGTACGACCCCAGCGTGTACGACGACCCCGGCGAGGCCGCCGCGTACGTCGACGAGGAACTGATCGGCGAGGGCGCCGACATCGTCGACGTTGGCCTCGAATCGGCCAACAAGGACCTCGACGTGCTCTCCGCCGAACAGGAGCTCGATCGGCTCGACACCGCGATCGAGACCCTCGAATCCACCTCGGGCGACGCCGTCTGGTCGATCGAGACGCGCTACCACGAGGTCGCCGACGAGGCGCTCTCGCGCGGCTTCGACATGGTCAACGACATCTGCGGGTTCGCGGACCCGGAGATGCCCCGCGTCTGCCGCGAGCACGACGTCGCCGTCTCGAAGATGGCCTCGCCGCCCGACTTGGAGCGGCCGGGAGCGATCGAGGACGTGGACGACATCTACGAGGCGCTCTCGATGAACGGCTTCACCGACAAGACCATCCTCGACCCCGCGTTCGGCGGCTGGTCCGCGGCGAAGACCCACGACGACGACCGGGAGACGTTTCACCGCCTGCGCGAGTTCCGCGGCTACGGCCGCCCGCTACTCGTCTCGATCAACCGCAAGAGCTTCCTCAAGACCATCGCCGGTCGCAGCACCGAGGAGGCGCTCCCGGTCTCGCTCGCCGCCACGTCGATGGCGGTCGAGCGCGGCGCCCACGTGATCCGTACCCACGACGTGGCGGAGACGCGCGACGCCGCGCTCGTCGGCGCCGAGTTCGCCCGCGACCGCCACTCCGGCGGGGACTCGGGCGCCGTCGCCGTCGAGGAGCTCGACGTGACGACGGTCCGCGAGGCCGAACGGCACCTCGACCGGATCGGCGCGGCGGAAGCGACGCAGGGCGACCGCGACGCGGCCGGCAACGCGGTCGTCCGCACCTACGAGCTCTCCGGCCTCGGCGACGCGGCGGTCGGCGCCCTGCGCGCCGCGACGGTCGGCGGCGACGCGAGCGGCGCCGCGTTCGCGCTGGGCGATCCCAACCGCGCTGCGTCGCCGTCGCCCCCGTCGGCGACCGACGGCGGCACCGGAGGGGAGGAACCCGGCGGAGACCGCCGCGGACTCCTGATCGGGACGCCCGCCGCGATCGAGTCGGTCCGAGAGGCCGTATCTGACGTTTCCGACCCGCTCGACGCCGCGCTCGCGGGTATCGACCACCACGTGAGTTAAGAGAAAGTTTATGCCCTCGTGTAGACAACCGATCGACCGGACGCCGGAGGGGCACGCGGGTAGGGGTACTCTGTGCCACTCCGGTCCATACCATAATTCGCCCGGCGAGCGGCGGCGCTGTTCTGCGCCCGGCGCGACGGGTTCCCGGAGCGTGGTCCGCCCGTGAACTTCGACACCTTCGAGCCCGTCTACGAGGCGATCCTCGCCGACTTCGGGTTCGACCGCGCGGCCGACGAGCGCGCCCGCGACGTCGCCGCCGACCTCGCGACGCCGTTCCCGCTCGACCGCCTCGGCGACTGGTCGGGCGCGACGGTCGCCGTCGCGGGCGCGGCGCCCTGTCTCGCCGACGAGGTCTCGCTCGCCCGCGACGCCGACGTCGTCGTCGCGGCCTCGACCGCCGCCGACGTCCTCGCCGACCGCGGCGTCGCCGTCGACTGTATGGTGACCGACCTCGACAAGAACCCGGAGACAGCAGCGGAGCTGACTCGCGAGGGCGTGCCCGTCGTCGCCCACGCCCACGGCGACAACATTCCGGCGGTCCGCGACTGGCTCCCCCGGTTCGCCGACGAGTGGACGCTGGCGACGACGCAGGCGGCTCCCGTCGGCCCGGTCCGGAACACCGGCGGGTTCACCGACGGTGACCGCGCCGCGTTCCTCGCCGACCACGTCGGGGCCGGCGAACTAATCTTCCCCGGGTGGAACTTCGACGACCCCGATGTCGACCCGATGAAGGCCCGAAAGCTCGACTGGGCCGGCCGCCTGCTGCGCTGGCTCGAACGCCGCCGCGGCGAGGCGTTCGCGGTCCTCGACGGTCGGCGCGAGGCGGTCGACGCCGCGCTTCGAGAAGCCCTCGGTGACCGGTTCGACGACTAAGTCGACTCCCGCTCGACCCGGGGTTCCGGGAACAGCTCCGCCTCGTCGCGCTCGCCGATCCACTCCGCCAGCTGGACGAGCTGGTCCGCGGCGGCCTCGAACAGCCGCTCGCTCTTCTCCGGAGTCACGTCGGTCGGGTCGCCGAACGCGCCGTTCGCGGAGTTCTCGACCGCGTCGTAGAACGTCCGCGCGCCGTGGACCATCGTGTCGGCGCTCTCGAGGTCGACGAGGCCGCCGTCGCGGGCGTCTTCGAGCCGGTCCTCGCGGACGAGGTCGGGCGCGAGGTGGGTGACCATCGCGGTCTCCTTCGGCCCGGCGTGGGGGCCGTTGCGCTCGAAGAGGTCGTCGACCAGCTCCGGGATCGACTCGTCCCACATCCACTCGACGGCGTAGGCGATCTCGTCCTCGTGGAGGCGGCGGCCGACCTCCCGGAGGTGCTGGACGTTGCCGCCGTGGGCGTTGACGAACACCACGCGGTCGATGCCGTGGTACGCGAGGTTCCGCGAGAACGACTCCACGTAGTCGCGGAACTCGGGCGGGTCGACCCACATCGTCCCCGGGAACTGCCGGTGGTGCGGGCTGACGCCGACGTTGATCGTCGGCGTTCGGAACGCGTCCGACCGCTCGGCGGCCGCCGTCGCGAGCCCCTCGGCGATCAGGTGATCGGTCGCGAGCGGGAGGTGCGGGCCGTGCTGTTCGGTCGAGCCGAGCGGGACGAGCGCGACGGAACCGGGGGACAGCGCGTCGCCCAACTCCGGCCAGGTGTGGTCCGCGAAGTACATACCTCCGCCTCGCGCGCGACACGTATCAACCCCGTCGTCTCGGTCGGGCTCGCCGGGATCGGGTGGGCGGGCGCCGCCGGGATCGAGCGCGCCGCGCCTCGTCGCCGCGCCGGCCCTGCGCCCCGTGTCGACACCCTTTTTGTGTCGTCCGGCCGAACCGAGGACCATGTTCGGAGGCGGCGGCATGAACCCGCGGAAGATGAAACAGATGATGAAACAGATGGGGATCGACGTCGAGGAGCTCGACGCCGAGCGGGTCGTCATCGAGACGGCCGACGGCGACGACCTCGTCTTCGACGGCGCCCAGGTGACCAAGATGGACGCCCAGGGCCAGGAGACCTACCAGATCGTCGGCTCTCCCGACGAGGTGGCCGACGCGGGCGCCGGCGGCGCTGCCGCGGTCGAGGGCGGCGACGCGGACGACCCCGCGCTCGACGACGCGAGCGACGACGGCGACGACGGCATCCCGGAGGAGGACGTGAAACTGGTCGCCCAGCAGGCGGGCGTCTCGAAGGAGGCCGCCCGCGAGGCGCTGGAGGCGGCCAACGGCGAGCCCGCGCGAGCGATCTCGGACCTGCAGTGACGGACGCCGCGTACCTGCTCGTCCACGAGGACCGCGAGTACCTGCTGGAGCCCGGCGAGGAGTTCGGCACCGACCTCGGCGTGATCGAGGTCCCCGAGGATGTCGCGGCCGGCGACGAGGTCGAGACCCACCTCGGCACCGTCTTCGAGGTCCGCGCGCTCCGCGGCCCCGACCTGTTCAACCACCTCGAACGCACCGGCGCGCCGATGATGCCGCGCGACGTGGGGCTCGTGATGGGTCACACCGGCGCGTCCGGCGGCGACCGCGTCCTCGACGCCGGCACCGGCACGGGCATCCTCGCCGCGTACCTCGGCCGGGCCGGCGCCGACGTGACCACCTACGAGGTCGACGCCGAGTTCGCCGAGGTCGCCCGCGACAACATGCGGACCGCGGGCGTCGCCGACCGCGTCGAGGTCCGGACCGGCGACCTCACCGAGGAGCTCGACGCGCTCGCGGAGGGCGAGCCGTTCGACGCCCTGACGCTCGACACCGGCGACGCGCCGGCCGTGGTCGAGCGCGCGGACGACCTGCTCGCGCCCGGCGGCCGCCTCGCCGTCTACTCCCCGTTCGTCGAGGGGACCCGCGAGGCCGCCCTCGCGGCCCGCGACGCCGGATTCGACGAGGTCGAGACGCTGGAGACGATCCAGCGCGAGATGGACTTCTCCGACCGCGGCTCGCGCCCCTCCACCGCCGGCGTGGGCCACACGGGGTACCTCGTGTTCGCGCGGGCGCCCTGAGTTCGGCGCCGCTACCGATTTTCCCGAAACGGCTGCCGAGACCGGCGCAACGCTCTTTCGGATCGCGGCAGTCACCGATCGGTGTGACCGCGGACGACGTCGGTATCGGGACCGACGCCGACGGCGCGAGCGACGGCTTCGGCGAGGCCTCCGAGGTCGCGGACGTCCTCCCGCGTCCCGCCGACGCGCTCGCCGATGCGGTCGAGACAGCGCTGGCGGGGCGGTCGGCCGTCGTCGCGGTCGGCGTGCCGATCCGGCTGCTCCCCGCGGTGCTCGCCGCTCGCGAGCGCTCCTCGGGCCCGCCGTGGCGGATCGCGTGCCGCCCCGGCGTCGTCGACGCGCTCTCACGGGCGCTCGTCCTCGGCACCGCGGTCGCCGAGGCGGTCGAGAACGGCGAAATCCGGATCCGGACCGGCGAGCCGCTCGGGCACGGGACGGGCGGGACGCTGTTCGCGAGCCCCGAGCGCGTCGACGCCGTCGTCGGCCCCTGCGGGGACCGGACGCTCGCGACGACGGCGACGGATACCGATCCGGAGGCGACCGACACGGATGCGGAGGCGGTCGACGGCGCCCGCGCGACCGCCGAGTCGCGGTTCGACGCGGCGTCGGCGGCGCCCGTCGAGATGCCCTCGAGGACTCGGCTGCTCGCCGACGCGCGCGAGGTCCTCGACGACCGGTTCGCGGACGACCTGGCGGCCCTGCTGGCGTCGCTCGACCCCGGCGAGTTCGGCCGCACGACGGAGGTGTCGGACCGGACGCTCCTCGTCGCGCTCGCGGCGCGACACGACCACCTCTTCCGGGATCTGCGGACGTGGGTCGGGACCGACGGCGTCGGGATCGCCCCGGCACAGGAGTTCACCGGCGACCGGCAGGCCCTCGTCGGTCGGGAGCTGATCGAGTCGATCAAGGTGCCGATGGGGCCGGGGCGGCCGATGCTCCGCCTCCGCGCGGTCGACGACGCGCTGTTGCGCGCCCGCGCCGAGGAGGTGCCGAGCGTCCTCCGTGGGCGGTTCGCGCTGCCGACCGACGCCGACGGGCGGATCCGAGACGACGCGAGCCGCGAGGGGCGGCGGCCGGTCTGGGAGCGGCGTCGGTGGTGACAAGAACTAACTCGCGGCGGCGCTCCCTCACAGGTATGACGACGTTCTCCGACAGGGTCGAGCGGATCTCGATAAGCGGGATCCGCGAGGTGTTCGAGGCGGCCGGCGACGACGCGATCAACCTCGGGCTCGGCCAGCCCGACTTCCCGACGCCGGACCACGCCCGGCGGGCCGCGGTCGACGCCATCGAGTCCGGGAAGGCCGACGCCTACACCGAGAACAAGGGAACCCGGTCGCTTCGGGAGGCCATCGCTGAGAAGCATCGCGCCGACCAGGGGATCGACCTCGACCCCGGGAACGTCATCGCGACCGCGGGCGGCAGCGAGGCGCTTCACGTCGCCCTCGAGGCCCACGTCGACGCCGGCGACGAGGTGCTGATTCCCGACCCCGGGTTCGTCTCCTACGACGCCCTGACGAAGCTGACCGGCGGCGAGCCGGTCCCCGTGCCGTTGCGCGACGACCTCACCATCGACCCGGCCGCGGTCGAGGACGCCATCACCGAGGACACGGCGGCGTTCGTCGTGAACTCGCCGGGCAACCCCACGGGCGCGGTCTCCTCCGAGGCGGACGTGCGCGAGTTGGCGCGCATCGCCGACGAGCACGACGTACTCTGTATCTCGGACGAGGTGTACGAGTACACGGTGTTCGACGGCGAGCACCGCTCGCCGATCGAGTTCGCCGAGACGGACAACGTCGTCGTCGTCAACTCCGCCTCGAAGCTGTTCTCGATGACCGGCTGGCGGCTCGGCTGGGTGTACGGCGCCGAGGAGCGCGTCGAGCGCATGCTGCGCGTCCACCAGTACGCGCAGGCGTGCGCCTCGGCGCCGGCGCAGTACGCCGCCGAGGCCGCGCTGCGCGGCGACCGCGACGTCGTCGACGAGATGACCGCCTCCTTCGAGCGCCGCCGCGACATCCTGCTGGACGGCTTCGACGACATCGGCATCGACTGCCCGACGCCGCAGGGAGCGTTCTACGCGATGCCGCGCGTCCCGGAGGGGTTCGTCGACGAGTGTCTCGACCGCGGCGTCGTCGTCGTCCCCGGCGAGGCGTTCGGCGAGGGCGGCGCCGGCCACGCGCGGATCTCGTACGCGACCGACGAGGACGAGCTCCGCGAGGCGCTCGACGTGATGGGCGAAGCGTACGAGGCGGTCCGCTGACGCGGGCTCGAAACGCCTGGTGCCTCAGTTCTCCTCTTCGTCCAAAATCCGGAGATAGCGCTCGTAGTACTCGTCCCCGTACCGGATCATATCCTCCTCGCTCTCGCGGACGCCGGCGTCTTTCCGAACGTTCCCGTCGATGAAGGGCCGCGCGTCGATGGCGCGGAGCAACTCGACGTACGCGTCGGAGTACGGGTGCGTCTCGGCGTACTCGTTTCCGACCGCCCGTCGGAGAATTCGGTCGGCCTCGTCGGAGAGCTCGTCCCGCTCGACTCTGGGTCCGACGAACGTCGCCCGGAGGATCGTCTCCATCCGCTCCGGGCTCTCGGCGACCGCCTCCGCGATCGGCCGGTACACCGCCTCGTGGAACCGCTCTCGTTCGATTTCGACCCGGTAGGTGGTGTCTCTGTAAGTGACGCGGTCAGGGCCGTCGTCGTCGAGCAGCGCGCTCTCCGCACGGGCGGTCCCGTTACGGTACGCGTAGCCGCCCCGCTGGACCAGCCCCACGGGGTACCCGCCCACGTCCCCGCGGGCCCGGGCCGCAAAGTGGGCGATGTGGACCGCACGCTGGTCGGCCTGCGGCAGGTCCCCCTCGTCGCCGGCGTCGGCCGCCGACTCCCCGCCGTCGTCGCTCCCGGACCCCTCGTCGACCTCGAAGAGCCGGAGGACCGGATAGGTCTCGGCGACCTCGTCGACGACGACGGAACCGAGCTCGTAGTAGGTGCCGTCACGGAGGACGTACGCCGGGTCGTCGGGGCCCGCGAAGAACGGTCTCCGGTGCTGGGTCGCGTACGACTCGCCGGCCAGAACCGCGTCGAGGGCCGCCTCGTCCCACTCCTCGGGCGGGTCGTCGCGGCTGCGAACGTAGCGGTCGCGCAGCGACCCGTCGACCCGCGAGAGCGAGAGCCTGAGCTCCGGTCCGCCGCCGTCGCCCGCGTCGCCGTCGCTTCCGGTTCCGAGACAGCCGGCGGCGGCGCCGATTCCGCCCGCGAGCGCGCCGGCGAGGAGTCGACGGCGAGAGGGTGCGAGTTGGTCCATACGGACCGTACAGACAGGCGACTGAAAGGTATTGCCGAGACGCAAACGCTGGCTTGAGTCACCGGGGCCGACGCCGACGGAGCGGGTCCGCCGACGGGGTTATTGATTACTATTGGTTATTCGATGTCGGCGAAGAGTTTCCGCAAGTTATACCGTCGCCCGCGGAGTATCCGGCGGTAATGGACCGGAACATACAGGTCAGCCGCCTCGACCGGCAGGCGGTCGAGGACCAGGAGGTCGAGATCGTCGAGCGAAAGGGGATCGGTCACCCCGACTCTATCTGCGACGGGGTCGCGGAGTCCGTCTCGCGGGCGCTCTCCCAGCTCTACCTGGACCGCGTCGGCAAGGTGCTCCACTACAACACCGACGAGACGCAGCTGGTCGCCGGCCGCGCGGCCCCCGCGTTCGGCGGCGGCGAGGTCGTCGAGCCCATCTACATCCTCATCGTCGGCCGCGCCACGAAGGAGTACGACGGCGAGCAGCTCCCCGTCGATTCGACCGCGCTCGCGGCCGCCCGCGACTACCTCTCCGAGGCGATCCCGGAGCTGGAGTACGGCACTGACGTCGTCGTCGACGTGAAACTCGGCGAGGGCTCCGGCGACCTCCAGGACGTCTTCGGCGAGGAGACCCAGGAGGTCCCGATGGCCAACGACACCTCCTTCGGCGTCGGTCACGCCCCGCTCACCGAGACGGAGACCATCGTGTACGAGGCCGAGCGCGCGCTCAACACTACGTACCACGACGACCACCCCGAGCTCGGCCCCGACGTGAAGATCATGGGCAAACGCGAGGGCGACCGGATCGACATCACCGTCGCCGCCGCGATGGTCGACGCGTACGTCGACGGCCTCGACGAGTACGACGACGCGGTCGCGTCCGTCCGCGAGTACGTGGACGACCTGGCCCGCGAGTACACCGACCGCGAGGTCCACGTCGACGTCAACACCGCCGACGACTACGACGAGGGCTCCGTCTACCTCACCGTCACCGGCACCTCCGCCGAGCAGGGCGACGACGGCTCGGTCGGCCGCGGCAACCGCGCGAACGGGCTCATCACTCCGAACCGCCCGATGTCGATGGAGGCGACCTCCGGGAAGAACCCCGTCAACCACATCGGGAAGATCTACAATCTCCTCTCGACCCGCGTCGCCGAGTCCGTCACGAGCGAGGTCGACGGCATCCGCGACCTCCAGGTCCGCCTGCTCTCCCAGATCGGCCGCCCGATCGACGAGCCGCACGTCGCTGACGCGCAGATCGTCACGGAGGAGGGCGTCGCGCTCGACGACATCGAGGCGGACGTCCTCGAGATCGTCGACCGCGAGCTCGCTGACGTGACGGACGTGACCCGCAGCGTCATCGAGGGCGACGTCTCGACGTTCTGAGCGCAGAATAGTCGGAACGGCCGGCCGGTTCGAGGAGGACCGCCCCCGGGTTTCTACTGCCGAGACGCCGTACCGGTCAGCATGGCAGACGCTCCGGCTGACACCCCGACGCACGTCGACCTGAAGACCGACCTAACCGACGACGTGGCACTCGTCACGGGCGCGACGCGCGGTATCGGCGCCGAAATCGCCGCGGAGCTCGCCGACCTGGGCGCGACCGTCTACGCCGGGGCGCGCGACCCCGACGACGTGACCGCGGCGGACCAGCACGCGGTCCGGTTGGACGTGACCGACGACGAGGAGGTCCGCGCCGCGGTCGACCGAATCGAACGCGAGCAGGGCTCGCTCGACGTCCTCGTGAACAACGCGGGCGTGTTCGCTCGGTCCGGCCCCCTCCACGAGATGGACACCGCGGACTTCGACCGCACGATGGCCGTGAACCTCCGCGGTCCGGTCGTCCTGACCAAGCACGCGCTGCCGCTCCTCCTGGACGGGCCCGGCGGTCGCGTCGTGACCCTCTCGTCGGGACTCGGGCGGTTCACCGGCGGACAGATGGACGGCGACTACCCGGCCTACCGGCTCTCGAAGGTCGGCGTCGGCGGGCTGACGGCCTACTTACACGGCGAGTACGGCGATCGGGGCCTGATCGCGAACGCCGTCTCGCCCGGGTGGGTCCGGACCGACATGGGCGGCGACGGGGCGCCGCGACCGCCGTCGAAGGGCGCCGAAACGCCGGTCTGGCTGGCGCGGTTCGCGCCCGGGAGCCCCGCGGGACACCTCTGGAAGGACCGCGAGCGGGTCTCTTGGTAGTCACCGACCGCAACCGATTTCACCGCTCCCCGTGACCGCCGAGGTGTGACGCGGGTGTGTCTCCTCGGCGACCCCGACGTGGAGCTCTCCTACGAGCTGCTCTCTCGCGAGACGGCTCGCGACGCGCTCGCGACCTACGACATCGAGGAGCCGTTCGAGAACAGCGTCGCCGTCGACACCGTGAGCCTCGGCGCCGCCGTCTCCCTCCTCAACGACCTCGACTGGTACCTCGCCCGCTTCGTCGAGGAGGCGCTCGTCTTGGAGCCGTCCGTCGCGACCGACGAGTGGCTCTCCCGGGACCTCGCCCGCGAGGTCCGCGACGGCGACGTGCCACCCGAGGAGACCGACCAGCGCCTGAAGGTGTTCGGGCTCGTCGACGGCCGGCCGGTCGAGCCACTCTTCGTCCGACGGCGACAGGGCGAGACGCCCGAATACGACCTCCGCGACGTCGACGAGACCGTCGTCGTCCGCGTGAGCGAGTCGGAGTTCTCCGGATAGGGGCGGGGTCCCGCTCCGTCACTCGTCGACTTCCGCGAGGATCCGCGTCCGGATCGGGTCGACGTCGACCGGCGCCCACGCCTCCACGTCGTAGGTCACGTCCGCGAGCGTCTCCAGGCGGTCGTCGTCGCCTCTGTTTATCGCCTCGACCGCCTCCTCGCGGAGCCGGTCGAGCACCGCGTCCGCGAGCGGCTCGCGGTCGACCTCGCGGTCCGGCACGTCGAGGATGTGCGGGAGGTCTTCCGCCCCCTCCGGGAGCGTCGGGAACGCGGCCGGCCCGACCGCGAGGGCGGTCGATTCCGCGGTGGGGTCCGCCTCGCCGTCCGCTGCGGCATCGTCGTCGTCGGGCGCGTCACCGGTGAGCGCCCCGCTCGGCGCCGGCACGAGCGCGTACTCGGCGACCGCGAGGTCGATGGCGGCGTCGATGGCGTCCTCGTCGACCTCGGCCCGCTGTTTGAACGCCAGCTCCGAGAGCGCGTTCGAGAGCTCGGCGCGGGTGAGCCACCCGAAGAGGTCGACGACGCCGGCGAGGTCGTCGCGCGCGGCGACGCTCGGCCCGCTTCCGTCCGCCATCTCAGTCCTCCCCCGGGGCGGGCTCCGCCTGTCCGTCGTCGGTCGGCCGGGCGCCGACGGCGTCGACGCTGCCGGTCGCCCCGTCTCCGCGGACCGCGTCGAGATCCTCGCGCGCCGCCTCGTGGACCTCGTCGGGGTCGACCGGAGCGTCCTCCCACGCCGGGAGCCGCGTGTCGGGGCCGGGTTCGCCGAGCGCCTCGGCGTACGTGGCCACCTGCGAGCGCTCGTCGTCCGCGTCGTACGAGAGCCCGTTGAACGCCGCGTCGGCGGCGTAGCCGTCGGTCAGCGTCTCCGCGGCGTCGCGGTACCGCTCGGCGAGGCCGTCGTAGTCGACGTCGACGCCGGCGTCTTCGACCGCCCGCAGCGTCGCATCGCCGACCGCCCGGCTCATGTCGGCGAGGCCGGTCGGCCCCTCGACGGAGCGGTGGTCGTGCTCGTACCGGCCCAGGTCGACCTGCGCGCTGTCCGCGAAGCCGGCGTGGCCGAACGCCTCGCCGAGCGTCCCGACCTCCAGCCCCCAGCCGCGCTGGACGCGGAGCCGGGAGACGAGGTCGCTCGTCGCCGCGAACTCGCCGGCGAGCGCGTAGCGGAACGCGGAGAGGTACTCCAGGACGTCTGGCATCCGACCGGGCGCGGCGTCGCCGAGCGCGCGGACCAGCGGGCGAAAGAACAGCCGGAACAGCCGCCCGTACAGCGCCCCGTCCTCGACGCGGGCGTAGTACCCCTTCGAGAACCGGTACCCCTGTCCCAGCGGGAACAAGAGTCGGTTGACGAACGCCGGCGAGTAGGTCTTCGTGTCGGCGTCGTGGACGACGACGAACTCCTCGTCGAGCGCGCGGCCCAGGGCGAGCCACACGTCGCGGCCCTTGCCCCGCTCGCCGTCGAGCCCCCGCGCCTCCAGCAGCGAGGCGAGCCGGGGGCCGTCGCACCACAGCGTCTCGACGTCGAGGTCGAACCCGTCCAGCCACTCCGCGAACGGGCCCGCGCGGTCGGCGGCGGCCCGCAGCGGCACGATCACGCGGGCCGGGTCGACCGTCTCCAGCGTCGAGAGCACGCGCTCGGCCGCGAGCGTCCCGTACTCGCGCTCGGTCATCGGCACGACGACCGCCGCGCGGTCCGTGGGGGCGTCGGGCCGGTGGTCGGTCAACGCGTGGAGGGTCGTCACGCGCTCCTGAACGTACTCCATTTACCGATCACACGGGAGCGACGCCCAAAACAGGTGCGGTACCACCAACCGGATCGGGACGCCCCTCGCGAGTCCTCGCTTCCCGGGTCCAACGCTCCTCGGGTCCAACGCTCCCCGGGTCCGTCACCGTTCCCGCGTCACGCCGCTCGCGTCGCCCCCGCCGCACCGCCGGGGACGCGCCCGAGGCGGTACAGGGCCGCGTACGCGGCGACGAGGACCACTAAGCCGCCCGCGAGCGCGAGGAAGACGGCGTCGTACCCCGCGCCCGCCTCGATGGCCTCCCCGACGACCCACGAGCCGGCCGCCTGCGTGGACATCATTCCGGCCGAGAACATCGCGTACGCCGACGCGCGCGACTCGTCTGGCAGCGACGCCAGCAGGTACGTGTCGCCGGCCGGGAACAGCATGTGAATGGCGAAGCCGACGACGACGCTCGCGGCGATCACCGCCGCCAGCCCCTCCGCGACGACGACGAGGACGACCCCGCCGACGAACGCCGTGACGATGCCGAGCAGGTACGGCACGTGGGGGAGCCGGTCCGCGAGGTCACCGGACACGAGGAACGCGGGCACGCCCGCCGCGAAGATCACGGTCAGGAGGTTCCGCGCGGTCGCCCGTCCCAGTCCCTTGTCGATCATGTACAGCTCGTAGAAGTTGAACAGGCCCTGCCAGACGAAGCTCGTGAGCCCCATCAGCACGACGCCGGCGAGGATCAGCTTCCACTCGCCGCGGGCGGCCGCGAGGAAGTCCGTGTCGCTCGCGCCGGCGTCGGGGAGGTCGGTCCGCTTCGCGAGCGCGACGAAGAGGATCGTGCTGGCCGCCGCCGCGAGCGCCAGCGCGTAGAAGGCGTACCGCCAGTCGTACCACAGCGCGACGGTGACCGCGGGCGCGGCGATCACCGCGGAGAGCTGGCTGGCCATGCCGTGGACGCCCATCACGCGCCCGACGCGCTGCGGGAACAGCTCCGAGATGAACGGGTTCGCGGCGACGAAGTAGACGCCGGAGGCCAGGCCGACCGCGAAGGCGGCGACCATCAGCGCGAGCACGCTCGGCGCGAGGGCGACGCCGAGCGCGCCCGCGGTCAGCATCGCGCCGGAGACGACGATCACGCTGCGCCGCGTGAAGCGCGTGAGCGCCCAGCCGGCCGGGAGGCGCGGGGCGGCCGAGCCGAGCCACGCGAGCGTGACGATGAGCCCGGCGGTCCCCTCGCGGATCCCGAACGCGTCGATGAACTCGCCCACGAGGGGGGCGAACACGACGCGAGCGAAGTTGACGAGGAAGACCAGCGCGCAAAGCGATCCGAACAGCCTGGTCCGTGACACGGCGGCGATTCCGCGCGCCCGGACACAAGCGTTGCGAAAGCGGCGTGGCAGTGACTCGACACTCCGCCCGCCGCCGTCGACGCCCATCTCGCCCTTCTTGGCGTCGCTTTCGGCGAACTCGTCAGACCGATGTCGTACAGGGTTTTTATGCGCCCCGGCGACAAACCCCGGGTATGAAATCCACGCGCAAGGGGCTCCGCGACGGCGACCTGATGAAGGACACCTACGAGCGGCTGAACTGCGCCGACTGCGAGCAGGTGCTGAAAAAGGAGAACGACCCCGACGAGGTGTTCTCGGTCCGCATCTGTCCGGAGTGCGGCGCGCGGTTCAAGGAGCTTCGCTGACGCCGTCACCCCCCGTCGTCGCCCTCTCTCCTCTCTTCCGTCGCGGTCGATTCGTCGCTGGTCGGCCGCGCTCAATTCGCCTCGAACGAGTCCTCGACCGACGCCGCCACCGTCCGCGCCTCGCCCGTGACGGTCTCGATCCACCGGTACCGGGTGTACGCCTCGACCGTCGACCGCGCGTTCCGGTCGCCCGCCGCGAGCGCCCCGTCCGGCTCCGCGAACAGCGGGAGGAACTGCGTCGCCAGCCACCGGGCCAGCGGGTTCTCGCTCCCCGCGAGCGCCGCCGCCGACTCGACCGCCGCGGTCCGCGCCGCGCCGACCGCGGCCGCGTCCTCGGGGAACATCGTCTCGCCCGCCTCGACCCGGTCGGCGACGTCGCCGAGCGCCCGGAGCCGCGTCCACGCGAGCGCGGTCCGCGTCAGCCCGGTCGCCGGGTCGTCGGGCTCGTAGTCGTCGAACGCGACCGGGTCGAACCACATGTCGTCGAAGCTCCGGTAGACGGCGCTCGACAGCAGGGCGGCGCTCGGCGCGCCGCGCGCGACCGCCCGGTCGTCGACGAACGCATCCGTGCCCGGGTTCTGTCGGAGGTCCTCGACGCCCTCGCCGTGGAGCTCGCGGAGCCGGTCGCCCACCGTGCGGCCGAGCCGGTTCATCTCGCGACGCAGCGGCTCGGCGACCGCTTCCGGGTCGGCGAGCGACGCCGCGTACCGGTCCCGGAGGTACCGCCCCGACTCGACCAGCGACTGGACGCGCTCGACCTCGCCGGCCGCGTCCCCGGTCCGGAGCGGGTTCGCCTGGTCGGCCGGGCCGCTGCCGACCAGCGTCCGTCGCCGTGCCTCGTCGTACCAGCGCTCGATCGGGCCGTAGACGGCGGCGCCCGCCACTGGGTCGGCCGCCGGGCCAGGCAGCTCCTCCAGCGTCTCGAACGCCCGGTTCCGAACCGTCCCGATGCCGGCGGTCACCGCTTCCGGGTCGCCCTCGACGGTCACGGCCGCCCACGTGCCGGCGGCGGTCGCGGCGCGGTCCCGCGCGGTAGCGTACCGCTCCGCCGCCTCCAACGGCGGGAGCGCCTCGTCGGACTCCGGGAGCGCCTCGCGGGCCCCCGCCCGCTCCGTCTCGATCTGCTCGCGGATCGCGCCGTTCGGGAGCGTCCCCCCGGTCAGCGGCTCCGGAATCGAGGAGAGAAGCCGGTCGACCCGGTCGGCGAACGCCGCCGCGACCGCGGGCTCGACGTCGACGGGGACGATCCGCGGCGGGTCGGGGACGGGCCGGTCGAACTCCCGCGGGACGCCCTCGACGTCGAGCGACGGCGGGTCGTCCCAGAACCGCGGCCCGCTCCCCCTGCCGGAGCACCCGGCGAGCGAGCCGAGCGCGACGGCGCCGGCGGCCGCGAGCACGTCGCGCCGGGTGAGCCGTCGCGGCATCAGAAGTCACCCCACTCGTCGGCGGCCGTGGCGTTCCCGGTCACGGTCGCGTTCCCGTCGATCACCGCGTACTCGGTGTCCGTCGTCCGACACGGCGACCGTCCGCTGGAGCCGGACCCCCGGAGCCGGTCGTCGAGCACCGCGGGAAGCCGGAAGATCAGGGCCAGCGTGACCCTGGTGCCGGCCTCGCACGCCTTATCGGGCGGCCTTAGCTCGCGGCAGTACTCGTACTCGACGCGCCCGGGCTGCCACGAGACCGAGTGGATCTCCAGCCGCTGGCAGGACAGGATACCGGCCGGCGAGACGTACACCGTCTCCGCGTCGTAGTCCGTCTCGTCGAGGAACGACCGGACCCGCTCGCGGTCCGCGTCGGAGACGCCCTCGGCGACCAACAGCTCGTCAGCTCGGTCCGCGCTCGTGACGAGTTCGCGGCCGATCCGGGCTGGCTCGTTCTCGTCGGTCGCTTCGCTCCCGTCGAGGAGGACGCTCTCGCCGGCCGGGTTCCGCGGCTTTACCACCGTCGGGTCCGTCTCCGTGCCTCTCGTCTGCGGTCGGGCGGACTCCGCTTCCGAGTCGCTCGCGCCAGAACAGCCCGCGAGCGCGCCGACGACGCCGAGAGCGGCGCTCCCGAGGAGGGCTCGTCGCGTGGGGGCCATGTGACGGGTTTCGACGGGTCCCGACAAACGTCTTGTGGCCGCCGGTCCGGCCGCTGGTGCCGGCTCCGCGGCGTCGCGGCCGTCGTCCGGCTCACTCGAAGACGGCGTCGAACGCCGACGCGCCGAGCGGGTCGAAGGTGCCGGCCGCGACGTTCTCGCGGACGTGGTCGGGGTCGGTCGTCCCGACGAGCGACGAGGTGACCCCCGGCGCGCTCCGCGCGAAGTTGAGCGCGCGCTGGGCCGGCGTCTCCCCCGCGAGCGTCGCGTCGACGTCGGCGGGAACCGCGCCCTCGGCGGTCAGGTCCCCCTGTCCGACGCTCGCGCTCGTCACCACCGAGAGCCCGGCCTCGTGGGCGAATTCGAGGGTCGAGACGGGGCCGTCGGCGTCGGCGCCCGGCGGCGCGGGCTGGTTCCGCCGCGTGAACGCGTCCGCCATCGCGACGTTGAAGGGGAGCTGTATCGCCGCGAACCCGTGGTCGTCGTCGGGGCCGACCGCCTCGCCGGCGGCCTCGGCCCGCGTGAGCACCTCGCCGAGCGAGAGGTGGTCGTCGGCCTCGGCCGGGACCCGGAACGCGCTCCACGTGGCGACGCCGTACGCCCCGATATCTCCGGCCGCACGCCGGCGTTCGAGGGCCTCGAAGGCCGCGCCGATCTGGTCGTACACCTCGTTTCGCGACCGGGCGGCGAGCTGCGTCTCGGGGTTGTGGACGTAGAAGCAGTCGACCGAATCGAGGTCGAGCCGGTCGAGCGAGCGGTCCAGCGACCACTCCAGGTACGCCGGCGTCATCGCGTGCGCGCCGTTCGCAAGGTCGTCGGGCTCGACGATCCCGGGTTCGACGAACCGCTCGCGGACGTACGCGCTCGGGTCGGCCGGGCGCTCGCCGTCGAACGGGAGGAAGCCCCCCTTCGTCGCGACGACCACCGACTCGCGGTCGACGGGGGCGTCCCGGAGCGCCTCGCCGACGACGCGCTCGGCGCGGCCGCAGCGGTAGTTCGCGGCGGTGTCGACGTGGTTCACCCCCGACCGGAGCGCCAGTCCGATCGACTCGCGCGAGGCGTCGTCGACTTCGGGTGTCGGCTCGCCGAGGTACGTCCCGATCCCGACGCTGGAGACGACGCCCGGTCCGAAGCGACGGAAGTAGGTGCGCCCGAAGGCGTCGCCGAACCGGTTCCGGTACCCCCAGAGGGCCTCGCGAGTCGCCATGTGGTCGGGGTAGTCCGCTCGCGGGTAAAAGTCGCGCGGGAGGGCGGAGGCCGGGTCGCCCCGGTCCGTACCGCTCCGCCGGGGCCGCCGATCAGTCGGAGACGCGGAAGGTCCGCGTCGTGTCCCTGTCGCCGCGGACGACGTCGACCTCGACGAGGCCCAGCGAGGTGAATATCTCGCCCCAGTCCCGGTAGTACAGCGGCGTCTCGTCGTCGACGTAGTTCACGTCCGGGTCCGCCGCCGCCGACTCGCGCGTCGGGTCCTCGATCTCGGCCGTGACGAGGACGTCGTCGGTGATCCGCGCGATCTCCGCGAAGGCCGACTCGACGTCCGGATGGAGGTGTTGCAGCGTCTCGACCGAGTACACCGCGTCGAACGCGCCGTCGTCGAACTCCTCCAGGAGGTCCTCGATCGCGCCGCAGTAGAACGTCCCGTCCGCGGCGAGTTCGGGGTAGGCGTCTCGCATCGTCTCGAACGCCTCCGCGTTGATGTCGACCCCGGAGAGGTCCTCGAACCCGTGGGCGGCGAGGTGTTCGAGGTGCCGGCCCGAGCCGCACCCCAGTTCGAGGACGGCCGCGTCGCGGTCGAGGTGCGCGTCGAGGGCCTCGCGGATCAGCTCGCTCGTCTCGTTCGGTCCGTAGTGCGCGTAGTACGCCGGCGAGTATTCGCCCGCCCGGTTCGCCCACGACTCTCGGACGGAATTTGGTTCCACGTGTGCCAACGCGGGCAGAGAGGGAAAACGTCGTCGGACGGCGTCCCGCCGGCGGAGCGCGTCGATCCGCGTGTCCTCTCGTGTTTCGACGGATGAGTGCAGTTAATTGCTACACTACCCCATGATTGTCTATGACAAGCGATGAATACGATTATATCGTGGTCGGCGCCGGGTCGGCGGGCTGCGTCCTCGCGAACCGACTCACCGCCGACGGGGAGACGAGCGTCCTGCTCTTGGAGGCGGGCACGCCCGACGACGACCGGAACATGCGGATCCCGGCGGCGTTCCCGGAGCTGTTCAAGACCGACGCGGACTGGGAGTACTACACCGAGCCGCAGGACGGCTGCGCCGGCCGGGAACTCTACTGGCCCCGCGGCAAGACGCTCGGGGGATGTTCCTCGACCAACGCGATGATCTACATCCGGGGCCACCCCTCGGACTACGACGGCTGGGCCGAACTGGGCAACGACGGGTGGGGGTACGACTCGATGCTGGAGTACTTCAGGCGCGCGGAGACCTTCGAGCCGACTGACTCGTCTTACCACGGCGACGAGGGGCCGCTCAACGTCACCGACCAGTCGTCGCCGCGGCCCGCTTCCGAGGCGTTCGTCCGCGCGGCCGCGCAGGCCGGGCACGACCGCAACGACGACTTCAACGGGGCCGAGCAGGCCGGCGTCGGTCTCTACCACGTCACCCAGAAGAACGGGAAACGCCACAGCGCGGCCGACGCGTACCTCAAGCCGGCTCTCGATCGGTCGAACCTCACCGCCGAGACCGGCGCGCGGGTGACCGAGGTCACCGTCGAAGACGGTCGAGCGACGGGCGTGAAGTACAGTCGGGACGGGGAGGTCCGGTCCGTCGACGCGACCGAGGAGGTCCTCGTCAGCGCCGGCGCCGTCAACTCCCCGCAGATCCTCATGCTCTCGGGGATCGGCGACCCCGACCACCTCGCGGACCACGGGGTCGACGTGGAGGCGGCCTCGCCCGGCGTCGGCCGGAACCTCCAGGACCACCTGTTCGCGTTCACCGTCTACGAGACCGACGACGACGTCAGCACGCTGGACGACGCCGGGAGCCTCCGGGACCTGTTCAACTGGTTCGTCCGCAAGCGCGGGAAGCTCACCTCCAACGTCGGCGAGGCCGGCGGCTTCGTTCGCACCGACCCGGACGAGCCCCGGCCGGACCTCCAGTTCCACTTCGCGCCCTCCTACTTCATGGAACACGGGCTCGCGAACCCCGAGGAGGGGCGGGGGCTGTCGATCGGCGCGACGCAGCTCCGACCGGAGAGCCGCGGCCGCGTCAGGCTCAGCTCGGCCGACCCGTTCGAGGCGCCCGCCATCGATCCGAACTACCTCGACGAACGTGCGGACCTCGAAACCCTCGTCGAGGGCGTCAAGCGCGCCCGCGAGATCGCCGACCAGGACGCCCTCTCGGAGTACCTCGGCCGCGAGCTGTGGCCCGGCGGGGACGTCGAGACCGACGAGGAGATCGCTCGACACGTCCGCGAGGAGTGTCACACCGTGTACCACCCCGTCGGGACGTGTAAGATGGGCGACGACCCGGCGGCGGTGGTGGACGACGAGCTCCGCGTCCGCGGGGTCGAGGGGCTCCGGGTCGTCGACGCGAGCGTGATGCCCACGCTCGTCGGCGGGAACACGAACGCACCGACGATCGCGATCGCCGAGCGGGCGGCGGACCTGATCCGCGAGGATCGGCCGGCGACTGCCGAGGGACCGCTCTCGGCCGCCGGCGACTGAGCCGGCTCGCCCCGTTTCAGTACTGATAGGTTGCCCCGGCCTCTCTCGGTTCGGAATCAGCTGACTCCGTCACGCGCCTCCTGACGGGGTCCATACGTTGATCCAGGCCGGGCGTCAGACGCTCGCACGACGCAACGACTATACGGGGTCCGGGAGTCACGGGTGATAATGGCCTCGCTCACCGACCACCTGGCGGACCTCGTCGCGGACGTGGACGCCGCGCTGCTGTTCTCCCCGACGAGTTCCTTCTACGAGCGATTCGCGGACGCCGAGGTCGAGGTCGTCGTCGTCGCGCCCGACAACGACGTCGACGCGGAGACGTTCGTCGAGCTTCCCCTCCCGTTCGACAACGTCAAAGACCGGATCCGGTTCGGCATCGAGGGCGCGATGGACGAGGGGCTCCTCGCCGAGGGCGACGAGGTCGCGTGCGTCGCCTCGGTGTTCGACGGCGGCTCGGACGCGGTGATCCGGGCGACAGTGGACGAGGGCGTCCACACCGGGATCTACGACCTGTTCGCCAACTCGCGGGCGGAGCCGAGCGTGATCCGCGACGTGTTCGAGGTCGCGATCGAGCTCGGACAGAAGGGGCAGAAGGGGAAGCCGGTGGGCGCGCTGTTCGTCGTCGGCGACGCGGGGAAGGTGATGAACAAGTCGCGGCCGCTGTCGTACAACCCCTTCGAGAAGAGCCACGTTCACGTCGGCGACCCGATCGTGAACGTCATGCTCAAGGAGTTCTCGCGGCTCGACGGCGCCTTCGTCGTCTCCGACTCCGGGAAGATCGTCTCGGCGTACCGCTACCTCGAGCCCGCCGCCGAGGGGGTCGACATCCCGAAGGGGCTCGGCGCGCGCCACATGTCCGGCGCGGCGATCACCCGCGACACGAACTCGACCTCAATCGTCCTCTCCGAGTCCGACGGACTCGTCCGGGCGTTCAAGGCCGGGGAACTCGTCTTGGAGATCGATCCGGAGGAGTACTGACCCATGTCCGCGGCTCAGGTCGCCGTTCCCGACTTCCTCGTGAACGTGCCGTACCGGATCTGGCTGGCGCTCGCGGTGCTCGCGTTCGGGCTCGTGTTGGCGTACCTCACCGGCGTGATCAACCGCCGGCTGCTCCGGCGCGCCGGCGTCCCCGAGGTGATCGAGGGGACCGCCTTCGAGCGGACGGCCCGCGAGTTCGACACCTCCACGGTGCGAATCTTGGCCAAGCTGTCGAGCTACTTCATCCTCGCCGTCACCGTCATCGTCGCGCTCACCGTCGCGGACGTGAACTACCTCGAACAGTTCTGGTCGGGCGTCGCCGCGTTCCTCCCGCGGCTGTTCGTCGCCGTGGTCGTGTTCATCGTCGGAATCGTCGTCGGCGACAAGGCCGAACTGCTCGTCGCCGAGCGCCTCCGGGGGATCAAGCTCCCCGAACTCGGCGTGCTCCCGACGCTCGTGAAGTACAGCGTCGTGTACGTCGCGACGCTCATCGCGCTCGGCCAGGTCGGCGTCCAGACGCTCGCGCTCATCGTGCTGCTCGCGGCGTACGCGTTCGCGCTCGTGCTGTTCGCCGCGCTCGCGACGAAGGACTTGGTCGCCTCGGCCGCGGCCGGCGTCTTCCTGCTTCTCCGGCAGCCGTACGGCATCGGCGACGAGGTGCGGGTCGCCGGCGAGCGCGGCGTCGTTCAGGAGGTCGACCTCTTCGTCACCCACATCGAGACGGACGGCGAGGAACACGTCGTCCCGAACCACGCGGTGTTCCGCGAAGGGATCGTGCTGATCCGGGAGTAGCCCCCGATCCGACCACGTTGCGGCCGACGCCGACTCCGTTACCGATTCTCACGCTGTGAAAGTCGTTGTCACCCTATAACACGACCCGACGCCAACGTCGATACATGACCCCCGATACCGCGAGCGCCGCTTGCGACGGCTGGGACGGGAGCGAGTGCGAGGGGACGCCGCACTGCCCGCCGCGGTGTCCGCGCTTCGTCGACAAGGAGGGCGCGCGCTGGACGATCCGGCCCGCGACCGACGCGGACGAGCCGTTCCTCGCAGAGATGTACGAGCGGTTCGGCCGCCCCCACCGCGCGCAGGGGCTCCCGCCGGTGAGCCGGCGCCGGCGCGTCGACTGGATCCGATCCATGCTGTCGGAGGGGAACAACGTCGTCGCCGAGCGGAACGGCGAGCTGTTCGGCCACGCGATGTACACGCCGACCGACGCCGACACCCCCGAACTCGCCGTCTTCGTCCACCCGGACGCGCAGGACCGCGGCGTCGGGACGGAGCTGTGCCGTCACGTGATCGCCAACGCCGCGGCCGCCGGCCGCGACGGGATCGAACTCCACGTCGAGACCGGGAACCGGCCCGCGCGGAGCGTCTACCGGACGGTCGGCTTCGAAGTCGTCGAGCGGCGCGGCGACCTCCGGATGCGGGTCGACCTCGACCAGCCGATCGCGACCGAGGTCCGCTGGCCGCCGCTCGCCCGCGAGGGCCCCGCGGAGCCGGCGGTCGACCTCTCGCCGGGCGACGGCGGGGCCTCGCGCTCGCCCGCGGACGACTGAACCGGGGAGGCGCGCGACCCCCCTCACGAGGAGGGCCCCCTCGCCACCGCAACCGTTAGGCCCCGCCGACCCCAGGGTCCCGTAACCGTGGACGACGCCATCGAGTGGCTGCGGGACCGCCCCTTCTACGAGGGACAGATCGCCGACCACCGGCGGATCCCGGCCCGCGAGCCGGAGTTCGCCGACGTCGACCTCGAACCGCGGCTCGCCGACGCGCTCGCGGAGCGCGGGATCGACCGGCTCTACCGCCACCAGGCCGACGCGATCGAGGCGGTCCGCGACGGCGACGACGCCGTGCTCGCGACCGAGACGGCGAGCGGCAAGTCGCTCGCGTACACCGTCCCCGCGTTCGAGGCGGCGATGGATCACGGCGGACGGACGCTGTACATCGGGCCGCAGAACGCGCTGATCGCCGACCAAGAGGAGTCGCTGTCGGGGTTGGCCGGCGACCTCGGCTTCGGCAGCCGGGTCTCCGTCGACTCCTACACCGGGCGGCTGTCGCAGTCGGAGAAGCGCGACGTGCGCGACCGCCGGCCGACGGTTCTCCTCTCGAACCCGGACATGCTCCACTACGCGCTGCTGCCGTACGCGGGGCGCCTCTGGGACTGGTTCTTCTCCTCGCTGGAGTACGTCGTGATCGACGAGGTCCACAGCTACCGCGGCGTGTTCGGCTCGCAGGTCGCCCTGACGCTTCGACGGCTCGCGCGGACCTGCGAGCGGTTCGGCTCCGCCCCGCAGTTCGTCTGCTGTTCGGCGACGATCAACAACCCCGTCGACCACGCCGCGACAGTCACCGGCCGCGACCCCGATGGGATTGCCCTCGTCGACGAGGACACGTCGGGTCGGGGGCCGCGCGACTGGGTGCTGTGGAACCCGCCGGAGTACGACGACGACTGGCAGGAGCGCGGCAGCGGCCGCCGGAAGTCGAGCCACACGGAGTCGAAGCGGCTGTTCGTCGACCTCGTCACGGCGGGCCAGCAGACGCTGGCGTTCACGCGGGCGCGACAGACCGCCGAGCAGTACGCGACCGACAGCGCGAGCGACCTCCGGGAGCGGGGCGAGCGCGACCTCGCCGGGAAGGTGGGGGCCTACCAGGCCGCGCTCACCGACGACCGGCGCCGCGAGATCGAGGCCGACCTCCACGCCGGCGACCTGCGCGGCGTCTGGTCGACGAGCGCCCTCGAACTCGGCGTCGACGTGGGCGGGCTCGACGCGGTGGTGCTTGACGGCTACCCCGGAACCCGGATGTCGGCCCACCAGCGCGCCGGCCGAGCGGGCCGCGGCGACGACCCGGCCCTGGTCGTGATGGTCGGCGGCGAGGACCAGCTCGACCAGTACCTGATGCGCAACCCGAGCGACTTCTTCGACGCGCCGCCCGAGGACGCCATCTGCGACCCGGAGAACGGCCAGCTCATGCCCGGCCACGTCGCCTGCGCGGCCGACGAGAACTGGCTCTCGCCCGAGGACGAGCGCTTCTTCGGCGACTCCTTCCCGGGCGTCGTGGCGGACCTCACCGACGAGGGCGTGCTGAACCGGCGGGAGGCGGCCGCGGGCACGCGGTGGGTTCACGCGGGCGGCTCCAGTCCGCAGCAGTCCGTGAACCTGCGCACCGCCGAGGAGCGCGAGATCTCGCTGATCGAGCGGTCGAGCGGCGAGACGGTCGCGACGCTCGGCTTCGCCGACGCGCTCCGCGACGCCCACCCCGGCGCCATCTACCACCAGCAGGGCCGCACCTACGAGGTGGTCGAGCTGGACCTCGACCGCGACGTCGCCGAGCTCCAGCAGTCGTGGGCGGACTACTACACGCAGGTGCGCTCCGACAAGGACATCGTCGTGAACGAGGACCTCGACGAGCGCGCGCTCTCCGCGCGCGAGGACGTCCCCGTCCGCTTCGCGGACGTGACGGTCACGGAGCAGATCACCGGGTTCGTCCGCAAGGACGCCGCGACGGGGGAGTCGCTCGGCGAGTCGACGCTCGACCTCCCGGAGACGACGCTGCGCACGAAGTCGCTGTACTTCCCCGTCCCGGAGGACATCGAACGCGAGATGCGGCGTCTCGGCGACGTGGTCGACGGCGACGGCTCGGGTGACCCCGAGGTCAGCGCCGACGGCGGCGAGCCGCCGAATGGCGAGTCGGCCGTTGACGACACCGCCGACGACGGGGAACCGATCCCGGGCGGCGAGTACGCGTTCAACGGCGGCATCCACGCGGCCGAACACGGGATCATCTCGCTGTTCCCGTTCCACCTGCTGTGCGACCGCGCCGACGTCGGCGGCATCTCGACGCCGCACCACCCGCACACCGAGGGGCCGGCGGTGTTCGTCTACGACGGCTACCCCGGCGGCGTCGGACTCACCCGCCGCGGCCACCGGCGGATCGAGGAGCTGATGACGCGGACGGCGCGGCTCATCGACACCTGCGACTGCGAGGGCGGCTGCCCCGCCTGCGTCCAGTCGCCGCACTGCGGCAACGGGAACGACCCCTTGGCGAAGGCGCCCGCCGTCCGCCTGCTCGAATCGCTGACCGGGGCCGAAGCGGGCTCCTGACTGCGTCCACCCAAAGCCCCTTGCTGCCGGGCGCCGAGAGATCCGACGATGGAGTTCGACCTCGACGACGCCGCGGATCCCGCGGCCCGGGCGATGGAGTGGCTCGTCCTCGGCGCGGCGTACTTCCTCCTCCTGCTCTTTCTCATCGGCGTGTTCGACCTGTTCGTGTCGCTGTACCGCCTCCTCGCCGCCGGTAACTTCACCGATCCGGCCGAGGTGGTCGAGCTGCTCGACAGCGTCCTCCTTCTCCTGATCATCGTCGAGGTCCACCGAACGCTCGTGGCGTACGCGCGCGGCAAGCCCGTCCTCCGGATCGTCGTGAGCGCCGCGATCATCGCCGTCTCCCGACGTGTGATCAGCTTCCGGCTGGAGGACTACGGCGGGGGCAACGAGGCGCTGCTCGCGGCCGCGGCGCTCGGCGTGTTGATCCTCACGCTCACGCTCGGGTACTTCATGCTGGACCGCGTGAACGTTCCGGGGCGGCTGGAGCTCTGACCGGAACACCGAGCCGCGCTCGACCTGCGATCCCGGTGGTTTCACGGTGGACGCGCACGTGTCGATCCCATGGAGCTGTTCTGGCACCGACGGGACCTCAGAGTCGCCGACAACGTCGGGCTCGCGGCCGCGACGGGGGCCGGAGACGACGCGGACCGCGGCCCCGCCGCGCCCGTCTTCGTCCTCGATCCGGACGTCCTCGACCACGCGAGCGACGTGCGGGTGCGCCGCCTGCTCGACGGGCTGGCCGCGCTCCGCGACGACTACCGCGAGCGCGGGAGCGACCTGCTCGTCGCGCGCGGCGACCCCGAGTCGGTCCTCCCCCGGCTCGCGGACGCGCTCGACGCCGAGCGCGTCGTCTGGAACCGCGACTACTCCGGACTCGCCCGCGAGCGAGACGCCGCCGTCAGGCGCGCGCTCGACGCGGTCGATGTGGCGCGCGAGGCGCACCACGACGCGGTCCTCCACGACCCCGACGCGATCCGGACGAACGCCGGCGACCCGTACTCCGTCTACAGCTACTACTGGAAGAAGTGGACCGACCGCGCGAAGGACGACCCGGCGCCGGCGCCGGCCGGCGAGGACCTCGTCGACGCCGACGGGCTCGCGGACGCGGTCGACGCGGTCGACTGGGGCGACGCGTCGGACGCGGTCGCCGACGGCGGGGACGCCGACGCCGGAAGCGTCACCGCCGACGCCGGTCCGAACGGCCTCGCAGTCGGCGACCTCCCGACGCCCGCAGACCTCGGTTTCGCGGAGCCTGACGCGGAGATCGGCCCCGCCGGGACCGCCGCGGCCCGCGAGCGCCTCGACGAGTTCCTCGACGAGGCGGTGTTCGCCTACGAGGCCGAGCGCGACTACCCCGCCGAGGAGGCGACCTCTCGACTGTCGGCCTTTTTGAAGTACGGCGAGATAGGCGTCCGGGAGGCGTACGCGGCCACGGAGGCGGCGATGGCCGAAGCGAAATCCGACGCGCGCCCCGACGACGCCCCCGAGCAGGTCGAGGAGTTCCAACAGCAGCTGGCGTGGCGGGAGTTCTACACGCAGGTCCTCTTCCACAACCCCGAGGTGGTGACGGCGAACTACAAGGCGTACGAGGAGGGGATCGAGTGGCGCGACGACCCCGAGGAGATAGCCGCCTGGAAGCGCGGCGAGACGGGGTACCCCATCGTCGACGCCGGGATGCGGCAGCTGCGCGAGGAGGCGTTCATGCACAACCGTGTGCGGATGATCGTCGCCTCGTTCCTCACGAAGGACCTCCTCGCCGACTGGCGGCACGGGTACGACCACTTCCGGGAGCACCTGGCCGACCACGACACCGCCAACGACAACGGCGGGTGGCAGTGGGCGGCCTCCACCGGGACCGACGCGCAGCCCTACTTCCGCATCTTCAACCCGATGACGCAGGGGGAGCGCTACGACCCCGACGCGGAGTATATAAAGAAATACGTGCCCGAGCTCCGGGGACTCGACGCCGACCTGATCCACGAGTGGCACGAGCTGTCGCCCACGCAGCGCGCGAACGCCGCGCCGGAGTACCCCGCGCCGATCGTCGACCACTCCGAACGGCGGGAGGAAGCGTTAGCGATGTACAAGCGAGCGCGCGGCGAAGACCCGGAGGAATGAGCCGGTGACGATGGATTCAGAGTCGCTGTGACGGCGACCACCGCCAAAGCCCGAGCCGTTCGCTTATAAACAGTCGATCCCGGATCGACGGCGAACATCATCAAAGCCCCAGCCGTTCGGTTATAAACAGTTGATTCCGGATCGACGGCGAACACCATCAAAGCCCCAGCCGTGAGGCGGCCGCACGCTCGCTGCGCGCTTCAGTCGCTCGCTTCGCTCGCTCCCTCCAGTGCTTACGTCGCCTGCGGCCGCCTCACGGCTGCCCCTTTGAGTCCCACCCCGAACCGCACCGCAGCCTCGAGCCTCCCCAGCCTCGTCGACCGCCCTCCGCGTTGCTCCGGGCGGTCGACTCCCTCGCACGCGCTCCTCGCGGCCTATCGGCCGCTCGCAGGCGCGCGCCACCGCACGGCGGTTCTTATTTAAAAAGGCGTCATTTAAAACAGCGCCTCGCTCTCGTTGAGGACGCGCGCCGGGCCGCCGACCTCCCAGACGTCCGTGTCGATGCCGATCTCGGCGATCCGGCTCTCGACCTCGTCGGCGTGGTCGGCGAGCGTGTTCACGTACACCGAGGCGCCCGTGTCCGTCGAGAAGTAGACGGGGACGCCCGACTCCCGGAGCTCGCGGACCGCGTTGAACACCGCGATCGTCTCGGGCTGCCAGTACACCCAGCCCGCGGGGCCGGTCATCGTCGTGGCCGTCAGCGACAGCGAGTCGTGCTCGGCGGTCTCGAAGATCCGGTCGAACTCGCCCGCGCGGAGGGCGTCGGTCATCTCGACCAGCTGGTCCTGGACGTGCGCGGTCCGCGCCTGCATCATGTGGCTGGCCGCGGCCTCGCGGTGCGCCTCCTCCGTCTCTTTATATGCCGGGACGTGCGCGGCGACGATCCGGAGGTCCTCCTCGGGGTCGAACCCGTCCTCGCTCACGCCGGTGTCGAGGCGGTAGGAGCGGCAGTCCTCGTCGTTGAGGCCGGCGTCGAGCCGCGAGTACGCGCCGGTGACCGAGCGCGCCGCCGAGGAGGAGCCGCGGCGGGCGACGGTGGAGACCTCCGGGAGCGACATATCGAGGCCGGCGGCCTCCACGAGGGCGAGCGCGGCCGCCGCGAACCCGGACGACGAGGAGCCGAAGCCGATGTTCGACGGGAAGGAGTTCTCGCTCTCCAGCCGCACCGCGGCGTCGACGCCGGCCAGCTCGCGGACGTGGTCGACGACCATGTCGATGCGCTCGGCCGCCCGCCCGTCCACTTCCTCGCCGCCGATGACGTAGGTGTCCTCGCTCGCGTCCGGCTGCCACTCGACGGTCGTCGTCGTCGCGGTCGGAGCGGTACAGAGGCTGATGCTGTCGTGGTACGGGAGCCGCAGTTCCTCGTCGCGCATCCCGTGGTACTTGACGAGCCCCTGGATCGGGTGGGCTCGCGCGGTGGCCTTGCCTGTCATACCTCGGGAAGCGTCCGGCGGGGGATTAGTCGTTGCGATAGGTGGGAAGGAGTGCGTGGTAGATACATAACGGGATCCCGTTGGCGCGTGCCGACGAGCGGCCGAAGGCCGCGAGGAGCACGCGCGAGGTCGCCGGCGCCACGCGCCGGCTGCCAGAGAATCTCCGATTCTCGCTGGAGTCAGTCGCCGGAGCGAAGCGGAGGCGACTGACAGGGCGAGAGCGAAGCTCNACGCGCCGGCTGCCAGAGAATCTCCGATTCTCGCTGGAGTCAGTCGCCGGAGCGAAGCGGAGGCGACTGACAGGGCGAGAGCGAAGCTCTCGCTTGCAGCCGGACGTAGTCCGGCGACGAGGCTGGGGTGGCGTGAGGCTGCGGTGCGGTTGCGGTCGGGTGGGACTCAAAGGGGCAGTCGCCGGCGGCGGAGCCGCCGGCTGCCCGTGGCGCGTAGCGCCAAGCTGCCGCGAGGGCGAAGCACACCGACGTAAGCACCGCAGCGAGCAACGCGAGCGAGGAGCGCAACGAGGTGCGCGAGCCCTCGCGGCTGGGGCTTTGGAGATGGTCACAGTCGATCTGCTATCGCTCATTTATAAGCGATCAGCAGGGCCATGACGGTGTCCGCCCACCTATTACCGGGATTATCAAATCGACATTAAATACCCCGACCACCGCCTTCGATTTACTCTTCCGACCCCGAGACGACGACGGAACGGAGGGAACCCTTTTTGACCGGTCGGCGGGTACTCGGCGCCATGACCGAGTACACCGTCGAGTTCGTCGGCACCGGCGAGACGATCGAGGTGGCCGACACGGAGACGATCCTCAGTTCCTGTTTCGACGAGGGGATCGCCCAGGAGTACTCCTGCCGCGTCGGGATGTGTCTCGCCTGCTCCGCCGAGATCGTCGAGGGCGAGGTGACCCAGCCCGCGGCCCGCGGCCTCACCGACGAGGAGGCCGAGGAGTTCGCGCTCACCTGTATGGCGCGCCCGCAGTCCGACCTGAAGCTCGACCGGGGGAAGTACCCGCCGAGCATCGAGGACGACGCGGCGACCGCCGCCGAGGACGGCGACGGCGCGGGCGGCGCGGACGGCGCGGCCGCGGACGACGACTGAAAAGAGAGGCCCCTTTTCAACGGCTCAGTACGGCACCGCGTACAGCGCGACCGCGAGGAACGGGATCAGCGCGATCAGCATCGCGATGGCGTAGCCGAACATCTCGCGCGCCCTGACGTTCGTGATCGCGAGCAGCGGGAGCGCCCAGAACGGGTTCAGCAGGTTCGTGTGCGCGTCGCCGACCGCGTACGCGATGGTGGCCTGTCCGTAGGGGACGCCGAGTTCCTGCGCGGCCTGAAGCACCGACGGGCCGACGACGAGCCACTCGCCGCCGCCCGAGGGGACGAACAGGTTCGCGACGGAGCCGACGACCCACGCGATAACGGGGTACGTCGCCGCCGTCGACACTTCGAGCAGCCCCTCGGCGAGCAGCAGCGCCAGCCCGGAGCTGGCCATGATCCCCTGAATGCCGGCGAAGAAGGGGAACAGCAGGACGATGCCGGCCGCCGCGCCGGCGGCGTCGTTGAAGCGGTCGCGGTAGTACGCCGGGCGCTGGTAGATGAGCAGGCCGGCGAAGAGGAAGCCGAAGTTGACGGCGTTCAGCGTGAACGCGCCGAGCCCCTGCCCGGCGAACTGGACCGCGAGGATGGCGACGCCCGACAGCGCGACCAGCCCGCCGATGATCCGGCTGTTGTTCAGCCGCTCTGCGGGGACGTCGGCGACCTCGGCCGGCGGCTCGTCCACCGGGTCGGCGGCGTCGGCGGCGTCGGTGCCGCCGTCGGTGGCCGCGTCGTCAGTTGCGCGGCCTCCGTCCGCCGCGGAGTCAAACAGGTCCGCCTCGTCGACGTACTCCGTGATCCCCTTCGCGCGGTCGCCCGACGGCGCGAGGACGTACAGCACGGCGCTCGCGAAGACGATGGAGAGCGCGGTGAGCGTGAGCGCGTACGGGTGGAAGATGGTCTCTGCGGCCGGCACGGTCGACGTCAGGAACTCGAACCCGGTCCCCTCGCCGATGTTGTTCGCGTCGGTCAGCTGGAGGGGCGCGGAGCCGGAGATGCCCCAGTGCCACGTCAGGCCGAGCCCCATGTAGCCGGCGACCGCGAGCAGCGGGTAGTGAATGTTGATGTCCTTCTTGTGAGCGATCTTCCCCATCTCGCGGGCGAAGATGGCGCCCATGATGAGGCTGAACCCCCAGTGGACCCACGCCAGCGACATCGAGATGAAGCCGACGAACGCGGCGGCCTGCGCGCCGGAGTTCGGCACCTCGGCGAGCCGCTGTAAGATCGCGTTCACCCGCGGGTGGTACGCGATGACGAACCCGGTCATCAGGATGAGCACCATCTGCATCGAGAACCCGAGGAACGCCCAGAAGCCGCCGTACCAGAACTCCAACAGTTCCACCGGCCCGGAGTCCGTGGCCACCAGCCCGGCCACGTAGACGATATACGTCAACAGGATGGCGAAGACGAACGGGCTCGGCATCCACCGTTCGACCACCTCCGACATTCGGAATCCGATACGTTCGATGACGCCTGCCCCGTCACTCGCTGACATACATCCCGTCTCCAGTATCCTACAGTATAAATAATGGGAAACGGTCCTATCGCGTGACACGTTCGCGTCCGGGGTAGCGGCGTCGCCCCGCGGACGCGCTGCCGTGCCCTACTCGACCCGCTCGAAGCGGTGACGCACCACGTCGGCGTCCTCGTCCCACTCGAAGCTGCCGCCGTGCGCGCGGACCATGCGCTCCTTGTACGCCTCCAGCGAGGGCGACCCCTCGCGCTTCGCGTCCTCGTCGGTCATGTCGCCGAGCGTGCGCTCGGTGACCTCGGTCAGTTCGAAGGCGACGCCCTCTATCTCGAACCTGTCGCCCTCGTTGCCGTACCGGTTCCCGCGGTGGAGCTGCGTCACCTCGCCGTCGAGGGCGGCCTGCTTTACGCGGTCGTTCGGAAGCAGGTCTGCCGGATCGTTCTCGGACATGTCCTACCGTTCGGCGCGGATCGGTTTATAAGCGCGGGCGAGCGTCGCCGGCCGCCGAGCGTGCGAACGGTCACCGCGTTCTGCGAATCTCGAAACCGCTGGTCGCGGGGATCCACACGGACGTGAACACCCGACTCGGCGGCCGAGCCGAGGGATTCAAGATACTGCCGGGTCCCATCTCAGACGATGCGACAGGACCACCTCATCACCGCGACCCAGCTCTCGCGGGATGACATCGAGGCCGTGCTCGACCGGGCCCGGGCGGTCGCCGACGACCCCGCCGCCTACGCGGACCGGCACGCCGGGCGCGTGCTCGCGCTCTGCTTCTTCGAGCCCAGCACGCGCACCCGGATGAGCTTCGACAGCGCGGCCAAGCGCCTCGGGATGAACACTATCGACATGGGCGACGTCGACTCCTCGTCGGTGTCGAAGGGGGAGTCGCTGTCGGACACCGTCCGCGTCATCGAGGGGTACGCCGACGCGCTCGTGCTCCGTCACCCCAGCGAGGGCGCCGCGACGCTGGCCGGCGAGCGCGTCGACGTCCCCGTGGTCAACGCGGGCGACGGCGCGGGGCAACACCCCTCCCAGACGCTGCTCGACCTCCACACGATCCGGGAGGACCACGGGCTCGACGACCTCACGATCGGGATCATGGGCGACCTGAAGTACGGGCGGACGGTCCACTCGCTGGCGGCCGCGCTGACGGAGTTCGACGCGAACCAGCACTTCATCAGCCCCGAGTCGCTGCGGCTCCCCCGCTCCGTGCGCTTCGACCTCCACGAGACGGGCGCGCAGATCCGCGAACACGAGGAGCTCGACCCGGTCCTCGACGAGCTCGACGTGCTGTACGTCACCCGGATCCAGAAGGAGCGGTTCCCCGACGAGAACGAGTACCACCGCGTCGCCGGCGAGTACCAGATCGACGCCGAGACGCTCGACGCCGCCGCCGACGACCTCACCGTGATGCACCCGCTCCCGCGCGTCGACGAAATCGCGCCCGACGTCGACGAGACCGAGCACGCGCGCTACTTCGAGCAGGCGCACAACGGGATCCCGGTGCGGATGGCGCTGCTCGACACCCTCTTGGAGAACGCGAATCCGGACGGCGACGAGGGGACGGAGGTGGACCGATGAGCGAACACGAACTGCGCGTCTCGAAGATCCGCGACGGCACCGTCATCGACCACGTCGAGGCGGGACAGGCGCTGAACGTCCTCGCCATCCTCGGGATCGACGGCTCCGAGGGGTTCGGCGTCTCGGTCGGGATGAACGTACCCTCCGACCGGCTCGGCCGCAAGGACATCGTGAAGGTCGAAGACCGGGAGCTGTCGCAGTCGGAGGTCGACGTGCTCTCGCTCATCGCGCCCGAGGCGACGATCAACATCGTCCGCGACTTCGAGGTGGTCGAGAAGAACCGCGTCACGCGTCCCGACGGCGTGACGGGCGTGCTCTCCTGTCCGAACCGCAACTGCATCACCAACGCCGACGAGCCGATCGAGACCCGCTTCGACGTCGTCGCCGACGGCGTCCGCTGCGACTACTGCTCGACGATCCTCCGGGCCGACATCGCCGACCACATCGACGTTTGAAGCGTCGGCTCGCGTTCGGTGTGGGATACCCTCACGACTCTCCCTCCGGTAGATTTTAGCGCCCGCCGCCCGACGCGTCGAGTATGAGCAAGAAAGCCAAGCTCGTCCTCGTGCTGTCGCTCGTCGCGCTCGCGTACTTCCTCTTCGCCGGCGACAAGCAGCCCGTCGAAGTCGAGTAACCGCGCGGCGCCGCGTTCGCGCCCTCCGCGAAGGGAATCACACGTCGAACCGAATCGCACGGGACCCGCATCGCGCGTCGACCGCGCCTGCGGCCGATCGCTGCGATACCGTCCGTTTTTACCGACCAGTCCCGTATCCGGCCCTATGTACGGGGTCGTCACGCGCAACGCCGACGAGGTCGTGATGGAGCCGTTCGACCTCGGCTTCTACGAGGTCAAAGACGTCACGGGGCGGGCGGCCGAGCCGCTGCCGAACGCCGTGAACATGGTGTCGTGTTTCGGCGACAACGCCGCCGCGAGCGAGAACGACGACCTCGTTCCCGTCGACGAGCGCGGCGAGCCGGCGACTCGCGACCGCGAGTACTTCGACTGGGCGTACATCTGCCCGACGCACCCGGAGTACCGCGAGGGCCTCTTCGAGATCATCGCGGACTGCGCGGCCGAGAACGGGGACGTCCGCCTCGACGATGTGGGGTTCCCCCGCGAGGGGTTCTGCCACTGCGACCGCTGCGAGCGCCTGTTCGCCGAGAGCGATCGCGACGACTTCGCCGACTGGCGCGCGGACGTGATCACCGAGTTCGTCGCCGAGGCGGCCGAGCTGGTTCCGGGACGCCTCCTGCTCACGCTGTACCCCGACCCCTACCCCGACCACCTCTACGAGCGCGCCGGCCTCGACCTCGATCGGCTCGCCGAGCACGTCGACGAGTTCGTCGTCCCGCTGTACGACACCGAGTACGCGACGACCTACTGGCTGGAGGCGATCGCTCGCGGGTTCCGCTCGCGGCTCGGCGGCGACTACGACCTCCACGGCGCGCCGCCGGAGACGCCGTTCTCGCTGGAGCTGTACGCGGTCGACGTCGACGTCGACGACCTGATCCACGCGACGGAGGTCGCCGAGACGTACGCGAAGGACGTGTTCTTCGGCTACGACGCGAACAACGCGGCCGCCGCGCTCCGCCGGAAGGACGCCGACTCGCGCGACGGCGAGGTCCACCGGCCGGACTGACGGACAGCAAGTCCACGCGGCGACGTGAACGAGGGTTTATATACGGCGGCGGCCGACACCTACTCGACCGGCCGCCGGCGTGCGACACACCGGTCGTCTCGCGTTCGCGTGAGGCGGCCGCCTTTCAACGTCCGCGCCGTAGCGGCGGTCACTCTACAGCGCTGAGCCGCAGGCTCGTCCGAGAGCAATCAGCTCGACCGGGCTCGCCCGAACTCATCTGTCGACCTCGCCCATGATCGTGTCCAGACTCCCCAGCGACGCGATCAGGTCGGGGATCGCCTCGCCCTCGGCCATCTCGGGGAGCGCTTGGAGGTTCGAGAACGACGGCCCGCGGATCTTGAACCGGGCGGGCTCGTCCGTCCCGTCGGCGCGGATGTAGATGCCGAGTTCCCCCTTCGCGGCCTCGACCGCGCGGTAGACCTCCGTGTCGTCGTCCGGGCGAATCGTTCGCGGCACGTTCGCTTGGACGGTCCGCTCGTCCTCGGGCCAGCCTTCGAGCAGGTCGACGCACTGCTCGATGATCTTCGCGGACTCCTCGACCTCGCGCATCCTGACGAGCAGCCGACTGTAGTTGTCGCAGCCGTCCTCGGTGACGACGTCCCAGTCGAGCTCGTCGTAGTAGCCGTACGGGTCGTCGCGGCGCAGGTCGTAGTCGACGCCCGACCCCCGGAGCACCGGACCGGTCGTCCCGTACTCCTTCGCGACCTCCGGCGGGAGGACACCGGTGTCGACCGTGCGGAGCTGTAGTATCTCGTTTCGGGTCAGGAGGTCGTGGTACTCCTCGATGCGCCGCGGGAGCCCGTCGAGATACTCGCGGACGCTCCGCAGGAACTCCTCCCGGGGCTCGGGGAGGTCCCACGCGACGCCGCCGAGCCGGAAGTAGTTGAACATCAGCCGCTGGCCGGTCAGGTCCTCGACGATGTCCTGGACGCGCTCGCGCTCTTGAATCGCGTACATGAACGTCGCCGTGAAGTCGCCGATCACGTCGAGCGCGTACGCCCCCATCGCCAGCATGTGCGAGAGGACCCGGCTGAACTCCGCGGCCATCGTCCGGATCACCTGCGCGTACTCGGGCACCTCGATGTCCGCGAGGTCCTCCGCGACGCGGGCGTACGCCCACTCGTTGAGCAGTCCGCCGCCGCCCCAGTCCCAGCGGTCCGGATACGGCATGATCTGGTGGCGGTACGTGCCGGACTGGGCCATCTGCTCCTCGCAGCGGTGGATGTAGCCGATGTCCGGCTCCACCCCGATCACCTGCTCCCCGTCGAGGGTCACCTGAAGGTGGAGGACGCCGTGGGTCGCCGGGTGGTGCGGCCCGATGTTGAGGAGCATGGTGTCGCTGCCGGTCGCGGTCGACGACCCGGGTTCGATCGGCTCGTTCTCGGAGAGGGCGGCGATCTGCGGCTGATCCTTATCGTAGTCCATCGACAGGGGGTGCCCCTGCCAGGTCTCGGGGAGCAGGATCCGCCGGAGGTCCGGGTGGTCGTCGTACTCGATCCCGACGAGGTCGTACGCCTCGCGCTCGTGCCAGTCCGCCGTTCGGAACACCGGTGCGGCCGACTCCGAGACGGGATCGCCCTTGTCGGCGGGGACGACGACGCTGACCGCACGCGTCGGGTCGTCGTACGAACGCAGGTGGTAGATCGACTCGTACCGCCCCTCGTACTCCTGTGCGGTGACGCAAGCGAGGTGGTCGTACCCCGCCTCGTCTCGCAGCGCGGTGAGCGCCTCCTGAACCGAGTCGGGACGGACTCGGGCGGCCGGGGCGTTCAGATGGTCCTCACGCGCCGTGACAAGCTCGCGGATCGACGAGAACGGATCGGCCGCCTTCTCGTCGTCGCGGTCGCGCAGCAGCTCCGTCGACATGGTCGAAGAGAGGCGGGCGCGCGACCCGAGGCTTCTGCCGGCTCAGTACGGGCATTTATAAGATCGCCGTCGTCACTGCTCGACGTGAAGTACCTGCGGCTCGAACTTCGGTATCCGCCCGATCTCATCCACCCGGTACACCGGCTCGTCGACGAGTCGGACGCCGTCGAGCGGGACGTGCTCCTCCACGGCAGCCTCTTCGACGAGACGGCCGATACGTTCCTGTTCTACGTCGAAGGGGATATCGACGTGTACGCCGAGGCGTTGCGGTCCGTCGACCGGATCCGGGAGTTCGAGGTCACCCGGATCGACGAGAGCGGGTACTACGTCTTCCTCACGCAGCGACGAGACGCCGTCGACGAGGCGATGTTCGAGTCGCTCCGACGGACCGGCGTCGTCGTCGTCCCGCCGATCGACTTCCGTCCCGACGGGGTCGCGCGCCTGACGGTGCTCGGGGAACACGGGCCGCTCCGGGACGCGCTCGCCGGGCTCCCGGAGCGAATCGACAGCGAGGTCCTCCGTATCGGCGAGTACGACTGGCGGCAGCACCTCTTCGACCCGGGCCTGACGGACCGGCAGTTCGACGCGCTCGCGGCCGCCGTCGACTGTGGGTACTACGAGTCCCCGCGGACGGCCTCCGTCGAGGAGGTCGCCGAGCGGATCGGCGCCGCCCCGAGCACCGCGTCCGAACACCTCCGGAAGGCCGAATCGGCGATGATGAAGGCGTTCATCGAACTCCGAGACGTGGCCTGACCGGGCGGGTAGACGAGACGCGTGACCGTCGACGCGGCCTGGGCGGGCGGACGACGGCGTCACGGACAGCGGGGTGGCCTCAGTGAACCGTCCGGTCGTCGCTCGCGTCGATCTCCTCGATCGGGTCGGCGTTGCCGAACTCGGGCTCGGGGCCGTCGCCCGGTTCCGCCCAGTCGACCGCGTTCCGCAGCACCTGCCGCACGTCCTCGTCGTAGTAGATCGGGTACGTCTCGTGGCCCGGGCGGAAGTAGAACACCTTCCCGCTCCCGCGGCGGTAACAGCAGCCGGAGCGGAACGTCTCGCCGCCCTCGAACCAGGAGGTGAAGACGAGCGTGTCGGGCGCCGGGACGTCGAAGCGCTCGCCGTACATCTCGGCCTCGTCCAGCTCGATCCGCTCGCCGATCCCGTCAGCGATCGGGTGGCTCGGCTCGATCGTCCAGAGGCGCTCGCGCTCGGCGGCCTCGCGCCACTTCAGCGAGCAGCTGGTGCCCATCAGCCGTTTAAATATCTTCGAGTAGTGCGCGGAGTGGAGGACGATGAGGCCGGTGCCGTCGAGGACGCGCTCGTGGACGCGGTCGACGACGGAGTCGCGCACCTCGTCGTGGGCCGCGTGGCCCCACCAGACGAGCACGTCCGTGTCGTCGAGGACCTCCTCGGTGAGCCCGTGCTCCGGCCCCTCGTCGAGCGTCGCCGTGCGGACCTCGTGGCCGCCCTCCGCCAGCGCGTCCGCGACGACGGCGTGGATCCCGTCGGGGTACACCTCTGCGACGACGTCGCTCTCGCGCTCGTGTCGGTACTCGTTCCAGACCGTGACGCGTGCCATACGTCGCGTGGACGCCGGACCGACTTGAGCGATTGGTCACCGCTCCGCCCGCGACGCGCGGACCCGAAGGCACTTGCCCCGCGCGGGAGACGGCCGCCCATGGCAGGTCCTCGGCAGCTGTACCGCCGGCTCGACGACTGGGCGCGCGGGCTCTCCCGGCTCAGATACGCCCTCCTCACCGGCGTGATAGTGACGGCGTCGGTCCTCGCGGTCGGCGTCCTCCTCGACGCGACCACGACGGTTCAGGCGGTCACGATGGGCGTCACGATGGCCGCGCTCTACTACGCGTTCGACGTGAACGCGGAAGACGGCTAGGCGGGAGTCGATTCAGGCCGTCGCTTCGATGTCCGCGAGCTGATCGGCCAAGTACTCCGCGATGGAGACGGGCTCCTCCTCGACGAACCGGGCGAGCTCCTCGCCGTCAGCGGACTCGACGACGACCGTCGGGATCAGTTCGATCCCGTACGCCTCGACCAGTTCGCCCTCCTTGCCGTCGGGCCCCTTCGTCACCGGGTACGCCTCGATCCGGTCGTCGGGGACGCCGGCGGCCGCGAGCGCGGCGCCGAACTCGGGGAGCTGGCGCTGGCAGTCGCCGCACCAGTCGCCGCCCCACACCTTGAATACGTAGTCGTCGGCTCCGAGCGCCGCGAGGACCGAGTCGTCGAACGCGTCCGCGTCGACGTCGGCGGCGGGCGCGAGGGTTTCGAGCGTCATGGGACTGCGTAGGTCGTCGAGGCACCTAAACGGCGCGTCGGTGGCAATACCGGGTATCGGTCGTTGACGGGACGATGACCTCGATTTTCCGGCGGCACGTCGGTGTGATTGGCCCTCTTAGGCGAATCGTCACGAACGCTTCCGAAGCCCCAGGCGCGAGGACTCGGTGGCCTCGCTGCGCGCCTCAGTCGCTCGTTTCACTCGCTCCTTGCGGTGCTTACTTCGGCCGCCGTCGCCCTCGCGCCTGCCCCTTCGAGTCCCGCCCCACACAGCACCGCAACCGCACCTCACGCCTCCCCAGCCTCGTCGGGCGCGTCCTGCGGGCTCCCTCTGGTCGCCCTCGGAGCGCCCGACTCCCTCGCGCGTGCGACTCGCGCCCTCCGGGCGCTCGTCGGCACGCGCCACCGCGTCGGCTCCGCGATGTCGGCCGTCTATTTATAAATGGAATCGGCCGACACACGGCGATTTATAACTATAATCGGTCGTCGCGGCCGACATCGATTGCCGGAGTCCGCGGGGCCTTTGAGTCGCGACCGCCTCCGTTCGGGTAATGGACGACGACATCCTGTCGACGCTCGGCTCGCCGCTGGTGCGGGTCGACGCGCCCGCGGGAACGACGGTGGCGGCGAAGGTCGAGTCCCGCAACCCGGGCGGCTCGGCGAAGGACCGCCCCGCGCTGTACATGGTCGAGGCGGCGGAGGAGGCGGGCGAGATCGAGCCGGGCGACCGCATCGTCGAGCCGACCTCGGGCAACACCGGGATCGGGCTGGCGATGGTCGGCGCCGCGCGCGGCTACGACGTGACCCTCGTCATCCCCGAGGGGAAGTCGATCGAGCGCCGCCGCCTGATGAAGGCGTACGGCGCGACCGTCGAGCTCGTCGACGGCGACATCTCGGCCGCGAAGGAGCGCGCGGACGAGCTGGAGGCGGAGCCGAACACCGTCCAGCTCCGCCAGTTCGACAACCCCGCGAACCCCCGCGCCCACTACGAGACGACGGGGCCCGAAGTTCTCGACCAGGTCGGCGACCGGACCGTCGACGCCCTCGTCGCCGGCGTCGGCACCGGCGGCACGCTCTCCGGGATCGGTCGCCGACTGCGCGAGGCGTTCCCGGACGTCCGGATCGACGCCGTCGAACCCGCGGACAACGCCGTCCTCTCGGGCGAGGAGCCGAGCGTCGACGACTTCCAGGGGATGGGGCCGGGGTTCGTCTCGCCGAACCTCGACGTCGACCTGATCGACGAGGTCCACACCGTCGAGCTCGAGGCCGCCGAGGCGGAGTGCCGCCGACTCGCCCGCGAGGAGGGAATCTTGGTCGGCCAGTCGTCGGGCGCCTCGAACCTCGCCGCGAAGGACGTGGCGGCCGAGCTCCGCGACAGCGGCGCGTTCGCCGGAGAGGAGCCCCTCGTCGTCACCGTCTTCTGGGACAGCGGAGAGCGCTACCTGACGGCGGGCACCTTCGACGGACCGGACGAGGCGTGAACGCCGCGCTCCGCCGCCACCCGGGAGTTGATTAGCGTCCGGCGCGCAGATCGCACGATGAACACGCGCGCAGAATCGGCCCCGCCGGACGAGGGGACGGGGGACCGGTCGGACCCCTCGGACCGCCGCTTCGACGGGCCGTGGCTCGCCGCGCTCGCGGCGACAGTCGGAACGTGGACGCTGCTGTACGCTCTCGACTGGGCGTTTCTGACGCCCGAGACGGCGCTCGGTGCGGCCGTCGGCTTCGCGCACGGCTACCTGCTCGCGCCGCTGGCGACCGCGACCATCCTGCTCGACGCGCTCTCGCTCGCCGAGCGGCGCGTCGTCGACCTCGGGGTTTTTAAATGGCTCTACGCGTTCGCCGCGCTCCCCGCGCCGCCGGTCGCCGCCGTCTACTACGCACACCGCGAGTGGCTGAAACCCGACGACGCGGCCCTCCTCGGGGGCCCGTGATGCCGCCCGGCGAACCCTCCGGTGGGTCCGCGGACGACGCCGGCTCGGCGACCGGCGCGGGGACCGAGCCCACGACCGGCGCGGTCGACGCGCTCGTCACGGCTCCCGAGAGCGGCGCGCCCCCCGTCCGCCGCGACGCGGTCGAGATCCGCCCCGACGGCGTCGCGGGCGACCGCTACCGCAGCGGCGACGGCCACTTCCAGCTCGACGCCTGCGCGGTCACCCTCGTTGCGGCGGAGGCGCTCGCCGCCGTCCGCGAGGAGACCGGCATCGACGTGCGCGACGGCCGTCACCGCCGGAACGTCGTCGTCGACGGGTTCGGCGCCGAGATGGACGCGCTCCTCGACGCGACCGTCGCGGTCGGCGACGCCCTCCTGCGACCGACTCGCCGGCGCCCTCCCTGCGCCCACGTCGAGGAGCTCGCCGGCGAGGCCGGGCTCGCGTCGGCGCTCCGCAACCGCGGCGGCCTCTGCTGTGACGTGGTCGAGCCCGGCCGCGTCGCCGTCGGTGACGCGGTGCGGATCCGCGAGGCCGACCCGCGGACCGCCGGCGCGGCCATCGCGGAGCGGCTCGCGGACCGGGAGTGAACCGCGGACCGGGGGAAACCCCCCGACCGCTCGCCGGGAGAGGACGGTTTATACGGGTCGCACGAGAGGACCCAGACGAGACGTGAACCGCGCAGTCGACGCCACGAACGCTCGGACGTCCGCGCCCGGGAGGCGACCGGATCCGGCTCCGCGGAGGCGGCGGTCGGCGTGAACTGGCGCTACCGGCACACGGTGTTGACGCTGTGCATGCTCGCCTTCTTCGTGACGTACTTCGCCCGGCTGGCGATCAGCCCGGTCGTCCCCCTGATCATCGACGACTTCGCGGTGTCGAACACCGCGGTCGGCGTCGCGCTCTCCGGCATGTGGTTCGCCTACGGGCTCTCCCAGTTCCCGAGCGGGATCCTCGCCGACCGGTTCGGCGAGCGCCGCGTGATCCTCGTCGCTGTCGGCGGGACGACCGCGATGAGCCTCCTGCTCGCCGTCGTGCCGGTCTTCCCCGCGTTCGTGTTGGCGGCGGTGCTTCTCGGGCTCGCGGCGGGGCTCCACTACGCGGTGGCGACCACGCTGCTCTCGCGGACGTTCGACGACCTCGGTACCGCGGTCGGGATCCACTCGCTGGGCGGGCCGCTCGCCGGGCTCGTCGCGCCGGTCGCCGCGACCTGGGTCGGCTCTGTCTCTTATACACATCTCTGAGCGG
>NZ_AOJF01000020.1:0-20752 GCF_000337395.1 Halorubrum distributum JCM 13561
GATGTGTATAAGAGACAGGCTCCGACTCGCGCCACTGCTCGAACTGATCGGGCGGCGCGAGGTCCTCGTCCCGCTCGCGGTGGCGACGCTCGGCACGTACGTCGCGCAGGGCGTCATCTCCTTCCTCCCGACGTTCCTCGTCGAGCTCCGCGGGTACTCGCCGGCGTTCGCCGGCGGCGTCTTCTCCGCGTTCTTCGTCGTCCGCGCGGGAGCGCAGGTCGGACTCGGCCGGCTCTCCGACCGGCTGGGCCGCGACGCGAGCATCGCCGCCGCCCTCCTCGGCGGCGCGCTCGGCCTCGGCGGGTTGGTCGCGCTCCCCAACCTCGTCGAACTCCCGACCGCGGTCGGGCTGCCCGCGCTCCCGGCGCTCGCCGGACTCGGGATCGCCGTGTTCCTCGCCGGCCTCGGCTCCTCGTTCTTCTCGGCCATCGACCCGCGGTTCATGGACGCGCTCGGCGACGCGGAGCGCGGCGCCGGCTTCGGGCTGATCCGGACCGTCTACACGGTGATCGGCTCGGCGGGCTCCGTCGGCGTCGGGCTCGTCGCGGACCTCTTCGGCTGGGCGGCGTCGTTCGCGGTCATCGCCGGCCTGTCGGGGCTCGCGTTCCTCGTCATCTCGACGAACGCGCTCGTCGGCGAGGGCCGGTGACGCGGCCGGGCCGCGCCCGCGACGGAGTCCGGGGCCTCCGCGGCCCACCGACGCCCCTCCGCGGTCACCCGACGTAGCGTCGCCTCGTCGAGCGCTCGCCGTCGGGGCCGTAGACGGCGACGACCTCGCCCTCGTCGTCGAGGACGGGCGCGCCCCGTCCGAGGTAGTGGTCGGTCGACGTGTCCGTGCCGGCGCCGACGTGGACCGTCAGGGTCTCGTCGGGACCGAGCGTGGCGCCCGGGAGGTCGCCCCGCTGGCCGTCGAGGTCGATGACGTAGCCGGTCAGGTCGATCGGGTCGTCCGCGGCGTTCCGCAGCGTCACCGACTCGTCGAGAACGTCTCCCGCCGCGTCGCCGACGTCGCTTCCGGGACCGGCGTCGACGGCGTAGATCACGAGCCCGTCCGGGTTCGCCTCCGCCGCGAACTCGGTGATATCGGCGAGCGTGTACCCATCGGTCGGGGTCGGCTGCGGGAGGCTCGGCTCCCAGTCGTCGGGCGCGGCGTTCGGGTACGCGGTCTCGTCGGCCTCGATCAGCCCGATGAGCGTCTCGGCGACGATCCGGCTGCCGACCGCGCCCAAGCGTTCCCCGTCCTGCTGGTACTCCGCCTCGGCGAGCACGTAGTACCACAGCGGCGAGTCGGGGTCGGCGCCGCTGCCGTGCGCCCGGAGCACCTTCATGATCGGCGAGTCCTCGCCGAACGCCTCGTTGCGGATCGGATCGTACCCCATCCGCGCGGCGACGTCCTGTCCGGAGGGGATCCCGAGCGCCTTCGCGCGGCGGAGGTTCCGGACGGCGAGCGAGGAGTCGCCTGAGATGGGCAGGTCGAACAGCGTCGGCGCGAGGAGCGGCTCCGTCTTCCGCGCGGGCTGGTAGTCGCCGTCGCCGGTGTCCAGCAGGCGCGACCAGTCGACGACGAGGTCGCTCGGGACCGGGCGCCCGCCGCGGAGGTTCCGCCCGCCCCCGGCTCCGGTCGGGAACAGCGGCACCTCGCCGACCTCGTCGTTGACGTCGTACGCGTGACGGATCATGCTGTGACCGAAGCGGTAGGCGGCGCCGCCGAACTCGACGGGAATCGCCGGCGTGCGGCCCGGCGGGACGAAGTGCTGTCGGCCGCGCTCCTCGATGTCGTCGAGGACGTATCGATCGCAGATCCGCGGCAGGAAGTCGTGTCGCACGACCCACTGGTAGTGCCACCTGACGAGCCGCTGCGCCGCTTCGAGGACGGACTCGCCCTCTTCGACAAGGTCGGAGCCCGGGCCCCGGAGGTGGTCGACGACGCGGTTGTGGAAGTTCACGAACGCGAGCTGGAGCTGCGAGACGACGACGTTCTCGTCGTTGCGCGGGTCGCCGATCACCGCGACACCCTGCTCGTTCCGCTGGAGGTCGGTCCCGGGGAGCCCCGAGAGGCCGCCGCCGTCCTCCGCGTCGGGCGCGGCCGCCTCGCGGGTGAGCAGCTTGCGCTCGTCCGTCTCGTGGTCGTAGAGGAACGGCGCCGCCTCCGCGTTCGTCCGGTACAGGGAGTCGAGGTCGAGCGCCGGCGTCCGGAAGTTTCGCAGCGCCGCCGGGTCGTTGCGCCGGTCGATGTCCGAGGTCGGGTCGAAGGTGATGTCGTGGTCGACGAACTGGCCGAAGATGCCGTAGCCGGCCGGTGTATCGGCGTCGCCGACCGGGTCGTCCGGGGACTCCATCATCGGCGCGCCCGCCTCGCCGTCGGCGCCGCCGAGCGTCCGGAGCAGGTCCTCGTCGCGGTCGTACGGGTCGAGCCCCGGGAACTGCGTGTGGAACCGATGGCTCCTGACGGGACCCGCCGCCGTACACGCCGCGTCGTTCATCCCCCGGTGTTCGGTCCCGCCGTGGATCGCGACGCTGTGCGCGTTCACCGTCAGGCGAAGCGTCGTCTCGCCCCCCTCCGGCCGGTCTCGCCCCCGGACCGGCTCGGTGTCGCCCCCGCCGGCGGGGTTCCGAACCGTGAACGAGACGTCGTCGACGTCGACGCCGCCGTCCGCATCGAGGACGAACTCCCCGTCGTCGCCGGTCGTCCAGTAGCCGATCCGGTCCCCGTCGCCGCCCCGTCGCTCCCCGACCACGACCCGACCCGCCAGGGGCCGGTCGTCGCCGTCCACGACGCGACAGCATATCTTGCCAGTAGTACCCATGATACGATAAACCAATCATCAGCGAGAAAAAATTTTCTAAATGAACTTTCAACGGGTTTGGCGGATCATGTTGCTGGTTCGATCGCGGCCTGCCGGGGGTTCGATCACGGCGTTGCGGGACTGGGTCTCGCGTGCGAACGCGTTCCGTGCGACCCGAACCTTCGAGTCGGATCGGACCGTACGTCCGCCGTGTACGACTACCACGCCCACACGAACTACTCGGACGGGGCGTTCCTGCGCTGGATGGTCGACGCGGCCGCGGACGCCGGTCTCGACGGGATCGGGTTCGCCGACCACTGTAACGTGTCGCCGGAGCCGAGCGCGCGGCGCTACAAGCGCGCGCTGGGGTTCAACCTCGACATGACGTACGAGCGGCGCCGCGAGGCCATCGAGGCGGTCCGCGAGGACGCCGCGATCGAGGTGTTCGACGCCGTCGAGATGGACTACGATCCCGCCCACGAGGAGGCGATCGCCGAGTTCCTCGCCGACGCCGGCTTCGACTACGCCGTCGGCAGCGTCCACGACCTCGACGGCGCGAACGTCCACACGCGCTCCCACTTCGCCGACAAGCCGGAGGCGGAACGGCGCGAACTGGTCGACCGCTACTTCGAGAAGCTGGTCGCCCTGGCCGAGTCGGAACTGTTCGCGGTCGCCGCGCACCCGGACCTGATCGAGCGCAACCCCCACCTCCGCGGCTTCGCGACCGAGGACCACTACGCCGCCGTCGCCGACGCCTTCCGCGACTCGCGGACCGTCCCGGAGATCAACGCCGGGCGGCTGCTCGACGACTACGGGGAGTTCCACCCGGCGCCCGCGTTCCTCGACCGCCTCGTCGACGCCGGCGTCGACGTGACCGTGGGGACCGACAGCCACGAGCCGGATGCGATCGCGCCCCGAGTACGGGAGATCGAGGCGGAACTCGACCGGCGCGGGCTGGAGCAGGTCCGGATCGACGGACTCGTGGCGGGCGACTGAGGGAATCGGGCGACTTCATCGCGCTCAATCGACCTGCGAAAACAGGAGGCTTCGGCGCTTGACTTCGGCTTACGCCTCGTCAAACAACGCAGCGCTCCGCGCTGCTGGCTCGATCCGGCTTACGCCGGATCGAACTGCGAAAATCAGAGATTTTCGCGTTCGACTTCGCTCCGCTCAGTCGAACAACGTCTCGCCCTCGACCATGTGCTCCTCGACGGTGTCCATGTCGAGCGTGAGGCCGAGACCGGGCTTCTCCGGCACCTCGATGTAGCCGTCCTCGATCACGTCCTCCTCGACGAGGTCCTCCCACCAGCCGAGCTCGTAGGAGTGGTACTCGATCGCGAGCGAGTTCGGGATCGAGGTGCCGACGTGGGCCGCCGCCATCGTCGCGACCGGCGAGGCGACGTTGTGCATCGCGACCGGGACGTAGTACTGGTTCGCCACGTCCGCGATCTTGCGGGTCTCGCGCATGCCGCCGACCTTCGGGAGGTCGGGCGCGACGATGTCGACCGCCTGGTTCTCGATGAGGCGGCGCAGCTCCGTGACGCGGTAGCGGTTCTCGCCGACCGTGATCGGCGTGGTCGTGCTCTTCGTGACCTCCTCCTGAACTTCGAGGTTCTCCGGCGGGACGGGGTCTTCGAGCCACCACACGTCGTACTCCTCGATGGCGTCCGCGAGGCGCTTCGCCGAGCCGCCCGAGAACGTCCAGTGGCAGTCGAAGGAGACGTCGGCCTTGTCCTTCACGCGCTTGGTGACCTTCTCGACGATCTCCGCCTTGTGGCGGATCTCGCCGGGGCGGAGGTGGCGGTTCGCGCGGTCCTTCTCGAAGCCGCTCGGGACGTCGAGGTCGAACTTCAGGGCGTCGTAGCCGAGCTCGTCGACGACGCGCTCGGCCTCGTCGGCGCAGGCCTCGGGGTCCGCCTCCTCCTCGGTGTGGCAGTCGCAGTAGACGCGCATCTTGTCCCGATACTTGCCGCCGAGCAGCTGGTAGGCGGGGACGTCGAGGATCTTGCCGGCGAGGTCGTGGAGCGCGACCTCGATGCCGGAGATGGCCGTGACGGTGACGCCCTCGACGGAGCCCTCCCCGGACATCTTCTGGATCAGGTGCTCGTAGAGGCGGTCGATGTCGAGCGGGTTCTCGCCGACGACGAACGGCTTCATGCGCTCGATGAGCTCGGGCACGCCGGCGCCCCAGTACGCCTCGCCGGTGCCGACGACGCCAGCGTCGGTGTACACCCGGACGAGCGTCCACGGGAAGTTCCCGTCGACCATCGTCGTCTGGACGTCCGTGATCTCGACGTCGCGACCGCCGCCGCGCGTCCCCGTGGTCCCCATCGTCTCGGCGGAGAGCTCTCGCATCGTGTACTCCGCGTTCGGGTCGTGGAGCGACTCGTAGTTTCGGCTCATGACCGGGTGGTTCATTCGGAACAGGGTAAACGTTTATCTTCGCGCGCCGCACGCCCGAACAGGTGGCTTTTCATCCCCGTACGTTCAAAAAGGGGGCATGGTCGAAATCACTGATTCTCTCGCGTGTCTGTACACGGGCCGGGTGGAGTCCCGCGGCGACGACTACGTCGTCACCGTCCCCGCCTCGGAGATCGAACACGGCAGCGTCACCGAGGGCGAAACGTATCGGATCGCAGTCTTAGACCGCGCCGGACCCGACGAGGGCGAGTCGGCGGCCGCCGCCGACGGCGACGCCGCGACGACCCCCGACGCGAACGGCTCCTCCGGGGGGGCACCCTCCGACGACGGGCAGCGCCCCACCTCGCGCGGCGCCGCCGGCGCGGTCCAGCCGGACCCGCCCGTCTCGGAGGGCGAGGTGCGCGACGTGACGATCGAGACGCTGGGCGACAAAGGCGACGGGATCGCGAAGATCGAGCGCGGCTACGTCGTCATCGTCCCCGACGCCGAGCCCGGCGAGGAGCCGACCGTCGAGATCACGAGCGTCCGCGAGAACGTCTCGTTCGCGAACGTCGTCGAGGAGTAGCGCCGCCCGCCTGACGCCCCCGCCTCCGCCTCGCGACCCGCCCGCCCTCACGCGTTCCTTCTCACTCCGGCGGCTCGCCCCGGGAGAACAGCGCCCGCAGGTTCGACGGCGAGAAGAAGGAGGACGGCTCGTCCATGTGGACGCCGATCTCGCCCGAGAGCGCTCGCAGGCCGACCCGCTGGACCGGCTCCGGCAGCGAGTAACACCGCCGTATCGCCTTCCCGAGCCGGATCTCCGTCGCCAGCTCCGCGCGCCACTCGGACTCGTAGTCGGCGAGCGTCTCGGGGTCTTCCGGGTCGATGACGGACGCCGCGACGTCGGCCGCGCGCATCCCGTAGAGGATGCCGCCGCCGGTGAACGGCTTCGTCTGCGCCGCGGCGTCGCCGATCAGGAAGCCGCGCTCGCTGGTCGTCCGCGACGGCGGGCCGACCGGAATCGCGCCCGAGCAGCGTCGGTCCGTCGTCGCGCCGTACGCGTCGGTGAGCCGGTCGAACCCCGCCGACACGTCCTCGCTCGGCGGCGCCGCCAGCCCGTACTCGACGCCCGCGTCGCCGCGCGGGATCCGCCACGCGAAGAACGTCGGCGCGGTGAGATGGACGTCGACGTAGTCGCCCGCGTCCGGCTCGGGGTCGAAGCCGAGGACCCCGTGGAGCAGCTCGTCCGGCTCGGGGAGGTCGAGCGCGCGGCGCACCCGCGAGGTCGGGCCGTCGCAGCCGGCGACCATCCGCGCCTCGACCCGCTCCACGCCGCCAGCGGGCGTCTTGACGTCGACGACGACCCGGTCGGACCGCTCATCGACGCCGACGACCGTGTGGTCCTCCCGGACGTCGGCGCCGGCCTCGCGCGCGGCCTCCGCGAGCGTCCGGTCGAGCCCGACGCGGTCGATCACGTTCGACACCGGCTCTCGCTTGTAGAACGGGTACGCCCGCGACCCGGGACCGTCGACGTGGAAGCGGGCGCCGTACACCAGGTTCTGGAGGAGCGCGTCGCGGGCGCCGTCGGGAACGTACTCCCACACGTCGTCGGAGACGTGGCCGGAGCAGGCGAGCGGCTCGCCGACCGACCCCTTCTCGAAGGCGACGACGTCGCGGCCGGCCTCCGCCGCGCGCCGAGCGAACCGGGAGCCCGGCGGGCCCGCGCCGACGACGACGAAATCGTACATAGAGGGTGCGTGGTGACGCGGATATATAATTACGGCGTGCCGTACCGGAGGCGGGCAGGCGGGTCGGTGGCGGAGACGGAGCCGCGCGTCGGCGCTACGCGGACCCCTCCCGCGTCTCCAACCACTCCAGCGCCGCGTCGAGGTCGGTCCGCGGCGGCGAGCAGGTAAAGCCCTCACAGACGTAGGCGGTCGGCTCGCCGTCGGTCGCCCCGCGGTCCGCCCAGATCGGCGGGGCCGCCGTCATGTCGAGGCGGTCGAGCCACTCGTCGAGTCCGTCCTCTGTGGCCGGTCGCGGCGCGACGAGGGCGCCCGGCAGGTACCGCTCGCCGAGGGTTTCCCGCCAGTCGTCCGGCACCTCGTCGGCGGCGATCGTCACCTCGATCCCGCCGGTCTCGACGACGTTCGCGGCCCGCACGAGCGAGGCGTGTTCCAGCGGGCTCCCGCGGATCCGGTCGGCGTGCGTCGTCACGACGCGCTCCGCTATCTCGCGGAGCTCCCCGTCGGTCCGGAACCCGTCGAGGAGGGCGAGCGTCTCGGCCGCGACGCCGAGGCTCGACGGCGTCGACCGGTCGGTGAACTCCTGCGGTCGCGCGATGAGTGGGCCGGCGTCGTCGTCCGGCGTCCCGTCGGCATCGCGGTCCCGGGTGAAGTAGATCGTCCCGTCGTCAGCGTCGTAGAACTCGTCGACGAGCGCGTCGGCCAGCTCCAGCGCGAACCCGAGCGGCTCCGGGTCGCCGGTCGCGGCGTAGACGTCGAGCGCGCCGCGCGCGACGAACGCGTAGTCGTCGAGGTACCCCGGACCCCGCACGTCGCCGTCGAGCCACCGTCTGGCGAGCGCGCCCGTCTCGCTCTCGGCGTCGTACAGCCGCTCGCGGCAGAAGTCGAGCGCCTCGCGGGCGATCTCGGCGTACGGCTCGCCGAGGGTATCCCCCGCTCTCGCGAACGCGGAGATCGCCCGCCCGTTCCACGCGGCCAGCACCTTCTCGTCGCGGGCGGGCCGCGGGCGCTCCTCCCGGGCGTCGAACAGCGCCGTTCGGGCCGCCGTCAGCGCCTCGCGGACCTCGTCGGGCGAGCGGTCGCGGTCCGCGGCCAGCTCCTCGACCGACGCGGCTATCGTCGGCACGGTCGTGCCGCGCTCGAAGTTGCCGCCGGACCGGATCCCGTACCGCTCCTTCGCGAGCGACGCCGCCGGCTCGTCGAGGACGGCGTCGACCTCCTCGGGGGTCCAGACGTAGAAGGCGCCCTCGACGTCCTCGTCGGAGTCGCCCGTATCGTCGCCCCGCCGGCCCTCGGGCGGCCGGCTCCGCGCGTCGAGGGTGCTGAAGAACGCGCCACCCTCGTGGCGGAGCTCGCGGTCGAGGAACGCGAGCGACTCGCTCGCGACGCGGGCGTACGCGGGGTCGCCCGCGAGCCGGTAGCCGTCGAGGTAGGCCATCGGCAGCTCCGCGTTGTCGTACAGCATCTTCTCGAAGTGCGGGACCGTCCACTGACGGTCGACCGCGTAGCGGTGGAACCCGCCGCCGATCTGGTCGTACATCCCCCCGTTGGCCATCCCGTCGAGGGTTCCGGTCGCGGCCGACAGGAGCGCGTCGCGGCCGCGACCGGCGTACGCCCGCATGAGGAGGTCGATCCGGCCCGGCATCGGGAACTTCGCGCCGCCGCTCCCGAAGCCGCCGTGCTCCTCGTCGTAGCCGCGGAGCGCGGCCGCGGCGGCCGTGTCGAGCAGGTCGTCGCCGGGCGGGGAGGCTGTATCCTCACCGTCCGAGCCCACCGCCTCCGGCGTCGGGACCGACTCCAGCTCGTCGCGCGCGCTCTCGGCCCACTGGTCGGCGCGCCGCTTCATCTCCTCGCGCTGTTCGGGGTCGCTCCAGGAGTCGGCGATACGCTCGCAGAGCCCGCGGAAGCCGGGGTGATTCTGCCGCGGCTCGGGCGGGAAGTAGGTCCCGACGTAGAACGGCTTCCCCTCGGGCGTGCACCACGCCGAGAGCGGCCACCCGCCGCCGCCGGTGACGAGCTGGCAGACGGTCATGAACGTGCTGTCGACGTCCGGGCGCTCCTCGCGGTCGACCTTGATCGGGACGAACGACTCGTTCACCACGCCCGCGACCGACTCGTCCTCGAAGCTCTCCTCGGCCATGACGTGACACCAGTGACAGGAGGAGTAGCCGATGGAGACGAACACCGGCACGTCGTGTTCGCGGGCGCGCTCGAACGCCTCGTCGCCCCACGGCTGCCAGTTGACGGGGTTGTCCGCGTGCTGTTGGAGGTAGGGACTCGCCTCCCCGTCGAGGCGGTTCCGCTCGGTCGGCTGTGACATACGCCCGATTCGGCCCGGCGGGGCAAAAGGCGTCCGCACCGGAACGAGCGCCGGCCCCCGATCTCAGAAACATCCACGATTATGCGTATCTCGGGCCGAACAGAGAGTAAGGTTTACACTACCGTGCGGACACCCGTCGGGCATGACGGAGACCGTACTCCTGGTGGGGGGCGGCGGGCGCGAACACGCGATCGCCCGCGCCGTGGCGGACGACTGCGCGCTGTACGCCTGCGCGAGCGTCCGGAACCCGGGGATCCGACGACTCGCCGAGGGCTTCGAGGAGGTCGACGAGACCGACGCCGCCGCGGTCGCCGACTACGCGACCGAGGTGGGCGCGGACCTCGCGGTCATCGGCCCCGAGTCGGCGCTGGAGGCCGGCGTCGCGGACGCGCTCGACGACGCCGGCGTCTACGCGTTCGGCCCGCGGGCCGAGGAGGCGCGCTTGGAGACGGACAAGGCGTACCAGCGCGAGTTCATGGAGGAGCACGCGATTCCGGGCTGTCCGGACTACGCGGTGTTCGACGACATGGGGGCCGCCTGCGAGTACGTCGACGAGTACGACGGCGACCTCGCGGTCAAGCCCGCCGGCCTCACCGGCGGCAAGGGCGTGAAGGTGATCGGCGATCAGGTGACCGCGGAGGAGGCGAAGGCGTACCTCCGCGACGCCGACTACGACCGCGTCGTCCTCGAAGAGCGGCTCGTCGGCGAGGAGTTCACCATACAGGCGTTCGTCGCGGACGGCGACGTGCGGACCACGCCCGCGGTCCAGGACCACAAGCGCGCCTACGAGGGCGACGAGGGCCCGAACACGGGCGGGATGGGCTCGTACTCCGACACGGGTCGCTCGCTCCCGTTCATGGCCGAGGGCGACTACGAGGCCGCCGTCGACGTCCTCGACGCCGTCGTCGACGCGCTGCCCGACTACAAGGGCGTCCTCTACGGCCAGTTCATGCTCACCGACGAGGGGCCGAAGGTCGTCGAGTTCAACGCTCGCTTCGGCGACCCGGAGGCGATGAACACGCTGCCCGTCCTCGACACGCCGTTCGTCGACGTGCTCGCCGCCGCGCGCGACGGCGAGCCGCTCCCCGAGCTCTCCTTCTCGGGCGAGGCGACCGTTTGTAAGTACGCGGTCCCCGACGGCTACCCGACCGACCCCGACGCGGGCGCGGAGATCGCCGTCGACGAGGAGAGCGCGGGCGACGCGCTCCTCTACTACGCGAGCGTCGACGAGCGCGACGGCCGACTGTACACCACCACGTCGCGGGCGTTCGCCGTCGTCGGCCGCGGCGACTCCATCGCGGCCGCCGAGGCGCAGGCCGAGGACGCGCTGGCGGCCGCGGGTGACCGCGTCCGCATCCGCCACGACATCGGGAAGGCGGACCTCGTCCAGCGCCGGATCGACCACATGGACGAGCTTCGGAGCTGACCGGACCGCCTGCCGACCGCCGACCCGGAGCGACCCTTTTATTCTCCCCGTCCGAACGACACGACGTGACCGACGACGACGCGACGCGCGACGACGCGGACCCCGCCCGGAGCGACCGCCTCGACCGGTTTCAGACGCCGGGCCCGCGCAACTCCCTGTGGTCGTGGCCGGACGCGAAGTCGCCGCTCGCGGTCGTCCGTAACTACGTCGTCATCGTCCTCGCGCGGATCTGTCCGAGCCTCCGGCTGAAGAACTGGCTGCTGCGTCGGATCGGCGTCAGGGTCGGGGCGGGCGTCGCGTGGGGGTTGGAGTCGACGCCGGACGTGTTCTGGCCCGAGCGGATCACCGTCGGCGACGACGCGATAATCGGGTACGACGCCACGCTGCTCTGCCACGAATTCCTCCACGAAGAGTACCGGCTCGGCGACGTGGTCGTCGAGGACGAGGCGATGGTCGGCGCGGGGGCGGTCGTCCTCCCCGGCGTCACCGTCGGCGAGGGGGCGCGCGTCGCCGCGAACTCGCTCGTCGCGGAGGACGTACCCCCGGGCGCGACCGCCGCTGGGGTGCCCGCAGAGGTCGTCTCGCGGACGGACGCGGCCGCGAGCGACGACTGACCTGCGCGGCGATGCGGGTCTAACCGACGGTTACGCGGCGTCTTCGTTCGCGTCGGCATCAGAGTCGGCGTCGTCGGCCTCGGCGGCCGCCGACTCCTCGGCGTCCGTGATGTGCGCCTCGGTGCTCACGCGCTCCAAGTCGACGCCGACCTCCTCGGCGACGGCGTCGAGGACGGCCCGCTGTTCGGCCATCTCGTTTTCGAGCGTCTTCACGCGCTCGGAGGTGTCTATCACCGTCTCCTGCGTCTCGTCGACCTCGTCGCGCAGCTCGCTGATCTTCTTGTAGGTTCGCTCCGCGCGGTCGGCGAGCGTCTGGATCTTCTTGGCGGTGTCCCCGAATCCCATATCGACGCGTCGGCCCGGCGATACGTGTGCTTTTCCGTTCGGTCCCGCGTCCGCGGCCGCTTCGGTGCGGGCACGCCTCCAGCCGCTTCCGTGCCGTCACGTCCCGGGGGACGGTGGACTTTTGCCCGACTCGCCCGTGATCCGGGTATGAGCGTCGACCGGATCCTGTTGACCAACGACGACGGCGTCGACGCCGCGGGGCTGCGCGCGCTGTACGAGGCGCTCGCCGACGAGTACGCGGTAACCGTCGTCGCGCCGGCCGACGACCAGTCCTCGGTCGGTCGCCGCCTCTCCGCGGACGTCGCCGTCGACGACCACGAGCTGGGGTACGTCGTCGACGGGACCCCGGTCGACTGCGTCGTCGCCGGGCTCGACGAGCTCGTCCCGGACGCGGACGCGGTCGTCGCGGGCTGTAACGAGGGCGCGAACCTCGGCGCCTACACGCTCGGCCGGTCGGGGACCGTCTCCGCGGCGGTCGAGGCGGCGTTCTTCGACGTGCCCGCGGTGGCGACCTCGATGTACGTGCCCGGCGGCGACGACTGGTGGAAACGCGAGTTCGAGCCGAGCGACTTCGCGCACGCGATCCGCGCGACGCGGTTCCTCGTCGACGAGGCGGTCGACGCGGAGGTATTCGACCGCGCGGACTACCTCAACGTCAACGCGCCCATCGCGAACGCGGACCGCGCGCCGCTCCGGGTCACGACGCCCTCGACGTGGTACGGGATGCGCGCGGAGCGGAACGGCGACGGCCGCGTGGGCTTTTCCGACCCGATCTGGGGACGGATGAACGACGGCGACGTGCCCGACCCGGTCGGGACCGACCGCCGGGCCGTCGTCGACGGCGAGGTGTCCGTCTCGCCGCTGTCTGTGCCGCACGCCGCCGAGCCGGACGCGGGGCTCGACGAGCTGGTAGACGCCTACGAGGCGGCGCTTCGGTCGTGAAGGGGGCCCGCGCCGCTCTGCGCCGCGACGGCTTCCTGCCGTCGCGCTACTCGCCGTCGCCGGTGCTGACGGTCACCTTCGCCTCGCTCAGCACGCGGTCGCCCATCTCGTAGCCGGGCTCGTACACCTCGTGGATCGTACCCTCCGGGCGGTCGCTGTCGACGCGGAGCATCACCTGGTGGCGCGCGGGGTCGACCGCCTCGCCCGGCTCGGGGTCGATCGACTCGACGCCCTCGTCGGCGAGCACCTCGTCGAACTTCTCCAGCGTCGACTCGACGCCCGGACGGAGGTCGCTCCCCTCGTCCTGGTCGAGCGCGCGCAGGAGGTCGTTCCGGACCGGGGTGAGCCGCTCGACGAGCGCCTCCGAGGCTCGCTCGCGGATGTCCTCCTGCTTCCGCTTCGCGCGCTCCTTGTAGTTGCTGAAGTCCGCCTTCGTGCGGGCGAGCTTGCTCGTCAGCTCCTCCACCTCCTCGTCGCGCTCGCGCAGTTCCTCGCGGGTCTCGGCGAGGTCGGCCTCCAGCGCCGCGACCTCGCGGGCGAGCGCCTCGTCGTGTTCGGCGACGGCCGCGGCGATCGCCTCGCCGTCGCGGCGGGCGTCGTCGGCCGATTCGTCGCCGCCCGGCTCGCCGCTCGCTCCCTCGGCGGCCGCCTCCGCCGTGCCGTTCGCTCTCGCCGCGTCGCCCTCGGCGTCGTCGGGGGACTCGACATCGACGGCGTCGTCGTCGCTCATACCCGATCGAAGTCGTTCGTCGGGGATAAGCGTTCAGAACCGCGACGCGACGAGTCCGAGCGCCCGTCCGGTGCCTTACTGTCGGGCGGACAGGGCCGTGACGACGCCGTTCGTCCAGCCGAACCCGTACTGGGGCTCGTACTCGCCCAGATCGGTCGTTTCGCCCACCGTCCGGACGTCGTACTTCTCCGCCATACGGCCGGTCTCCTCGAAGGAACGCCGCGCGAGGTCGACCCAGCGGCCCGCGATCTCGTCCGCGAGGCCGCCGTGGCCGTATCGGCGCAGACCGGTGACGGCCATCCAGTGGAGTGGCGCCCAGCCGCTCGGCGCGTCCCACTGCTCGCCGGTGTCCTCCAGCGTCGTCACCAGTCCGCCGGGGCGGAGGAAGTCGCGACGGAGCCGGTCAGCGACCGCCGCCGCCCGGTCGTCGGTCGCGGCCCCGGTGAAGAGCGGTGCGACGCCGGCGAGCGTGAGGCGCTCCGACCGCTCGCCGTCGGCCCACGAGTGGTCGACGTAGAACCCGGCGTCCGCGTCCCAGCAGTACCGGTTGATCGCCTTTCGGCGGTCGGCCGCGAGGTCGGCGTACCGCTCGCTGGCCTCGTCCCGCCCGACCCGCGGAAGCCACTCCGCGAGCGCGGACTCCATGCCGAAGAGGACCGCGTTGAGGTCGACCGGCACCAGTTCGGTCGTCCGGATGGTTTCGAGGCCGTCGCCCGCCAGCCACCGGGAGCTGAAGTCCCACCCGGACTCGCAGGCGGCTCGAACGTCGCGGAACAGCCTCGGCCGCTCGTCGACCGGGACCCGCTCGGCGAGCCGCCGGTCCTCGTGGTACGACTCCGGCCGCGGGCGGGCCCGGTCGTCCCAGTACCGGTTGAGGACCGTCCCGCCGCCGAGCCCGACGACGCGTCGGTGCGCCGCGGGGCCGTCTGCCTCGGCGACGCGGTCGGCGCCGTCCATCCAGAACTCGTGTTCCGTCCGGAGCGCCTCGACGTGGGGCGCGACCGCGTCGAACCCCTCCGCGCGCTCCAACACGCGGAGCATGCGGTAGAACAGCGGGACCTGCGACCTGCTGTCGTAGTACGCCCGGTTCCCGAGCGGAACGTAGTCGAACCGGTCGAGCAGCGACGCGACGTTCCCGACCATTCCCGCGATCAGGTCGGTCCGGCCCGCCGCCGCCAGCCCCTCGGCGGTAAAGTAGCTGTCCCAGTAGTACATCTCGCGGAAGCGACCGCCCGGCACGACGTGCGGGTTCGGGAGGGGGACGAGGGTCGACCCCGCCGAATCGGCGTCCTCGAACGTGCGGGTCAACGCGCCCCACAGCGACGAGACGTGGTCCTCCATCGAGCGCGACGGGGCGAGGTCCGGTGTCGCGGCGACCGGCTCCGGCAGCCTGAACTGGGATTCGACGAACGACGCCAGGTCGAAGTCGGCTCCGCCCCGACGCGTCAGGTATCGTTCGAACAGTAGATCCGGGGAGACGCGGGGCTCGGCGTCGACGAACCGCTTGCTGTCGTCGAAGAGGTCCCGCCGCTGGACGCTGCGGAAGAGTTCGCCGGAGATCTGCGGAAAATTGGTGTAATCGAAGAGACCGGAACTCATCCTCCTCACGTAGTGAAAGGATTGCTAAGTAATTATTGAATTAGCCGGACAGAGAACGGGTACACCGCACCGCCGACGGTCCTCTTATCCACGATCCATGATTAATTATAAGTGTAATAAATGAATATCGGCGGGTAGTCGATGACCCGTATTAGCATGCGATCGGTGAGCAAGTACTTCGACGGGGGTGACACGGTCGCCAACTACAAGCTGGACATGGAGGTGGACGACGGGGAGTTCGTGGTGTTCCTCGGCCCGTCCGGCTGCGGAAAGACGACCGCGCTCCGGATGATCGCGGGGCTGGAGGACCCGTCGGAGGGGGAGATCTACTTCGACGACGACCGGGTGGACGGGACTCCGCCCGCCGATCGCAACGTCGCGATGGTGTTCCAGAACTACGCGCTGTATCCGCACATGACCGTCAGGGAGAACATCGAGTACCCGCTGAAGGTCAGGGGCGTTCCGCCGGAGGAGCGCGACGAGCGGGTCGCGCAGGTCGCGGAGCTGCTCCACATCGAGGACCAGATGGACAGCGACCCGGGAGAGATATCCGGCGGGCAGCGCCAGCGGACCTCGCTCGCGCGGGCCATCGTCCGCGAGCCGTCGGTGTTCCTCCTCGACGAGCCGCTCAGTAACCTCGACGCGAAGCTCCGCTTGGAGATGCGCTCCGAGCTCAAGCGGATCCAGAACGAGCTCGGGATCACCACGGTGTACGTCACGCACAACCAGGAGGAGGCGATGAGCATGGGCGACAAGATCGTCGTGTTGAACGACGGCACTATCCGGCAGGTCGCCGACCCGGAGGAGCTGTACGAGCGGCCGCGGACCACCTGGGTCGCGAAGTTCATCGGGTCGCCGCCGATGAACCTCTTCGAGGGCGAGAACCGCGACGGCACCGTTCGGCTCGCCGAGGGCAACTCCCTCCCGATGCCGGCCGAGACGTCCTCGCAGACCGTGTCCGTCGGAGTCCGGCCCGAGGACATCGACGTGTCGACCGAGGCGCCCGACACCGACTGGACGGTGCCCGGCACGGTGAAAACGGTCGAACCGCTCGGGGAGTACGTGCTGGTCAACGTGGAGGTGGGCGGCTCCGTGGTGAACGTGAAGGTCCCGAAGACGGAGGCCGAAGCGGGGGACCCCGTTCACCTCACGTTCGACCCGACCGACGCGTACCTCTACGACGAGGACGGGGAACTGGTGGCCTGATACCATGTCAGTCGGATCGTACTTGGAGGACCGGCTCGACCGCGACCTCGACGGAGAGAAGCTCACGGCGATCCTCGTGTTCATGCTCCCCGGCCTCACGCTGTTCGCCATCTTCTCGGTCGGGCCGATGCTCTACTCGGCGGTCGGGAGCTTCTTCACCTGGGACGGGTTCACGATCGGGCAGTTCGCCGGGTTCGAGACGTGGATCGCGGCGTTCCAGGACGACGCGATCATCAACTGGGACAACCTCCTCGCCTTCCAGTACCCGATGGGGGCGCTCCCGCAGAACATCATCTGGATGGTCGTCCACGTCCCGCTGAGCACGCTGCTCGGCCTCGGACTCGCGCTGCTGTTCGCCGACCTGCGCGGCCGGAGCGTCCTCCGTTCGATGGTGTTCCTGGCGTTCACGACGCCGACCGTCGTGATCGGGCTCGTGCTGCTGTTCGTCTACGACCCGCAGGCCGGCATCTTCAACGGGCTGCTCCGGTCGATCGGGCTGGAGGGAATGGTCCGGAACTGGGTTCAAGAGCCCCAGATCGCGATCTACGCGCTGGTCGCCGGCGGCGTCTGGGTCCAGACCGGGTTCAGCATGCTGTTGTACAGCTCCGCCCTCGCGGGGATCGACCCTGCGCTGCTGGAGTCGGCCCGCGTCGACGGCGCGGGTCGGTTCCGGCGGTTCAAGGACATCATCTGGCCGCTCGTCAAGCCCGTGACCGCGGTCGTGGTGATCATGAGCATGATCTGGGTGATCCGGATCTTCGCCATCGTCTACGCGGCCGGCGGCCCGTCCGGGGGCCCCGGCGGGGTGTTCTCGGTGCTCGGGCTCGAGGTGTACCAGGCGGCGTTCTCCGTCCCGATCGAGTACAGCAAGGCGATGGTCGTCGCGCTCATCGAGCTCGTGATCGCGCTCCCGATGGCGTGGTACATCGCGTCAATGGACTGATCGACTATGACCGACACAACCCACTCAGACGATCCGACCGAGGCCGACAGCGAGCCGACGACCGACGGCGGTCGCGTGTACCACGAGCCGCCGGAGACCGCACCGATCTCCGACCGTCCGCTCCTCGAGCGCGCCCGCGCGGCGGTGCCGAGCGGTCCGCGCGCGCTCCGGTACGCGATCGCCATCGGCGTCGCGCTCCTGTGGCTGGTCCCGCTGATCGGGCTGTTCATGGCCTCCGTCCGCCCGCTCGACCAGATCATCCAGGGCTGGTGGAACTTCGAGACGGTCACCGTCACCTTCGAGAACTACGCCCGCGCGTGGACGTTCCAGTCGGGCCCGATGCGGCAGGCGATGCTGAACACGGCCATCGTCACGATCCCGTCCGTCCTCGCCGTGACGCTGCTCGGGACGATGGTGGCGTACCCGTTCGCCCGCTTCGACTTCCCGCTGAAGACGGGGCTGTTCTTCCTGCTCATCGTGGTCATGGCGGCGCCGCCGGAGCTGGTGGCGATGGGGAACTACAACACGCTGCGGCAGACCGGACTGTTCGACACGTACATGGGGCTCATCCTGGTCCACATCGGCTGGGGGATGGGGTGGGTCGTCATGTTCCTCCGGAACTTCCTCCTCGGGCTCCCCGAAGAGCTGGAGGAGGCCGCCCGGATCGACGGCGCGTCCCGCTACCAGATCTTCAAGTCCATCGTGCTGCCGTACTCCGCCCCGGCGCTCGTCTCTGTGGCGGTCATCCAGTTCACGTGGGTGTGGAACTCCTTCTTCTTCCCCCTCGTGTTCATGCGGTCCCGCGAGAACCAGCTCGCGCCGCAGGTGCTGCCCCTGATGAAGGGGCGCCTCCAGATCGACTGGGGGCTCGTGGCCGCCGGCTCGGTGCTGACGATGATCGTCCCCATCCTCCTGTTCGTCACGCTCCAGCGGTACTACAAGCAGGGGATGGTGGCCGCGGTGGCCGACTGAGTCTGCGCCGCGGGAGCTCTCGGGTCGAGAGGCGACTCGCTTTTCAGCCCCCGTCGACCCGCGCTCCGAGCGACGCGTTCTGGGAGGGCGTCAAAGCCGGACGACGCGCGAACGACGCCGTCGGGAGTCGCGTCACTCATTCCGCACTCGTCGCGGCACTCGAGATGCCGGAGTCACACGCGCCCGTCTGATACGTCCGTTAATTCCCGGTTAGGAGAGGTCCCGGGCATCGCTCCTCGGAGTGAGCGCCGGCGACGGCGCTAAGCGCGACTCCGGTCCACGGCGAGCGAAAACGGAACCCCGCGTCGGTCGTCTCAGTACGGCAGCACGCCGGTCGCGGTACCGAGCAGGAACGCGCCGACCGCGAGCACCTGCGCGACGAAGAACGCCTTCGAGGAGGCCCACCCGAAGTACAGAAGCGTCGCTATCGGGACCAGCCCGATGACAGATGGCCAGAGTCCCATCGTGAAGAGGATGGCGAGGAAGCCGGTCGTCACGAGGATGAGCACGTCCATCCCGAGCGAGACGAGGTTCCGGCGGCGGAGCTCTTCGGGGTCGAACATCCGCGCCAGCGACCCGCGGCGGTCGTCTCGATCGTCCGCGGTCGACATCGACTCCATCGTTAGTCGTTAAGCGTCTCCTCGTGGGCGTCGTCGAGCGCGCTGGTGATGTCCCCGGTCGGCGTGTCGGGCGTGGCCCACAGGCCCTTGAGGACCGACCAGAACTCCTGCTGGAACGGGTTCCCGAGCGCGTCGTCGAGGTCCGGCACGACGGTCACCTCGGCGGCGAGGTCCGGCAGGTTCGCCATCACTTCGATCTCGTAGGCGTCGTCCGGCACCTCGGTGTTGGAGGCGATGAAGCCGCCGTCCTCGACCCACACCTGCTGGCCCTCGGCGGAGACGAACGAGCTCAGGGCGTCGCGGGCGGCGTCAACGTTGTCCGAGTACGTCGGCACGGTGAACCAGTTGACCGACGACGAGATGCCGTCGACGCCGGGCAGCCGGAAGACGCCGAGGTCGGACGGGTCCTGGACCGCGTCCTGCGCCGGCGTGAACGAGCCCATGAAGTACAGCGGGAGGCTGTTGTCCCAGAAGTACTCGTACTGGACGCCGAAGTCGCGGGTCTGGCTGAAGTACCCCTCGTCGTGGAGGGTCTTGATCTCGTCGAACGCCGTCGCGACCCGGTCGTCGGTGAAGGAGGCGTCGCCGTCGATGAGCCCCTGCTGGAGCGACGCGCCGTCCTCCTGCCGCATGAAGAAGCCCTCGGTGATGTCGCTGAGCGGCCAGCCGGTGCCGTTCCCGGAGGCGATCGGCGCGTCGACGCCCTCGATCGCCGAGATGTCGTCGAGCAGCGTCATGAACTCGTCCCAGTTCTCCGGCTCCGAGAGGTCGTGCTCGTTGAAGAACGACTTCCGGTACCAGAAGCCGGGCTTGAGGTCCATCTTGAACGGCGCGGCGTACACCTCGCCGTCGACGGTGACCCGCGACGGGTCGACCGCGAAGTCGTCGGCGTTCCACGCGTCGCCGACCGGCGCGAGGTGGCCGTTCTGGGCGTCCGAGATGATCCGCGCCGGCGAGGGCATCACGACGATGTCGGCGGAGGCGACGCCGGACTCGTAGTCCATCAGGGTCCCGGTGAGCAGGCTGTCGGTGTCGCGCGGGAAGTACTCCAGGCTCATCCCCGTCGACTCCTCCACGAAGTCCATCACCTTGCTGAACGACTCCTGCTCGCCGCCGGACCAGACGCCCGTGATCTCGAGGCTGTTACTCCCGCCGTCGCTGCCGTCCGAGCCGTCGCTGCCGTCGGAGCCGTCCCCGCCGTCCCCACCGTCGCCACCGTTGCCGGAACAGCCCGCGAGCGCAACGCTCCCGAGCACCGACGCGGTGCCGGTCGTCTTCAGTACGTCCCGCCGTGTAGTACAGGATCGATCATCGGACATGTCGTCCCAACCCAGTCGACCCACTTACTTCAAATTTTCTTATTAATTACCGCTATAGTTACTAATCACAATCGGAGGGTCACAGAACGCGATCACGGTTATTTATGGGCGTATCGAGGGGTAGTGGGGGATATGACGGACAGAGCCGATCCCCGTTCCGACACGTCTGGCCGCCCGAATCTCGTCCTCGTTCACTGTCACGACCTCGGCCAACACCTCGGCTGTTACGGGGCCGACGTCGACACGCCGAACATCGACCGGATCGCGGCCGACGGCGCCCGGATGGCGAACAGCTTCTGTACGGCCCCGCAGTGCTCGCCGAGCCGGTCCAGCATGATGACCGGCTACTACCCGCACGAGAACGGCGTCATGGGGCTCGCGCACATGGGCTGGGCGCTCGGCGACGACTGGGAGACCCTCCCGAAACGCCTTCGATCGGCTGGGTACGACACCGCCCTGCTGGGCTTCCAGCACGAGGTCCCCGACGAGCCCGAGCGGCTCGGCTACGACACCGTCGACAGCGGGACGAAGCGCGCGCTCGATCTGGTCGACGTCGTCGACGACTTCCTCGCCGAGCGCGCGGACGCCGACGACCCCTTCTTCGTCTCGATCGGCATCGAGGAGCCGCACCGGCCGTTCCGCCGGGAGTACCTCCCGGACGAGACGTACGACGCGTACGATCCCGAGGCGCTCCCGCTCGACGACTTCCCGTACCTCCCGGACGCGACCGGGGTCCGCGAGGACGTCGCCGACCTCCGGTCGGTGATATCCGAGGTGCTCGACCC
>NZ_AOJF01000021.1:0-58912 GCF_000337395.1 Halorubrum distributum JCM 13561
ATGTGTATAAGAGACAGGATCGAGACCGCGCTCCTCGTCCACCAGCCGGGCGTCGTCGAGGGAGGAAACGTCCACGAGTCGCTCGTCACGAACGTCGACTTCACGCCGACGATGCTGGACCTGCTCGGCGTCGACCCGCCGACGGACGCCTCCGGCGAGTCGTTCGCGCCGCTGCTCCGCGGGGAACCGCACGACGAGCGCGACCGGATCTTCGCCGAGATGACGTGGCACGACCGCTACAACCCGATCCGGGCGATCCGGACGGAGCGGTACAAGTACGTCCGCAACTTCTCCGTGCTGCCGAAGGTGTTCGTCCCGATGGACGTCGCGCCGACGGCTTCGGGACGCGAGGTCCACGAGGAGTTCCACGTCCCCCAGCGCCCGGCAGAGGAGCTGTACGACCTCGAAGCCGACCCGGACGAGTCGGAGAACCTCGCTTCGGACAAGAAGCCGTTCGAGCCGGCGGCCGAGGCGAGCGACCCGGACCCGGCCCACGTCGACGCCCTCGACCGACTGCGCGACGAACTGGAGAGTTGGATGGCGTCGACCGACGACCCCCTCCTCGACGGGCCCGTGCCGTACCCGGACATCGAGTGAGGCGTGCCGGCCGGACGCGAAGTGACAGCGTCTCGGTGATTTTTATACACCGAGGTAGTTAATCGATCGTCATGGACACCGAGGAACTCCTGGAGACCCTCCAGGCCGCGGACCTCTCTTACTATCAGGCGAACGCGTACGTCACGCTGCTCGGACTGGGGACCGCGTCCGCGACCGAGGTCGCACAGGCCAGCGACGTGCCCGACGCGCGGATCTACGACGTGCTCCGCGACCTCGACGACTTCGGGTACGTGGAGCTGTACGAGCAGGAGACGTTCCAGGCGCGCGCGACCGACCCCGAGACGATCGTCTCCGGGCTCACCGACCGCGCGAGCGCGCTCGAATCGGCCGCCGCCGAGATCGAGGACCGCTACGAGCGGCCCACGCTGGACACCCAGACGGTCAGCATCGTCAAGCGGTTCGACACGGTGCTCGAGGCGGCGCGGACGTTCGTCCGCGACGCCGACACCCAGATCCACGCGACGCTCACTCCCGACCAGTTCGACGCGCTTCGTGGCGACCTGGCCGACGCCCGCGACCGCGGCGTCACGGTCAACGTCACGATGTTCGCCCTCGACGGCGACGAGCCGCTCGGCGACGCCGACTACGAGGGCGCCGTCAGCGTCGCACACCGCCTCTCCCGGCCCGGCCCGTTCGTGCTCACCTCCGACCTCCGCCGCACGGCGTTCGCGCCGAACCCCGCCGCGGTCGAGGACTACGGCCTCATCCTCCGCAACCGGTCGTTCACGTACGTCTTCTTCTGGCACTTCCTGCTCTTCATGTGGATCCCCTCCCCGGTCGCGTACGAGGCCGACGCGACGGGCCCGAAGCGGTACGCCGACATCCGGCAGTTCCTGCTCGAGAACCGCGATCGGATCGGCGGAGACGAACCTCTCCACGTCGAGATCGAAGGGCGCGAGACCGACAGCGACCGATCCGTGACAATCACCGGGGAGGTCGTCGACGCCGAAAACCTCTCCGAGGGCGACGCCGACGAGGCCCGCGCCCCGAGCGTGCTGGCGCTGACCGGCACCGCCTCCATGATCGTCGACGACGGCGAGCGGCGCTGGACCGTCGGCGGGTGGGGCGCGACCTACGAGGAGGTGGAGGCGAACCGGATCCGCGTGACGGGCGTCGGGGCCGAACTCGACGCCGAACCGGCGGAGTGACGCCGGTCAACTTTTGCCCGTCCGCGACCCACCGGGACCATGACCATCGAACCCGACGCGGTCGCGGACCTCATCGAGGAGCACCTCTCTGACGCGGTCGCCCGCGTGACCGCGCCCCGGATCCACGACGACGAGGACGAGGACGCCCACTTCGCCGCGGTCGTCGTCTCGCCCGCCTTCGAGGGCGAGTCGCTCGTCGACCAGCACCAGCGCGTGTACGACGCGGTCGGCGACCACATGACGCGGTCCGTCCACGCCCTGGAGATCAAGACGTACACGCCCGAGGCGTACGCGGAACACGGCGACGGCACGCTCGACGACGACCTCCGCGAGGCGGGACTGCTCCCGGTCGACGACGCCTGACCCCCACCCGCGTCGTAAGCCCTTCAATACCTCACACCGATGCGATCCGACCTCGCACGCGCCGCGCGTGGGATCCTCGCCGCGGTCTCGCTGCTGTCGTTCGTCGCGCTCTTTCTCGCGCTCCAAGCGCGCGTCACCTCCCCGGCCGTCCTCGGCGGGCTCGCCGCGCTCGGGACCGCGACGCTGCTCGCGGCCGCGGGCCGGTCGGGAGTCCGGCGGCTGCTCGGCCGAGGCGAGTCGACCCCGGCGAACAGCGAGGACCCGGACGCCGAGAGCGACGCGTGGCTCGACGAGCCGGCCGACGACACGCCGTGGACCGACCGCTCCGACCGCGCCCGCGGTGACTCCGACCCCGACTGGCCGCTCGCGCGGCTCGAACCCGCGCTCGACGATGCGTGGAACCGGTGGTCGGATGCCGCGCTTACGGTCGGGCTGGCCGCGCTGGGGGTCGGTTCGCTCGTCGTCCTCGCCACCTACCCGGGCGACGACTCCCCGCTCGGACTGCTGGTGCTGGTCGCGTTCGGGTTCAACGGGGCGCTCGTGACGCTCCCGTTCGTATTTAAATAAGGCGCCGACGTGTCGACGCTTCGATCAGCCGTCGTCAGTCTCGCTCGCGGTCGTCCTGTCGGATTTATCCGCGGAGTCGCCGCCGGCACCGTCGTTATCTGCGGTGCCGTCTTCGCCGACCCCGTCGCCGTCTGCGGTGCCGTCTTCGCCGGCCCCGTCGTTATCTGCGGTGCCGTCGTCGCCCGCGACGCGGTCGGCGACCAGTTCGGCGAGCGGGTCGACCGTGACCGTCAGGCGGGCGACCAGGAACACGACGGGGACGAGCGCGACGAACAGGAACGCGGCGTCGTACGCCCACGCGGCGCCGTTCAACACCGGTACCGCGACGCCGGCGAGCCCGCGGTACGCGACGAGGACGGCCCCGAAGACGACGAGCCAGTGGACCACGCCGCCCGCGTTCTCGACGATCCGGTCCGGGCGAGCGTCCCCCTCCGCGTCGGCCTCGCCGAGCGCCAGGCGCGTCAGCAGCGCGAACTTGGGCGCGGCGTACAGGAGGATGCCCGCCACCGCGAGCGCGACGACGGCGGTCGCGACCGCGGCGAACGTCACGGGCGCGAAGGGGACGAGCCGGTCGACGCCCGGCAGGAGCGTGACGACGGCGAGGACGCCCACCACCGCCAGCGCGCCGATCAGGAGCTTGCTCGTCGACCGGACCGTGTCGCGGTCGAGCGCCGTGCCGATCGCAGAGTCGTTCGAGCTCATGTGCGCCCGGCCGTTGCCGACGGAGCGATATATAAGGGCGAAGCGTTTGCGCCGATTTTCGGCCGTTTTTGTTCGATTTTCCCGGCCGCCCTGACCCGTGTCGCATGCTACCACCCAATTCGGTACTCGTTCGCATATTCCCGCGCGCTGGCGCCTTCCAGTACCTTTTACAGCGTCTCGCGGGAAGGTCGGCGCATGGGTGACGACTACCGCACGGAGGAGGACAGCCTCGGCGAGATGCAGGTGCCGGCGGACGCCTACTGGGGCGCACAGACCCAGCGCGCCGTCGAGAACTTCCCCGTCTCGGGGATCCCGATGAGCCGGCGGTTCATCCGCGCGCTCGGCGTCGTGAAGAAGGCCGCCGCGCAGGCGAACCGGGACCTCGACCTCATCGACGAGGGTACCGCCGACGCCATCGTCGCCGCCGCCGACGAGGTGATCGCGGGCGAGCACGACGACCAGTTCCCGGTCGACGTGTTCCAGACCGGCTCCGGCACCTCTTCGAACATGAACGCCAACGAGGTGATCGCCAACCGCGCGGCCGAGATCGCGGGCGCGGAGATCGGCGACCGCGTTGTCCACCCCAACGACCACGTCAACTACGGCCAGTCGTCGAACGACGTGATCCCGACGGCGATGCACGTCGCCGCGCTGGAGGCGGTCGAGAAGGACCTCGTGCCCGCGCTGGAGACGCTCCACGCCGAGCTCGAGGCCAAGGAGACCGAGTTCGACGGCGTCGTCAAGACCGGGCGAACGCACCTCCAGGACGCCACCCCGATCCGGCTCGGCCAGGAGTTCAGCGGCTACCGGACGCAGGTCGCGAAGGGGATCGAGCGCGCCGAGGGCGTCCAGTCGAACCTCCGCGAGCTCGCCCTCGGCGGCACCGCTGTCGGGACCGGGCTCAACACCCACCCCGAGTTCCCCGAGCTCGCCGCGGAGTACATCTCCGACGAGACCGGGACGGAGTTCCGCGAGGCGGCGAACCACTTCGAGGCGCAGGCCGCCCACGACGCGATGGCGGAGGGCCACGGCGCGCTCAAGACGATCGCCGGCAGCCTGAACAAGATGGCCAACGACCTGCGGCTGCTCGCCTCCGGCCCGCGCAACGGCCTCGGCGAGGTCGAGCAGCCGGAGAACCAGCCCGGCTCCTCGATCATGCCCGGGAAGATCAACCCGGTCGTCGCGGAGTCGGTCAACCAGGTCCACAAGCAGGTCGTCGGCAACGACGCCGCCGTCTCCGCGGGCGCCGCCCGCGGCGAGATCGACCTGAACCTGTACAAGCCCGTCATCGCGCACAACTTCCTCGAGTCCGCGGAGCTGCTCTCGAACGTCGCCGAGACGTTTGGCGAGCGCTTCGTCGGGAAGCTGGAGGCCAACGAGGAGCACTGCGAGACACGCGTGGAGCAGTCGATGGCGCTGGCGACCGCGCTGAACCCCGCGATCGGCTACGACAAGGCCAGCAAGGTCGCGAAGACGGCCCTGAAGGAGGACAAAAGCGTCCGCGAGGCCGCCGTCGAGGCCGGCTACCTCACCGAGGAGGAGGCCGACGAGGTGCTCGACCCCGAGGCGATGACCCACCGCGTCATTCTCGGCGACGAGGACTAAGGGACCCAACGTTCGCGTTTCGCCCGCGGGCGTCGGGGGGAGCGTTCGCGCCGGATCGGAACCATTTAAGCCGATGTCGGTACCGATCCCACACGGATGAAACTTCACGAGTATCAAGCGAAGTCTCTCTTCGCGGACGCCGGGATCCCGGTTCCGGACTCCCGGCTCGCGACGAGCGTCGACGAGGCCCTCGACGCCGTCGACGAGATCGGCTACCCGGCCGCGATCAAAGCGCAGGTCCACGTGGGCGGCCGCGGCAAGGCCGGCGGGATCAAGATCGCGACCGACCGCGAGGAGGCCGAGCAGTACGCCGAGGAGATCCTCGGCATGGACCTGAAGGGCTACACGGTCGATCAGGTCCTCGTCGAGGCGGGCGTCGACTTCGTCGACGAACTGTACGTCGGCGTCACGATGGACCGCGGCGAGGGGAAGCCGGTCCTGATGGTGTCGACCGAGGGCGGCGTGAACATCGAGGAGGTCGCCGAGGAGAACCCTGACGCGATCGCGCGCGAGCACGTCGACCCCGCGTTCGGGCTCCACCCGTATCAGGCCCGCAAGGTCGTCTACGAGGCCGGCGTCGACGCCGACGTCGCGCTCGACGTGGCCTCGATCCTCTCGACGCTGTACGACCTCTACGAGGAGAACGACGCCTCCGAGATCGAGGTCAACCCGGTCATGATCACGGGCGACCGCGACGTGGTCGCCGCGGACGCCGTGATGAACATCGACGAGGACGCGCTGTTCCGCCAGTCGGACCTCGCCGAGATGGCCCAGGAGTCCTACGAGGACGACCTCGAACGCAAGGCCGGCGAGTACGGCTTCGACTACGTCCGCCTCTCGGGCAACGTCGGCATCATCGGCAACGGCGCCGGGCTCGTGATGACGACGCTGGACCTGGTCGACTACTACGGCGGTTCGCCCGCCAACTTCCTCGACATCGGCGGCGGCGCGAAGGCCGAGCGCGTCACGCAGGCGCTCGACATGGTGTTCTCCGACGACAACGTCGACGCCGTCGTGTTCAACATCTTCGGCGGGATCACCCGGGGCGACGAGGTCGCCAAGGGGATCAACGAGGCGCTCGAGCAGTTCGACGAGATCCCCAAGAAGGTGGTCGTCCGGCTCGCCGGCACGAACGCCGAGGAGGGGATGGAGATTCTGAACACCGACCTCGTCGAGGTCGAGAAGACGCTGGAGGACGCGGTCCAGCGCGCGGTGAAGAACGCGGATGAGGTGACCCAATGAGCATTTTCGTCGACGACGACACCAGAGTGGTGGTCCAGGGGATCACCGGCGGGGAGGGGAAGTTCCACGCCGGCCAGATGATCGAGTACGGCACCAACGTCGTCGCCGGCGCGGTGCCCGGCAAGGGCGGGCAGGAGGTCCACGGCGTCCCCGTCTACGACACCGTCCACGAGGCGGTCGAGGCGGAGGACGCGGACGCCTCCGTCATCTTCGTGCCGCCGGCGTTCGCCGCCGACGCGATCTTCGAGTCGCTCGACACGGACCTCGACCTCGCGGTCGCGATCACCGAGGGGATCCCGACGCAGGACATGGCGAAGGTGAACAAGCGCTTGAGCGAGACCGACACCCGCCTCATCGGCCCGAACTGTCCGGGCATCATCACCCCCGGCGAGGCGAAGCTCGGCATCCTCCCCGGCAACATCTTCTCCGAGGGTAACGTCGGGCTCGTCTCCCGCTCCGGCACGCTCACCTACCAGGTCGTCGACAACCTCACCGAGCGCGGGCTCGGCCAGTCGACCGCGATCGGCATCGGCGGCGACCCGATCATCGGTACCTCCTTCGTCGACGCCCTCGAGGCGTTCGAGGCCGACACCGACACCGACGCCGTCGTGATGTGCGGCGAGATCGGCGGCGAGGACGAGGAGCAGGCCGCGAAGTTCATCGGCGAGCACATGGACACGCCGGTCGCCGGCTTCATCGCCGGGCGCACGGCGCCGCCGGGCAAGCGCATGGGCCACGCGGGCGCCATCGTCTCCGGCTCCGGTACGGGCACCGCGCAGTCGAAGATCGACGCGCTCAACGACGCGGGCGTCCCCGTCGGCGACACCCCTGAGGAGGTCGCCGACCACGTCGAGGACTTCCTTTAGGGCGCCTCGCGACGCATCGCGTCCCCCGTCGGCTCCGGTTTCGGCTCGGACTCCGGTTTTCAATATCGGTAGTCGGAGCGAAAGCTAAAATTAGCGGTAGGGTAACACACGCACATGAATTCGGGTCCCGACGAGACGCCGCCCGACGCCGGCGCGGCCGAAACCGACGCGTCGGGACCGACCGAGGGCGCGACCCGCGTCCTGTTCGTCGACGACGAGCCCGGGGCGGCCGACCTCGCCGCCACTCACGTCGAGCGACTCGTGGACGGCATCGAGCCGATCACTCGCACGTCCCCCGACGAGGCGCTCGACGCGGTCCGGAGCGAGCGCGTCGACTGCGTCGTCAGCGACTTCGACATGCCGGGGGCCGACGGGCTCGAACTGCTCGAATCGGTCCGCGAGCTCGACCCCGGGATCCCCTTCGTGCTGTTCACCGGCAAGGGGAGCGAGGAGATCGCGAGCGAGGCCATCTCCGCCGGCGTCACCGACTACCTCCAGAAGGGCGCCGGGCGGGACCGCTACGAGATGCTCGCGAACAGCGTCGCGAACGCGCTCGGCCGGCGCCGAGCGGAGCGCGACCTCCGCGAGGTGAACGCGAAGGTCACGGCGATCCACGAGTTCGCGACGGCGCTGGCGTCCGTGACCGAGGTTTCGACGGTGTTCGAGCGCACGGTCGACGCGGCCGAGGAGATCCTCGAGTTCGACCGCTGCGTCACCGCCCGCCGGCGCGGCGACCGGGTCGTCCCCGCGGTCCTCTCAGAGAGCGTCACCGAGGCGGAGGTCCGGACGTTCGACGTCGGCGAGGGCGTCGTCGGGACCACGGTCGCCGACCAGGAGACGATCGTGGTCGACAACCTCAGCGTCGACCCCGCGGACCCGGACGAACTGGAGGACCCCTCCTCTCCGGGCCGGTCCGCATCCGGGACCGACCGACGGGAGGGATCGGCGGTGGCCGACCCGGTCGCCGACAACATTCGGTCGGCGATCAGCGTTCCGATCGGCTCGCACGGCGTGTTACAGGCAGTCTCCGACGGCTACGCCGCGTTCGACGAGCGCGACGTGGAGTTCGCTGAACTGATCGCCTCGCACGCCGCGAACGCGATCGAGCGGATCGAGACGGAGGCCGAGCTCCGACGGGAGCGCGACCGGCTGACGGCGCTGTTCCACGACCTACCGCTCCCGGCTGTCCGCACCGTCGCCCTCGGCGAGGATGGTCGCCGCCTCGACGCCGCCAACGAGGCGTTCGAGCGCACGTTCGGGTACGGCGCCGACAGCGGGTACGAGGAGGTTCGGGACGCGATCATCCCGGCCGCCGCCGAGCGGCTCGAACCGGAGGCGGTGCTCGAACGCGACGAGCCATCGCGGCGCCAGGTCCGCCGCCGGACCGCCGACGGGATGCGCGACTTCATCCTCCACGTCATTCCCGTCAAACAGTCGGGCGAGACCGTCATTTACAGCGTCTACGCCGACATCGAGGACCAGAAGCGCGTCGAGCGGACGCTGCGCCGGCTCCACGCGACGACCCGCGAGATGTTCGGCGGCGAGGACCGCGCGGACATCGCGGCGCTGGCGTCCCGTGCGGCGATCGATATCCTCGAGTTCCCGAACAGCGGCGTCCGGCTGTACGACCCCGAGGCGAACGTCCTCCGCCCGACGGCGATAAGCGAGGAGGCGACGGAGGCCTTCGGTGACAGGCCGGCGTTCGGTCCGGGCGACGGCCGCGTCTGGGAGGCGTTCGAGACGGGTCAGCCGGTCGTGGTCGACGACCTCGCCGCGGTCGACACCGCGGTCGGGTACGGCGAACTCAGGAGCCTCTTGGTCGTGCCGCTCGGCGACCACGGCGCGATGCCGCTCGGGGCGCGCGAACCGGGCTTCTTCGACGAGACGGACCTCCAGCTGGCCCGCGTCCTCGCCGCGAACGTCACGGTCGCGCTCGACCACGCCGAGCGGACCGAGCAGCTCCGCGACCGCGACGCCGCGCTCCAGCGGGAGATCGACCGGCTGGAGAAGTTCGCGGGGTTCGTCTCCCACGACCTCCGGAATCCGCTCAACGTCGCCGCCGGGCGGACCGACCTGGCCCGGTCGCTGACGGACGACGCCGCCGTCATCGAAGAGCTCGACCGGGCCGAGGACGCGCACGACCGGATGAGCCAGCTGATAGACGACCTCCTCGCGCTGGCTCGGCAGGGCCGGACGGTCGACGAGATCGAGTCCGTCCCGCTGGACGAGGCCGCCGAACGCGCGTGGCGCACCGTCGACACCGACGACGCGACGCTCGACGTCTCCGAGGCGACGGCCGCGGTCGAGGCGGACCCGGAGCGGCTCCGCACGTTGTTCGAGAACCTGTTTATAAATAGTGTGGAACACGGGTCCGCGAACAGTCGGTCGGAGCCCGACGACAGCGCCGAGCTCGGCTCGGACACCGACGCCGAAGGCGACACCGACGCCGCCGACCTCACCGTCTCCGTCGGGTCGCTCCCGGACGGATTCTACGTCGCCGACGACGGGGCCGGCTTCGACATCGACCCGGAGGCGGCGACGGAGTACGGCCGTTCGAGCGCGTCGAACGGGACGGGGTTCGGCCTCGCGATCGTGCGCGAGATCGCGACCGCGCACGGCTGGGAGCTGTCGATCGACGGCGACGATGGCGCTCGGTTCGAGTTCCGCCAGCAAGCTGGTATATAAAAACCGGGTTGGCGTGCGCGGACGGCGCACAGGCGGGCCACGGTTATGCGCGAATCGCCCCTGTACGTAACGTATGGACGAAGGTACCCGGAAGCTGCTCGAACCGCTCCCGCCGAGCGCCAAGCTGGTCTACTACGTGCTCGACGCGGAGGGGAGGTTCGACCAGACCGGCCTCGCCGAGGAGACCCGCCTCTCGACGCGCACCGTCCGGTTCGCGGTCGAGAAGCTCACCGAGGTCGGGCTCGTCGAGGAGGGGCTGTGCCCCCGCGACGCCCGCCGCTCCGTCTACCAGGCCGTGCCGCCCGCGGAGCGCGATCCCGTCGACGAGCCGGAGGCGACCGCCGAGTCGGCCTCCGATGCCGACGCGCCGGCCGCCGCTGTCGCCGAGGACTGAGGCCCGAAGGTGCTCGCCTCGTCCCACCGACGCCCCGATCCGTCGCGCTTTTGCCCCCGGGACCGGTAGCAAACTCACTCCGATGGCGACGTACCACATCGAAACCTACGGCTGTAGCTCGAACCGGGGAGAGAGCCGGGAGATCGAGCGCGCCCTCCGCGACGGGGGGCACCGCCCGGCCGACGGCCCCGAAGACGCGGACGTCGCCATCCTCAACACCTGTACCGTCGTCGAGAAGACCGAGCGGAACATGCTCCGCCGCGCCGAGGAGCTGTCGGATATGACGGCCGAGCTCGTCGTCACCGGCTGTATGGCGCTCGCGCAGGGCGAGATGTTCGCCGACGCGGACGTCGACGCCGAGATTCTCCACTGGGACGAGGTCCCCTCCTACGTCCTCAACGGCGAGTGCCCGACGGTCACGCCGGACGCCGAGCCGGTCCTCGACGGCGTCGTCGGCATCCTCCCCATCGCGCGCGGCTGTATGAGCAACTGCTCGTACTGTATCACCAAGTTCGCCACCGGCCGCGTCGACTCCCCGTCCGTCGAGGAGAACGTCGAGAAGGCCCGGGCCCTGGTCCACGCCGGCGCGAAGGAGATCCGCGTCACCGGCCAGGACACGGGCGTCTACGGCTGGGATAACGGCGACCGGAAGCTCCCGGAGCTGCTCGACCGCATCTGCGACATCGACGGCGAGTTCCGGGTCCGGCTGGGGATGGCGAACCCCGGCGGGATCCACGGGATCCACGAGGAGCTCGCCGACGTGTTCGCCGAGAACGAGGAGCTGTACGACTTCATCCACGCACCCGTCCAGTCGGGCTCCGACGACGTGCTGGAAGACATGCGCCGGCAGCACCGCGTCGAGAAGTTCCGCGAGGTTGTCGAGACGTTCGACGACCGCCTCGACCACTGGACGCTCTCGACCGACTTCATCGTCGGCTTCCCCACCGAGGACGAGGCCGACCACGAGCTGTCGATGGACCTGCTCGCCGAGGTCCGCCCCGAGAAGATCAACGTCACCCGCTTCTCGAAGCGCCCCGGCACCGACGCCGCCGACATGAAGGGGCTCGGCGGGACCGTCAAGAAGGAGCGCTCGAAGGCGATGTCCGAGCTGAAGATGGAGGTCGTCGGCGAGGCGTACGAGTCGATGGTCGGCGAGACGTTCGAGGCGCTCGTCGTCGAGGAGGGGACCGGCGACTCCGTGAAGTGCCGCGACGGCGCCTACCGACAGATCATCGTCCAGAACGCGACCGATCGCGGCGTCGAGGTCGGCGACTTCCTCACCGTCGAGGTGACCGGCCACAACACGGTGTACGCGTTCGGCGACCCGGTCGAGATCGAGCGCGACCCGGTCGACGGCGATTCGGTCGAGCGCGACGACCGGCCGGAATCGACGGCTTCGTCGGCGTAACGACCCGAGCCACGTCGCCAGCGGTATTTCTCCGGGGCGTCGGCTCAGGCGGGCCCGTCCTGATCCGGGTCCGTTCTCCCGGTTCCGGCGAAGTCAGAGTCGCTCCATCCGGAAGGCCTCTCCGCCCGATCGCCGAGTCCGACGGCCTCCGGGACCGGGCCGATCGACCCGTCGGATTCGAGGTGATCCGGGAGCCGGATCCGGACGACGGTCCCGTGCGGGTCGTTCTCCGCGAACTCGACCGTTCCGCCGGCCCGGGTCACGGTCCAGTATATCAGCCACAGCCCGAGTCCCTCGGTGTGTTCCAGCGGCGTCTCCTCGGCGTTCCGGAGCGTCTCCCGTTCGATCTCCGGGATCCCCCGCCCGGTGTCCGCGATCGAGAGGGTCGTCGCGTCGTCGTCCCGATCCACGCGCACCGTGACCGTCACGTCGTCGTCGTTGTGTTCGATCGCGTTCCGCAGCGCCTCCTCGATCGCGAGCGGGAGCGACGGGTGCGCACGGACGAGACAGCGGTCCGGCAGCTCCGTCCGGACGGCGACGCCGGGCGCCTCCGCGGTCAACTCCGCTACTCGCTCCTCGACGACGGCGACGAGGTCGAAGGACTGGCGCGACTCGGTCCGCCAGATCGACGCGATCCGGCGGGTCCGCTCGCTCGTCTCGACGAGGGCTTCGAGGTGCGTCCGAGCGATCGCCGCCCGCTCCGCGACCTCCGCGTCGTCCTCGACGTCCTCGATCCCGTCGAGGTAGCCGAGCCCGACCGACAGCTCGTTGCGGATGTTGTGGCGCAGCACGCGGTCGTTGATGGAGAGCAGGGTGGCGAGCTCCTGCGCTTCGGCGAGCTGTTCGTCGGCCTTCACCGCGTACGGTCCCGCACGAGACCCGACCGCCGCGCCGAGGCTCGCGGCGAACGAGATCAGAAAGGAAAGCTTGAACGCGTGGTGTTCGAGCAGCCAGATGAGCCAGACGACGCCGGCGAGCGCGGCGAACGAGAGGGCGGTCAGGGCGGCGATCCGGACCGCCCGCCACCGGCCGGACACCGAGATTCCCCAGTCGGGCAGGTCGTACACCGTGTAGAAGACGAAGCCGGAGAGCCCGACGATCAGCGCCGACTCGAGCAGCGAGCCCACGCCACTCCCCTGGAGCGCCAGATGTCCGGCGCCGAGCCCGGCAGAGAGGACGCCGAGCGCGGCGAATCCGACGCGGGGGGTCAGGGAGGTCATCGAGTGCGGTACTCCTTCCCGACGTTTAGGACTTTCTCGGGAGACCCGCCGAGACGGACGGCATTAGTCCTCCTCGTAGATCAGTTCGACCTCGTCGGCGAACCGGTCTAAGATGTTCCGCCGCTTCTTTTTCATCGTCGGCGTGAGCAGGTCGTTGTCCTCGGTGAACTCCTCTTCGACGAGCCGGAACTGCTTGATCTTCTCGTACGACTCGAACTCCTCGTTCACGCGGTCGACCTCCGATTGAATCCGCTCGCGGACCCTGTCGTCGCGGCAGATCGCCGCGTGCTCGTCGGGCAGGTCGATCCCCTCGGCGTCGGCCCACGCCGCGATCTTCTCGAAGTTCGGCACGATGAGCGCGGAGACGAACTTCCGGCCGTCCCCGAGGACGACGCACTGCTCCACGAACTCGTTCGCGGCGAACCGGTCTTCGATCGGTCCGGGGGCGACGTTCTTCCCGGTCGAGAGCACGAGCAGCTGCTTGGCGCGCTCGCGGAAGGCGACGTACCCGTCCGGCCTGAGCTGGACGATGTCGCCGGTGCGGAACCACGGCTCCGCGGCGGCCGCCGCCGCGTCTTCGGCCGCCCTGTCGTCGTCCGCGCCGTCGGATCCCTTCCCGTCGACGCCGACGCGCTCGTCGGCCGGGGTCCCGGCGGTGACGACGTCGTCGGGGAGGTCGTCCGCGTCGACGAACGCCTCCGCGGTCGCGTCCGGGCGGTTCCAGTAGCCGTCCGTCACCTGCGGGCCGCGGACGAGGAGTTCGCCCACGTCGCCGGCCAGGTCCGCGACCTCCTCGCCCACGACGGAGCCGTCGATCGCGATCTCGGTGTTCACGACCGGGGGGCCGATGGTGCCGACCTGCGGCCGCTCGGGCGGGTTAACGCAGATCACCGGCGACGTCTCCGTCAGCCCGTACCCCTCCAAGATCGGGAGGTCCATCGCGTGGTACAGCGCGCACAGCTCGGCCGACAGCGACCCGCCGCCCGAAATGAAGAAGTCGACGTTGCCGCCGATCGCGTCCCGGACCGACGAGAAGACGAGCCGGTCGGCGACCGCGCGCTTGGCGTCGAGCAGGGGCCCGGGGTCGTCGGCCTCGTGGTGCGCGCGGCCGACGCCGACCGCCCACTCGAAGATGCGCTCCTTCACTGGCGACTCGGCCGCCTGTTCGCGGATCGCGTCGTACAGCTTCTCGTAGACGCGCGGGACGCTGGTCGTCGTCGTCGGGCGCACCAGCCCGAAGTCCTCCCGGAGCGAGTCGGGGCTCTCCGCGTACGCGACCGTCGCGCCGGCGGCGAACATCATGTAGTGGCCCGCCATCCGCTCGAAGACGTGCGCCAGCGGGAGGAACGAGAGGGTGGTCGTCTCCGCGGAGATACCGGGTACCCCCGGGTCGCGGTCGGGTCGGTCGGCGAACCGACGGTAACACTGCGAGACGTTGTCGCGGAAGTTCGCGTGCGTGAGGCGGACGCCCTTCGGCTTCCCGGTGGTGCCGGAGGTGTAGATGAGGCTGGCGAGGTCGCCGACGTCGGCCGCGTCGATCCACCCCTCGTAGGTCGCCTCGTCGAACGCGTCGGCGCCGCGCTCGTGGACCTCGCCGAGGGTGTACACGTCGTCGAGGGCGCCGTCGTCGAGCGCGTCGGCGTCGACCCCGACGTCCGCGGCCGAGATCGCGTCGGTGTCCACGTCGTCGACGGTCACGACCGCGTCGAGGTCGTGTTCGAGGTCGCCGCGCACCGCGAGCACGTCCTCGAGCATCTCGCGGCTCTCGGCGACGACGACGGTCGCCTCGGGGTCCTCCAGCAGGTACCGCAACTGCCTCGGCGACGAGGAGGCGTAGACCGTCGTCACGACGGCGCCCGCGGCCAGCGCCGCGAAGTCTGTCTGGGCCCACTCCATGCGCGTCTGCGAGTACATCGCCACCCGCGTGTCGTCGTCGACGCCGAGTTCGCGGAAGCCCGCGGCGAGGTTCCGGACGATCCCGCGCATCTCGGCGTACGTCAGGTCGGCGTACTCGCCCGCGGGCGCCTCCGGAACGACCCCGGCGGCGACGAGCGACCGGTCGTGGATCCCCCCCTTGTACCGCTGCGCGATCCGGTCCGCGTGTCGCTCCGCGGTGCGTTCGAACATCTCGGAGAGCGTCTCCCGGGCGACCGCGTCGTCCGTGAACGCTCGTTCCGCCGCTTGCCAACTCATACACGCTCAGTCCCGCCCTACCTTCATAAACAATCCGGTAGTTTTGAGTTTCTCTCCGCTCGGAGCGGCCGCTGGGCGGTCAGTGAGCGGTCAGTGAGCGGTCAGTGGGCGGTCAGTGGGCGGTCAGTGGGCGGTCAGTGGGCGGTCAGTGGGCGGTCAGTGGGCGGTCAGTGGGCGGTCAGTGAGCGGTCAGTGGGCGAACAGCGGGCGAACAGCGACTACCAAGCGGTCAGCGGCCGCCGGCGATCCGGGTGCCGACGCGGTCTCTGTCCGCCCGGATGCCGTCGGCGACCTCCGCGATCTGCGCGAGGATCGGGTAGCGCGGCCCGTCGGTGGAGCCGTAGAGGTAGTCGTAGAACGGGCGCTCGCGGTCGCCGTCGAGCGCCGTTTCGGGGGTCAGCGGCGGGTCGTCCAGCGAGCGCTGGCGATCGGCGGCGAGGTCGTCGCACTCCTCTTCGAGCTCCGCCAGCCGGTTCCAGACGTCGATCGCCGCGTCGGTCTCGCGGCCGGACCGGATCCCCTCCAAGTGACCGAGCAGCCGGCGGCGGCGGCGGTCGATCGACGACAGCGTCGCCTCTCGGTCGCCCAGCTCACCGATCTCCTCGTCTATCGCGTCGACGAGTCGCTCGCGCGCCTCGGCGGCGCGGCGGCTCCGGTCGACGAGCGCCGACCGGGTGCCGGCGGACAACCCCCCGTCGGACGCCAGCGCGGTCGCCGTGTCTGGGCCGAGCTCGGCGGCCAGGCTCTCTGCGGCCGTTTCGTCGTACTCGGCCCGGTAGTGGGGCAGCGACAACACGGTGTCGTGGTACGCGGCCATCACCCGCCTCAGCGTCCCGTTGTCGCCCGCCGGCCCGTTTCCGGGGCGCCGGCCGCCGCCCGGGCCGTCGAGTCCGCGGAGCGCGCCGGCGGGCACGCCGGAGGGCGTCGCGTCCGTCGCGACGGAGACGGTGTCGATCCCCGCGACCCGGTCGGCGAACGACTCGAACGCGTCCCGCTCGTCGAGGACGCGGCGCCGCTCGCTGCGACAGGCCGACTCGGCGTCGCGGACGTACGCGAACGCCAGCAGCGCGAGCACGCCGGCGAGCGCGACCGCCGTGATCACTCCCGGCTCGGTCGCGACCGCCCACAGCTCGCACCAGCCGCTCCCGCAGTTCGCGCCCGTCACCCCCTGATCTGGAATCTGAAAGACCGCCGTCGAACCCGGATGAACGCTCATTGTATCTGTTAACACGGTACACGCACAAAGCGTTTTGGGCCGCACGGAGTCGTTCGACGGGCTACGCGGCGTTCGAGCGGCTGCGGCGACGCCCGAAAAGTACGACGGTGACCGGTGCGGCACGCGCGACTTGCCCGTGGCCCGCTCAGTTCCGGACGCCGTCGTCGGTGATCACGGTGTCGATCATCCCGATCGGCGTTGCGTCGTAGCTGGGGTTCTCGATCTCCACGTCCTCGACGGGCTCGCGCATCACCTCGACGGCGTCGCGGAACTCGTTCTCGAAGCGGAACTCCTCGATGGTCTTCGCGCCCGAGCCGACCGCGGTGACGGGGACGCCGAGCTCGCGGGCGGTGACCACGAGGGGGAAGGTGCCGATCCGGTTGTAGTAGGTGCCGCCCGTGATGCAAGTGATCCCGAGGAGGACGCGGTCGCAGTCCCGGAGGGCGTACCCCATCGCGCCGTCGACGACCATCCGCGTCTCGACGCGGGACATCCCCGCGAGGACGCGAGCGGTCTTGCGGCCGAGTGTGCGCGGGCGCGCCTCGGTGACGTAGACGGTGAGGTGGGCGCCGTCGCGCGCGGCGTTCTCGATCGCCTCCAGCACCGTCGTCGAGTAGTCGTGGACGAGCAGCGTGTCGCCGTCCTCGATGCGCTCGGCGGCGTTGGCGGCGGCTTCTCCCTTCGCCGTCTCGATGTCGTCGACGACGCGGGCGATCACGTCCTCCAGCAGCTGCTTCGCGCCCTCGACGCTCGTCGCCTCGCCGACGATGGAGCGCTCAACGTCGCGCATCGCGTTGTGAAGCGCGGCGTGGGAGGGGTTCGACCGGCGCAACACGCCCGCGTTGTGTTCGAGGTCGCGCTCGAACTCGTCGACGGTCACGTACTCGCGGTCGAGCAGGTCCGCGAGCGACCGCGTCGCCTTCACGGCCACCGCCGACGTGCTGTGGGTCCGCATCGCCCGGATCTCGGCGACGGTCTCGTCGATCATGCCCGAACGGTCGGCCGCGCCGGTAAAAGGGGTTCCGGGGGCGAGCCGGCGGCGCAGCGAATCGCCGCCGGCGCGCCGAGGCGCCCGGCGGACTACTCGAACCCGAGTCGGTCGACCGCGCGCGGCAGACACCCCTCTTCCGGCTCGACGTACGAGTAGTGGTCCGCGACCAGGTCGGTGACGTCGACGTCGGCGTAGTTGTCGGGCGCCGTCGCGCCCTCAGCGAGCCCGCCGTGCCCGACCGCTCGCGTCCGGTCCGAGGCGCGGTACACCCAGCCGAGGACGCGGTCGTTCCGGCTGTGGAAGTTGTAGACCGGTGCGTCGATCGCCGCGATCGCGGGGCCGTATCGGCCGTCGACGGCGGCGCTGTCGCGCGGGATCGCGCCGCCGAACAGCGAGACCGAGGCGAGGGCGTCCGGCCGCCCGCAGTCGGCGAGTTCGCGGAGCGCCGCGCCCGTCACGCGGGCGCCGAGCGAGTGGGCGAACAGGTGGACAGGTCGGCCGTCCTCGTCCGCCCAGGCGGTCAGCCAATCGGCGAGCGGGACGCCGTTGGCGTCGGCGGTCTCCTTGGCCGGTCCCCAGTCGACGTTGGACGCCCACGAGTAGCCGATCACGGGGCGGGCGCTGGTCTCTTCGCTGGATTCCTTCGCCGCCGCGAGTCCGAGCCGAGCGGTGTACGCCAGATCTCGGGCCGACTCCGCGTCCGCCCCCAGACCGTGGACGAACAGGACCACGGAGTCGGCCCCGTCGAACGCCCACGCCCCCGACCGCTCCGTCGGGTCGCCGGCGTCGAGGCGCCCCCGCGTCGACACCATCGGCTGCGTCTCGGGCGCCTCGTACCCGCCGGCGTCGCCGTCGAGCGCGTTCGCGACGTAGAGGCCGCCGCCCCCGAGGAGGCCGATTCCACCCGCGGCGCCGTAGAGGAGGCGTCGTCGCGTGACGAGGCCAGAGGGACCGTCCGATGCGTCCGAGCCGTCAGCGGGGGTATCGGATGAGATGTCGGAACGTCGCCCCGGACGATCAAATAGCTGACGCGGCGGCGACGGCTGTTTATAAATGGATACCGTACGAGGCGTATGAGCTACCCGGTCACGTACTACTGTCCGCACTGCGGGACGCTCGTCGCGCTCGACCGCGAGGGGTATCTCGCGGACAAGTCGGTGACGCCGTACCCGCTGGAGGGATGGACGTACGTCGCGCCCACGGAGCCGTTCGACGGGGAGGAGGACGGTGAGAGCGATGACACTGCCGTCGAGGCCGACGGCGTCCGGTTCGTCTGCGGCGAGAGCGACGGCGTCGACTGGGACCCGCACGACGGCGTGCGGGGCACCGACGTCGGCGGCGACGAGCCGTACCGGGAACCCGACGCCGAGGGCGTCGGCTGCGGCGAGCCGTTCTACCTCTCGTTCGTCCGCTACGAGGAGGGGCGAGAGATTGATCCGGAAGCGGAGGCGGAGCCCGTCGAGATCAACCCCGACCCGCGGCCGAGCGGACCCCGCGGACCGGGAGGTCCGGGCGAGGCAGGCGGACCGGACGACTCCGACGGCGGCTTCTGGTGAGCGGTCGGGTCGACCCCCGTTCGGGCGGCAGCATCCGTTACGCCGGAAAATACTTCAGTTGAAGGCCGGAATCGCCGCGTATGCCCGGCAGCCGATCGAACTCCCCGCTCGGGAGGGCCGTCGGCGCGGCCGTCGCCCTCCTCGCGGTCGCCCTCCTCGCGTTGGACCGGTGGACCGACCTCGCCGTCCCGTACGGCTACGACTCCGGCAGCACCGCGCTGTTCCTCGTTGGCGCGGCCGCCGCCGTCCTCGCCGTCGCGCTCGGTGGCTACCGGTACTTCATCAGCGAGTGACGGCCGTCGGGACTGTCGGCGCGGTTCGGCAGTCCGGCGTCGATTTCGATGAGTTCGCATTTATAAGCAGTTGCCGCTGAACTGAGAGCGACGCGCCTCGTCTCGTGGGATTATTTATAAATGAGCGGCCGCGGACCACCGGGAATCGCCAAAGTCCCAGCCGCCTGTTTATGAATCGACGCCAGCAGATCGACAGTGACTACCGCCGAAGCCCTAACCGCCCGTTATAAATAATCGAGAGTGGATCGGCGGCGAACACCGCCAAAGCCCCAGCCGCGAGGCGGGCGCACGCTCGCTGCGCTCCTCACTCGGTCGCTCACTCCGTTCGCTCCCTCGTTGCGGTGCTTGCGTCGCCTGCGCCCGCCTCGCGGCTGCCCCTTTGAGTCCCGCCCCGCACAGCACCGCCCCGCGCCTCACGCCTCCCCAGCCTCGTCGGCCTCCCTTCGCTTCGCTCCGGTCGGCCGACTCCCTCGCGCGGTGCTGTTCGCGCCCTCCGGGCGCTCACAGGCACGCGCCGACGGCACCTCTCATTTATAAACAACTGAACGCGGGATGCGTTCGCTTTTAAGTAGTTGAGAGCCGCGGGCCGCAAGTCGAACAACCAAACCCCTTAAACGGGGAGCGAGTACCCTCGTCCATGGAAAGCATCAACCGGACCGCGATCGAGCTGGTCGACGAGGCGCTCGACTTCGCCGGCGAGCTGGACGTCGTCGGCTACGAGCTGGACAACGGCGCCACCGTCGTCGACTTCGGAATCGACGCGGCCGGCGGCGTCGAGGCGGGACTGCTGCTCGCGGAGATCCAGACCGCCGGGCTCGCGAACCTTCAGACCCGGATGGGGGAGCTCGCGGGCGCGCCGCGCCAGTACGTCGAGCTGTCGACCGACCACCCCGCCGTGGCGCTGCTCTGCTCGCAGAAGGCCGGCTGGGAGATCACGACCGAGGGCGGCTTCGAGGGGCTCGGCTCCGGGCCGGCCCGCGCGCTCGTCGGCCGCGAGACCGAGTTCGAGCGCGTCGGCTACTACGACTCCTCCGAGTTCGCCACGCTCGCGATCGAGTCGACGGCGCTCCCCGACGAGGAGGTCGCCGAGCAGGTCGCGGACATGGCCGAGGTCGACACCGACGGCGTGTTCCTCCCGACGTTCGCCACCGGTTCGACCGCCGGCTCCGTCACCACCGCGGCCCGCGCCGCCGAGCTCGCCGTCTTCCGCCTGCTGGAGGTCGGCTACGAGCCCACGGACGTGCTCCACGCCTCCGGCTCCGCGCCGCTCGCGCCCCCGACCCGCGACGAGACCGAGGCGATGGGCCGGACGAACGACGCCTTGGCGTACGGCGGCGAGGTCCACCTCCAGGTCGCGCGCGACGACGACCGCTTCGACGAGATCGTCTCGACCGCCAGCGAGGAGTACGGCACCCCGTTCGTCGACGTGTTCGAGGACGCCGACTGGGACTTCTACGACGTCCCCGAGAGCGTGTTCGCCCCGGCGCAGGTCACCGTCGATGTCGTCGACGGCCCCGTCTACACCGTCGGCGAGACCGACGAGGAACTGCTCGCGGAGTCGTTCGGCTACCGCTGAGCCGAGCGACGACCGGCCGACTCAGCCCCAGAACCCCGTGCGCCTCAAACCCGTCCCCGAACCCCCGGCCGACCTCGACGCGCTCCGCGAGTACCAGCGCGCGGTCCCGCTCGTCCCCGGCGATACCGACGACTGCTGCGCCCGACTGCGGCGGCGCCGTGACCTCCCGGACCGACAGACCGCCAACGACTGGCTCGCGTTCCTGCGCGCGCTCGGCCTCGTCGAGGAGACTTCGCGGGGGTTCGTCCGGGCCGACACCGAGCCGACCCCCGAGCGCGTCCGGGAGGGGCTCAGGGACGGTGTCCTCCTCGTTCCGGAGGCGCTCGCCGCGCTGCGGGCGGCCTCGCACGACGACCCGCTGACCCCGGACGACCTCTTCGCGGCCACTCGCGATCGGGTCCCGCGTCACGACCGCGCCCGGAACCCCGAGTGGGAGACCGCCTGGCGCGACCGCGCGGCCCGGCTGCTCGGCTGGCTCGCGCTCGTCGACCTCGCGGCGCCGGTCGACGGCGCTCCGGATTCGCCCGGGGGAGGACCGGCGTACGTCGCCGGCGACGCGCTCTGACCCGGCCGGCGGCTTCGCTGCGACCGTTCAGCCGCCCCCGCAACAAGCCTTTTACTCGCCGCCGGAGAGGGAGTCGCATGGGACGCTTCGACGGGCGCACGGTCCGCTACGAGCCGACGAGCGTCAAGGACCTGCTCGTCGAGATGAAGGACACCGCGGAGCTGCTGATCGACCTCTCGTACTCGGCGGTCCTCCACGGGAGCCCGACGGTCGCCCACGAGGTCGTCGAGCTCGAACACCGGATGGACGTGCTCCAGATGCGCGCCCGGATGAGCCTGATGCTCGCGGCGCGGAACCCGAGCGAGGCGGAGACGCTCGCGCCCGTCCTCGGCGTCATTGCCGCCGCCGACAAGGTCGCCGACGCCGCGGGCGACATCGCGAAGATCGTCACCGAGGAGATCGGCCTCCCGGACGCGATGCGAGGCGCGCTCTCGGCCGGCGTCGAGACGCTCGTCCGCGGGACGGTGGCCGCCGACTCCGCGTACGCCGGCCGGACGCTCGCCGACATCGACCTCGAGTCGGTGACCGGCGTCCGGGTCATCGCGGTCCGGCGCGACGAGGACTGGATCCTCAACCCCGGACCGACCACCCGGCTGGTGGCGGGCGACGTGACCCTTCTGCGCGGCCCCGAGGCCGGCGTCGCGCACGTCTACCCCGAGCTGAGCGGCGAGCCGTTCGAGCCGGAGCCCGAGGCCGAGCCCGCGATCGACGACCTCGAACGCGCGGTCGACTCGATCGTGTTGATGAAGAACCTCTCGGAGCTCGCCGTCGACCTCGCGTACGGCTCCGTCCTCTTCGACAACGAGGAGCTCGCGGAGGAGGTGAGCAACCTGGAGATCGAGGTGGACGCGCTCCAGTCGCGCTTCGAGGCGTGGACCCTTCGGGCCGCGGCCGAGGCCGCCGACCCGGTGTCGCTGCGCGGGCTCATCCACCTCGGCGTCGCGACCGAGGAAATCTCCGACGCCGCGCTCGCGATCACCGAGGGGGTCCGCCGCGACCTCGACGTCCACCCGGTCGTGGAGATGGCGGTCCAGGAGTCCGACGAGATCATCACCCGGACCGAGGTCGCCGCGGGGAGCGACCTCGACGGGACCGAGGTGGTCGACGGCGTGCCCGCGACCGACATCTCGACGAGCGTCCTCGCGATCCGGCGCTCGGACGACGAGTGGCTGGTGGGGCCCGACATCGACACAACGCTCCGCGGCGGCGACGTGATCATCGCGAAGGGGACCCGGACCTCGGCCGAGGAGTTCGATGCCCTCGCGGCGTGAGGCGGACGGGGAGCGAGGGGAGGTGGCCCCCGCTGACGCGGACCCCGCCTCTCTCGCCCGGGCCTACTACGACGCGCTCGACGCCGGCGAGTACGACCGGCTGGCGTCGCTGCTCGACCCCGACTTCGTCCAGCGGCGCCCCGACCGCACCTTCGAGGGACGCGACCGCTTCGTCGCGTTCATGCGCGACGAGCGGCCGAACACGGACACGACCCACGCGGTCGAGCGCGTCTATCCGGCGGGCCCCGGGGTGGCGGTCCGCGGCCGGCTGCTCGACGCCGACGGCGAGGAACTGTTCGCGTTCGTCGACGTGTTCGACGTCGACGCGGACGACGGGACGCTGGCCGCGCTGGAGACGTACGCGGCGGAGTAGTAACGTCGCGCGGTCGACGCCGCCCGCGTCACCGTCGCCTACCAGGCCGCGCGCAACACGCCGAGGATCCCCTCCGCGGTCGCGTCGAGGCCAGCCGGCGCGCGCGCCATCGGCGGGTCCTCGGCGACGAACTCGGCGATCGCCGGGAGGTCGTCCTCGTCGGTCTCTGGCAGGTCCCGCAGCCGGCTCGGCACGTCGAGCGCGTCGCGGACCTCGGCCACCGCCTCGACGACGTCCTCCGCGATCGCGTCGTCGTCGCGGCCGTCGGTCGGCACTCCCAGCCCGGCCGCGAGCGCCCGGCGGCTCGCGTCGACCTCGTCGAAGAGGTACGCCAGCGCGTGCGGCGCGACGACAGCGTGGATCGCGCCCTGCTGGACGTCGTAGCGCCGGGCGAACCCGTGGCCGAACGCGTGGATCACGCTGATCTTGCGGTCGAGCTGGACGAGCAGCGCCCCGACGACGGCGCGGTCCGTCGCCTCCTCGCCGCCGGGCCGGTCGCCCGCCACGCGCGGCAGCGCGTCCGAGAGGAGCCGGAGCCCGTGGACCGCGGCCGCGTCGCTCACCGGGTCGGCGTCGCGGGCGTACGGCGTCTCGATCCCCTTGTCGAAGCCGTTCATGGCCGACCCGGCCAGCACCGACTGCGGGGTCGTCTCGAACAGCGCCGGGTCGGCCACGTCCGCGACCGGCCACGCGCCGCTCCCGCTGACGTTCACCGGCTGGCCCGTCGGCGACTCCTCGGCCGCGAAGACCTCCAGCGACCCGCCGGTCGAGACGTCCGCGCCCGCGAACGTCGTCGGCACGACGACGAACGGGAAGGCGGGGCCGCTCCCGGGCGCGAGCTCGCCGAGCGCGTCCGGTCCGGCCTCCGCGTCTGCGCGGATCTCGCCGAGGTCGCGGCCGTCGGCCGCGAGCAGCGTCGCCTGCCTGGCGATGTCGAGGCTGGCGCCGCCGCCGACCGCGACGAGGACGTCCGCGCCGACCTCGGCGCGCGCGTCGAGCAGGTCGAAGGCGGTCTCGACCCGCTTGTCGGGAGTCGTCCCGTCGAATATCCCGGCGAGCCGGTCGCCGAGCCCCTCCCTGACCGGGTCCATCAGCGCGTCGTTCGCGCCCGTGTTCGAGCCGCAGACGACGAGCGCGTCGTCGAGGTCGCGCTCGCCGAGCCAGCCGCCGAGGTCGGCGATTCGGCCTCGCCCGTACCGGATCTCGCAGCCGCGGTGGACGTGTTCGAAGGAGTCCGCGATCGGTAGCATCGCTGGGCGATACGCGGGGCGGCGGTTTGTAGCTGTGGGAAGGGGCCGCATACCGCGGTCGTTCGCGGGGTGAGGTCGGACGCTTCGCCGACTCGCCGACCTCGTCTCCACTCGCCGCCCCCGGCTCGGCTCGCCGCCCCCGACTCCACTCGCTGCCCCCGACTCCACTTGCGCTCACGCCCGCGCGCGTGCGCCGGCTTTATAACCCGACGGCGATTAGCGACGGTAAGTTCCTATGTCAGAGCAGAGCGAATACGGAGCCGGCCAGATTCAGGTCCTCGAGGGCCTGCAGGCCGTCCGTAAGCGACCGGCGATGTACATCGGGTCCACGGACGGTCGAGGGCTCCACCATCTCGTCTACGAGGTCGTCGACAACTCCATCGACGAGGCGCTCGCGGGTCACTGCGAGGAGATCGAAGTGCGGATCCACGACGACGGCTCCGTCTCCGTCAGCGACGACGGGCGCGGCATCCCCGTCGACACCCACGAGGAGTACGACCGCCCCGCGCTGGAGGTCATCCTGACCGTGCTCCACGCCGGCGGAAAGTTCGACTCCAAGTCGTACCAGGTCTCCGGCGGCCTCCACGGCGTCGGCGTCAGCGTCGTCAACGCGCTCTCCGAGCTGCTGGAGGTCGAGGTCAAGCGCGACGGCGGCGTCTTCCGCCACCGGTTCGCGGGGGGCGAGCCCGCCGAGGACGGCTTCGAGCGCGTCCGCGACATGGAATCGGGCGAGTCGACGGGCACGGAGATCCGCTTCTGGCCCGACGAGGAGATCTTCGAGACGACCGAGTTCCAGACGTCGACGCTCGCCAACCGGCTCCGCGAGCTCGCCTTCCTCAACTCCGGGGTCGAGATCCGGCTCGTCGACGACCGCGACGACACCGAGGAGACGTTCAAGTACGACGGGGGCATCCGCGAGTTCGTCGCGTACCTCAACGAGACGCGCTCCCCGATCCACGAGGAGGTCATCTACTTCGCGGACGAGACCGACGGCGTCCACGTCGAGGTCGCGATGCAGGCGACCGAGGAGCTTCAGGGCTCCGTCCACGCGTTCGCGAACAACATCAACACCCGCGAGGGCGGCACCCACCTCACCGGGTTCAAGACCGCCCTGACGCGGACCGTCAACGACTACGCCAACGAGCACGGGCTCGTCGACGACCTCGACGCCAACCTCAAAGGCGAGGACGTCCGCGAGGGCCTCACGGCCGTCGTCTCGGTGAAACACCCGGACCCGCAGTTCGAGGGGCAGACGAAGACGAAGCTCGGCAACAGCGAGGTCCGCGGCGTCGTCGAGTCCGCGACCCACGAGAAGCTCGGGACGTTCTTCGAGGAGAACCCCGACACCGCCGAGAAGGTGGTCCACAAGGCCGCGGAGGCCGCGCGCGCCCGGAAGGCCGCGAAGAAGGCCGAGGAGCTCACCCGGCGCAAGTCCGCGCTGGAGTCGACAGCGCTCCCCGGCAAGCTGGCGGACTGTCAGACCCGCGACCCGACCGAGGCGGAGCTGTTCGTGGTCGAGGGCGACTCCGCCGGCGGCTCGGCCAAGCAGGGCCGGAACCGAGAGAACCAGGCGATCTTGCCCCTCAAAGGGAAGATCCTCAACGTCGAGAAACACCGCCTCGACCGCATCCTGGAGAACGACGAGATCCGCGCGCTGATCACCGCGATCGGCGCCGGGATCGGCGAGGAGTTCGACATCGACGACGTCCGGTACAACAAGATCATCCTCATGACGGACGCCGACGTCGACGGCGCCCACATCCGGACGCTCCTCCTGACGCTCCTCTACCGCCACATGAAGCCCCTGCTCGAAGCGGGCTACGTGTACGCGGCGCAGCCGCCCCTCTACCGCGTCCGCTACCGCGGCGAGACGTACGACGCGATGACCGAGGCGGAGCGCGACCGCATCGTCGAGGAGGAGTGCGACGGCAACCCCACGCAGGTCCAGCGGTTCAAGGGCCTCGGCGAGATGAATCCCGACCAGCTGTGGGACACCACCATGGACCCGGAGAACCGCCGGCTCAAGCGGATCACCATCGACGACGCGGCCGCGGCGGACCGGATGTTCAACGTGCTGATGGGTGACGCGGTCGAGCCGCGCAAACAGTTCATCAAGGAACACGCGACCGAAGCGGAGTGGGTGGACATATGAGCTCTGAGACGCCAGACGCCGACCCCGGCGACGTACGGGCGGCACAGGTGACGAACGCGCGCATCGAAGACGAGATGGAGCAGTCGTACATCGACTACGCGATGTCCGTCATCGCGGGGCGGGCGCTCCCCGACGTGCGCGACGGGCTGAAGCCCGTCCACCGCCGCATCCTCTTCGCGATGAACGAGGCGGGCGTGACGAGCAACTCCGCGCACCGCAAGTCCTCCTCCGTCGTCGGCGAGACGATGGGCGACTACCACCCGCACGGCGACAGCGCCATCTACGACACGCTCGCGCGGATGGCGCAGGACTTCTCGATGCGCTATCCCCTCGTCGACGGGCAGGGGAACTTCGGCTCCGTCGACGGCGACCCGCCGGCCGCGATGCGGTACACGGAGGCCCGGATGGCCCCCATCGCCGAGGAGCTCATGGCGGACATCGAGCGCGACACCGTCGACTTCCAGGCGAACTACGACGACCGCCTCGAGGAGCCCGAGGTGCTGCCCGCGGCGTTCCCGAACCTGCTCGTCAACGGCTCCTCCGGCATCGCCGTCGGGATGTCGACGAACATCCCGCCCCACAACCTCGGCGAGGTGATCGACGCCACCGTCGAGCTGATCGAGACCCCCGACGCGACCGTCGAGGACCTGATGGAACACGTCAAGGGGCCGGACTTCCCGACCGGCGCGAACATCGTCGGCCGGAACGCGGTCCACAAGGCGTACAAGACGGGTCGCGGACGGATCCGCGTCCGTGCGGAGTTCGAGGTCCACGAGGAGGAGGGCCGGATCGTCATCAGCGAGCTCCCCTTCCAGCAGAACAAGTCGCGGCTCGTCGAGCGGATCGCCGAGGACGTCAACGAGGGCGCGATCGAGGGGATCCGCGACCTCCGCGACGAGTCCGACCGCGACGGGATCCGGATCGTCGTCGAGCTCAAGCGCGACGCGATGGCCGAGGTCGTGAAGAACCAGCTGTTGGAGAGCCACCTCGAGCGCACGTTCGGCGTCATCAACCTCGCCCTCGTCGACGGCTCGCCGCAGGTGCTGGACCTCAAGCAGACGCTCGAACACTACGTCGACCACCGCCGCGAGGTCGTGCGCCGGCGCTCCGAGCACGAGCTCGCCGAGCGCGAGGACCGCGCGCACATCCTCGAAGGGCGGCTGAAGGCCCTCGACAACGTCGACAGCGTCGTCGAGACGATCCAGGACTCCGACGACCGCGACGCCGCGAAGGCCGCGCTGGAGTCGACGTTCGACTTCACTGAGGCGCAGGCGGCACACATCGTCCGGATGCAGCTCGGCTCGCTCACCTCGATGGAGACCGCGGAGATCGAAGCGGAGTACGAGGAAGTGAAGGCCCGGATCGAGCGCCTGGAGACGATCCTCTCGGACCCCGACGAGCTCGATCAGGTGATCGTCGACGAGCTGCGGGAGATCAAAGCCGAGTACGACGACGAGCGCCGCACGAGCTTCATCGAGGACGCGGGCGACGTGACCCACGAGGACCTGATCCCCGAAGAGGAGTGCGTCGTCGTGATGAGCGAGGACGATTACATCAAGCGGATGCCGCTCGACGAGTTCCGCGCGCAGAACCGCGGCGGGAAGGGGATCATCGGCACCGGACTCAAGGAGGGCGACCGCGTCTCCTCCGTCTTTGCGGCCAACTCTCACGACTACCTCCTCGTGTTCACGAACCGCGGGCAGATCTACGAGCTGAAGACGTACGAGATCCCGGAGATGTCACGCACGGCCCGCGGAAAGTCCGCGGTCAACCTCCTCGATCTGGACGACGGCGAGGAGATCGAGTCGGTGGTCAACACCGAGGACCTCGACGACGACGAGTTCCTCACGATGGTCACCCGCGACGGCTACATCAAGCGGACCGCCGTCGACGAGTTCGGCAACATCCGGTCGACGGGGATCCGCGCGATCCGGCTGGAGGACGGCGACGAGCTCGTCGACGTCGAGGTGACCGACGGCGAGCGCGACATCGTCATCGGCAGCCGGAACGGGATGGCGATCCGCTTCGACGAGTCGGACGCCCGCGCGATGGGGCGCACGGCCCGCGGCGTGATCGGCATCGACCTCCGCGAGGGCGACGCCGTCGCCGGCGTCGCGGCCATCGACGACGAGTACCACAACTGGGTGCTCACCGTCACCGAGAACGGCTACGGGAAGCGCTCGGACCTCGACGAGTACCGCCCGCAGTCGCGCAACGGGAAGGGGCTCGTCGACATCAAGACCGGCGACCGCAACGGCGAGGTCGTCGCCATCGAGGCGGTCACCTACGGCGACCACCTCGTCGCGATGAGCGGAGCCGGGCAGATCATGCGGACCCGCGTCGAGGAGATTTCGACGGTGAGCCGCAACACGAAGGGCGTCATCGTGATGAACCTCGACCCCGACGACGAGGTCGCCTCCGTCGACATCGTCCCCGAGTCGGTCCACGCCGCCGCGGACGAGGCGGACGCTGACGAGGCGGACGACGACGAGTAGCCGTCTCCCGTCCCCCTTCGCCTGCGTCGACGACGGCGAGTCGCGTGTCCGCGCTTGATGTCCCGTCGACGTCGACGTGGTCGTCGAGGGAGACGACGGCGCGACGTACGAGGAGGCGTCCGGTCGCGTCGACGCCGGCGTCGCTCGCGCGTTCGAGATCATCGTCGGCGCCGGCGGCCGCCACGAGGTAACGGTGACGCGCGCCGACTGGGAGGGACGGTTTGCGTGGGACGCGGCGACCTGTCGGCTGTACGACGGGCGGGTCACGTCGACGCGAGACCGTCGAGGTCGCGGGCGAGTGCGTCGACCCGCGCCGAGTCCCTCAGGAAAGTTACTTACTGTCGCCGCGAAAACCCCCGGACGAGATGGACGAGTACGAGGGGATAGACGAGGTCGTACACGAGCCGAGCGAGGCGTTCGCCGAGTCGACGAACGTCGCCGCGTTCATGCGCGAGTACGGGATCGACGACTACGAGGGGCTCATCGAGCGCACCACTTCGGAGGTCCCGGGCGAGCCCGAATCGGGCGTCGACTGGTTCTGGGACGAGATCGTCGACTACCTCGACATCGAGTTTTACACCGACTACGACGCCGTCCGTGACGACGCGGACGGCCCGCAGTTCTCCGACTGGTACCCCGGCGGCGAGGTCAACGTCGCGCACAACGTCGTCGACCGCCACGCAGCGGTCGACTCGCCGAACCGCAACAGCGTCGCGCTGATCTGGGAGGGCGAGCCCGGCGACGTCCGCGAGATCACCTTCCACGAGCTCCGCCGGCAGAGCGACCGCGTCGCGAACTACCTGACGGAGGCGGGGATCGAGACCGGCGACACCGTCGGGCTGTACATGCCGATGGTGCCGGAGGTCGTCGCGATCCTCTACGGCTGCCTGAAGGTCGGCGCGATCGCCGTCCCGATCTTCTCCGGGTTCGGCCGCGAGGCGACCGCGACGCGGATCGAAGACGCGGAGCCTTCGGTGCTGTTCACCGGCGACGGGTTCTACCGCCGGGGCGACGAGGTCCGGCTGAAGGCGACCGCGGACGACGCGGTCGCGGACGCGGGCCACGTCGAGGAGGTGGTCGTCTACGACCGACTGGGGGCGACGCCGGCGAGCGACGGCGACGGAGCCGAAGAGAGCGGTGCCGCCGACGCGGACTCCGTCCCGTGGGACGACGGTCGCGACCGGACGTGGGACGAGGCGGTCGGCTCCCAGCCCGCGACGTACGAGACGAAGTGCCTCCCGAGCGACCAGGAGTCCATGCTGCTGTACTCCTCGGGGACGACGGGGACGCCGAAGGGGATCGTCCACACCCACGCCGGGGTTCTCACGCAGTGCGCGAAGGAGATCCACTTCGGCTTCGACCAGAAGCCCGCGGACCGGTTCTTCTGGGTCTCCGACATCGGCTGGATGATGGGCCCGTGGACGCTGATCGGCAACCACGCGTTCGGCGGCACGGTGGTGATGTACGAGGGCGCGCCCGACCACCCCGAGCCGGACCGCTTCTGGGAGATGATCGACCGGCACGGAATCACGCAGTTCGGCATCTCGCCGACCGCGATCCGCGCGCTCCGCAAGCACGGGGACGAGTGGGTCGAGGACCACGACCTCTCCTCGCTTCGAATCCTCGGCTCCACCGGCGAGCCGTGGGACCCCGAGTCGTGGCGCTGGTTCTACGACGCGGTCGGCGGCGGGGAGTGCCCTCTCATCAACATCTCCGGCGGCACCGAGATCTGCGGCTGTTTCCTGATGCCGATGCCGAACCAGCCCCTCAAGCCCTGTACGCTCGGCGGGCCGGGGCTCGGGATGGACATCGACATCGTCGACGAGACCGGCGAGTCGGTGAAGGAGTCGGGGCGCCGCGGCTACCTCGTCGCGCGCGACTCGTGTCCGTCGATGACGAAGTCGCTGTGGTCGGGCGACGAGCGGTACCTGGAGGAGTACTGGTCGACGTGGGCCGACCTCTGGGACCACGGCGACTTCGCGCAGAAGGACGAGGACGGCTTCTGGTTCCTCCACGGCCGCGCCGACGACGCCTTGAACGTCGCGGGGCGGAAGGTCGGCCCGGCCGAGATCGAGGGCGTCCTCATCGACCACGACGCGGTCAACCAAGCCGCGGCGGTCGGCGTCCCCGACGACACCACCGGCACCGCCGTCGTCGCGTACGTCGTCCTCGAACCGGACGTCGACCCGAGCGACGACCTCCGCGAGGAGCTGCGGGCGCTGGTCGGCGACGAGCACGGCAAGCCGTTCCGGCCGCGAGAGCTGTTGTTCGTGGACGCGTTCCCGAAGACGCAGTCCGGGAAGATCATCCGACGTGCGATCGAGTCGGTGTACAACGACGAGGACCCCGGGGACCTCTCGTCGATGGAGAACCCCGAGGCGCTGGAGGCGCTGCGCGACCCGGACTGAACTCCTCGACGGTCGGGTCTTCCATCTTCCCGCTTCAGGCAGTCGCGTCCCTCACCTTCCCGCTTCAGGCGGTCGCGTCCGCCACCGCCTCGTCGAGGGCTTCGTAGTCCGGCTCCTGTCCGGCGTTGTCCGCGAGCCAGCGGTACGTCACGGTCCCGTCCGCGTCGATCACGAAGACGGCGCGCTGCGCGACCGTCTCGACGCCGTAGTGTTCGAAGTCCTCGATCACGTCGTACGCCTCGATCGCGCGGTGGTCCGGGTCGGCGACCAAGGCGAACGGGAGGTCGTACTGGACGCGGTACGCGCCGAGCGCGTGCGGGAGATCGGTGCTCACGCCGAACAGGGCGCAGTCGTCGCGGTCGAACCCGTCGCGGAGCGCCTCCATCTCGTCGGTACAGGTGTTCGAGAAGGCGGCGGGGAAGAAGGCGAGCACGACCGGCTCCTCACCGATGTGGTCGGCGAGGTCGAACGGCTCGATGTCGCCGTCTACGAGCGATCCGGTGAATTCGGGGGCGTCGTCGCCGACGTCTGGCATATCAAACGTCTCGTCGGCCGCAGGTATCACGGTTTCGACGCCGGAACCCGGCCCGAGTCCCGGTCTCCCCGATCCGTATCGATGGAACGAATCCGGCTCGGCGCTCGGGGGGAGAGTCAAGTGCGTCACCGACAAACGCCCGCTCATGTCCGGCCCTCCACGCCGACTCACCCGCCGACGGACGGCACTGCTCGCGGCGACTGTCCCGCTGACTTCGCTGTCCGGTTGTCTCACGGACGACTCCGCGGACGGCGCCCGCGCGGAGACCGCGCTTCAGCTCGACGAGGCCTCACCCGTGGGCGTCTCGAACGAGTTCAGCACCCCGATCGACGCCGTCGGCCACGCGGGACGGACTGCCGTCCGGACCGCGGTCGATGGCGGCGAGGCGACGGTCGAGGGATACTACGCGCCGGGCGTCTCGGCGCCGTACGTCGTCACCGATTCGCCCGCGTACTACCGGGTCGAAACCGAGACAGTCCGCTCCGTCGCGGCGCCGGGGTACGACTACACGGTCGAGGTCGATTCCGTCGACTCGTTCCTCCTCGATCCCCCGTCGAGCGTGTCGTTTGCCGACCTCCCGGAGCACGACCGGGACGCCGTTCGCGACGCGCTCGGGAACGCGTCGCTGATCCACGCGCCCCACTATCCGCCGTTCGAGGTCACGTTCGCGTACGCGTCCGCCGAGCGCCGGGAGCGCTCCCTGTTCGTGCCGGAGAACGACGGCCAACGGGTCGAGTGGGACGGCGAACTGCTCCGGTTCGCGTTCGAGGGGGAACGGTCGGTCGACGTGGCGACGGTCGCCGTCCGCGCCGACCGCGTCGCCTCGTCGCAGCGCGAGTTCCGTCGGGTCGTCGGCGAGGAGCGCGGCCGGTCGATCGGCGATCCGACCGCGGACCAGCGAGCGATCCTCGACGAGGCCGTCGACTCGGAGTACGCCGAGTCCCCGCCACACTCGGAGGCGTTCGCGACGGTCCTCGACGCGCTCTCGGCTGACGGGGAGGTCGTCCCGCTCGTCCGCTACGACGGCAGCTGGTACTTCACGCACCTTTCCCGGCCGGACTGACTCGGGCGCCCCGCGTCGAATCGGACGAGGCAAAAAGACTATAATCGACACAGGGCTACTGCGAGACAGAGATGGTAAGTGCGACACCACTGATCGGCGGCATTCCGGCGGGGCCGGAGCTCCTCATCATCCTGCTCGTGTTGGTCCTGCTGTTCGGGGCGAACAAGATCCCGAAGCTCGCTCGGTCGACCGGGCAGGCGATGGGAGAGTTCAAGAAGGGCCGCGAGCAGGTCGAAGAGGAACTGAAAGACATGCAAGACGGCGAGAAGGCGGACTCGACGCTCGACGACGAGGACGACGACCTCGACGAGCTCGAGACCGAGACCGACAAGGAAACGAGCACGTAAGCCGGCCCCCTCCGCCGACCGATCCCCGCAGTCCCGTTTTCTCCACTCGTTCTGGGCGCGTGGCCTAGCGGACAGGGCGAGAGGTTCCTAACCTCTCGATCGCGGGTTCGAATCCCGTCGCGCCCGTTCCTTCGCTTCGCTCAGTCACGGGCGCGACTGGCTCCACGCTCGCTTCGCTCGCTCGCGTGGATCCCGCCGCGCCCTTTTATACGTTTAAATGGCGTTCGCCGGAGCAGTTGAGGCTATTTAAATGGCGTTCGCTGGAGTCGACTCTTCCGAGCGAGACTCAGTCAGTACCCTCCCCCAGCCGTCGGAACGAGTGCGACGCGAGCGCGACCGACCCGACCGCGATCGCGAGCGTCGCGGCCGCCAGCCCGAGTCCGGGCTCGTACAAAAGCGGCGGGTGGTAGCCGAACCCGTAGTCGAGGACGACGTTGGCGACGCCGAGCGCGAGCGTCGCAGCGAGCGCGCCACGCGTCGTGCGACCGAACGCGGGGAACAGCAGCGCGAGCCCCACGAACAGCAGGTGCGTGCCGATCACGCCCCAGTAGTAGATCCAGGCGTCGGGCGCGGCGACGTACTCGCCGAACGCGAGGTTGAGCGAGACAAGCGGCCAGACGCCGAACTGGACCAGCCAGACGAACGCGAGCGTGTGGAGGTACGCCAGCGGCCGCGACGCGGGGGCGTCCGCGGTGACGTCGCCGCCGCGTCGCACGGTCGGGACGAGGGTCGCGAGGACTGCGCCGCCGAGCGCGACCGCGACCGCCGAGTCCGCGTACAGCGGCCAGAGCGCGACCGGCACCTCGCCCGCGGTCGGCGCGTAGTACCCGATCCCCACCGCGAGCATGAACGCGGTGAACGCGCAGACGACGGCGAGGCTCCGCGGCGTCCCGAGCAGCTCCTCGGCGATCGCGGCCCGGACCCGCCGCCTGACCGACGGCCGGCGGAGTCGTCGAAGCCGTCGGAGCCGCTCGGTGCGTGACACGGACGACGATCGGTGCGCGGGGGCCTAAAATCCGCCCGTCCGCGACGATTATCAATCGCGGTGTTTTGCGAGACACCTTTTTCAACGGACGCGCCGTTCCCCCGACCATGGCCAACGAGGACGCCGAGCGGTCCGCCCCGCGGTCCGACCCCGAGGGCGATCGATCGGCGTCCGGCGCGTCCGACTCCGACCCGAAGGACGCGGACGCGACCGAACCGGACGCGGTAGACACGGACACTGAGGAAGAGGACTCGGCGGACGGGGACGCGGCGGGCGCGGAGCCGGAAGAACGACACGAGACGGCGGATTCGGACGGCGGGGTGTCCGTCCTCTCGGAGTCCGACGAGCGGGACGAAACGAGCGACGGCGCGCCGGTCGTCACCGCCCGGTACACCTGGCGATCGCTGCTGACGGAACGAGGACGCGAGGACGCCGCCGAGCGCGTGTACGCCGACGTGCCGGACGCGCCGGTCGTCCCGGCAGCCGCGGTCGCCTTCCACCTGCCGAACGGCGTCGACCGGGTCGTCCGTGCCCCGGGCGTCGACGAGCCCTTCGAGGCGGACGGCGAGACCGAGGTGCCCGGCCACGGGACCCCCGAGCGGGGGACGCTCGTGGCCGGCACCGACGCCGTCGTCCTCGACGGCGCCGCCGTCGTGCCGACCGGTGAGCGGGTGGCGGCGCCGGCGACGCCCGAATCCGCTGAGAAGGACGAGCGCGAGAAAGACGTCGCTGACGAGGGGGACTCCGAAAAAAACGCGGACGCCGAGACCGTCGGAGACGCTGCGCCGGACGAGGCGGGATCCGGCGCCGACGAGATGGACTCGGACGAAGTGGGAGAGACGGACTCGGACGACGAGAGCGCAGTCGCTGATGCCGGCGCGGACGAGGGCGGAGAGTCGCGTTCGGATACGGACGGGGAACGCGACGGAGACGAGGCCGAACGCGGTGATACCGGCCCCGAGACGGTCTTCGACGCCCCGGTCGGCCGCGGCGGCGTCTCCGGCGTCGTCGTCGCGTCCGGCGGCGACGTCGAGTCGGTCCCGTCGCGCGCGCCGACTCCGAACGAGTGGGACCGGGTCGAGTTCGACCCGGCGACGCTCCTCGGGTTCGACCCGAGCGAGACCGACAACCGGTTCCGCGCCGCGGCCGCGGTCGGAGACGTCCTCTGGGACCTGTGCGCGGCCCGGTACGACCCCTACTCCGTCCCGGTGTTGAAGGGGTACTACACGTGGGACGACTACCGCGAGGAGTTCTTCCTCGACGAGGACGGGAACCCGCCGACCGAGGAGAACGAGGAGGGAGAGGCGGTGCCGCTCTCGTTCACCCACGAGGACAAGACCGAGGCGCTCGGCTTCGACCCGGACCGGACCGAGGAGCTGCTCGGCGCGGGCGGGACCGCCGCGGCCGACCTCGCCGACCTCGTCGACGAGCGGACCGTGGACGTCAACCCCGAGGTCGACGAGGACGCGTTCTTCTCGACGGACGAGGGACACACCACGCTGACGAACCGGTACGACCTGGAGAAGGCGGTGCCGATGCCGAAGAAGACGCATTTCCAAGAGGAGGAGCGTTACTGGGTGAACAAGCCGTACGCGTTCGTCATCGTCTTCCGGTCGCGGAAGGAGAACGAGGCGAAGTACTACGCCGTTCAGCCGTACCGGACGGAGATCGAGGCGGACCTCACCGAGTTCCTCACCGGGAAGCTCCGCACGTCGATCAAGTACGCCGACGAGTCGATCGCGGGCGGCGACGAGGCGTTCCGCGAGGAGGTGATCGTCGAGGAGGCGCGCACGCTGCTCGACCGCTACGGGCTCTACGAGGACGACGGCGAGGAGCGGGGGATCGCGGACACGTTGGTCGACCGGTTCGGGATCGACCCGACGGAGGGGATCGCAGGGCGGATCGCGGAGTCGCTGGGCTACGAGCCGCCGATGGAAGCGCCCACGGACCGGCCGAAAATCAGCGCCCGGCCCGAGCCCGCGGTGCTCGCAGAGGACTCCCGGACCCTGTCGGCCCACCAGGTCGAGAAGCTGCTGTACTACCTCAAGCGGGACTTCGTCGGCTACGAGCGGATCGACCCGATCAAGTACGACATCAACGTCGAGGACATCTCCTGTGACGGGTACAACTCCCCCGTCTTCGTCTACCACTCCGAGTACGAACAGATCATCACTAACGTCTACCACGGCACCGACGAGCTCGACGACTTCGTCGTGAAGCTCGCGCAGCGCTCCGGGAAGGGGATCTCGAAGCGCAGGCCGCAGGTGGACGCCACGCTGCCGGACGGCTCTCGCGCCCAGCTCACGCTCGGCCGCGAGGTGTCCGACCACGGGACCAACTACACGATCCGCCAGTTCAACGACGTCCCCTTCACCCCGATCGACCTGATCAACTGGAAGACGTTCTCGCTCGACGAGATGGCCTTTTTGTGGCTCTCGATCGAGAACCACAAGAGCCTGATCTTCGCGGGCGGCACCGCCTCCGGGAAGACGACGAGCCTGAACGCCGTCTCGCTTTTCATCCCCTCGAACGCGAAGATCGTCTCCATCGAGGACACGCGCGAGGTGGAGCTCCCCCAGCGCAACTGGATCGCCTCCGTCACGCGCCCCTCCTTCTCGGACGACGACAAGGGCGACATCGACGAGTTCGACTTACTGGAGGCCGCGCTCCGCCAGCGCCCCGACTACATCGTGATGGGCGAGATCCGCGGCGAGGAGGGCCGGACAGCCTTCCAGGTGATGTCGACGGGTCACACCACCTACACCACGTTCCACGCCGACTCCGTGGGCGAGGTGCTCAAGCGGTTCACCACCGACCCGATCAACGTCTCGAAGACGATGTTCACCGCCCTCGATCTGGTGTCGATCCAGACGTCGACGCGGGTTCAGGGCAAGAAGGTGCGCCGGAACAAGTCGATCACCGAGATCAACCACTACGACGCCGAGAACGACGAGATCAACGTTCAGGACGTGTTCCAGTGGCAGGCCGAGACGGACGAGTTCCTCCAGATGGGCGACTCGAACACCCTCGAAGACATCATGTTCGACCGCGGGTGGAGCCGCGAGACCCTAAACGAGGAGCTCCGCAAGCGACGGGTCGTGTTGGCCTACCTCATCGATCGCGGGCTCAACAGCTACGCGCAGGTGGCCGCGACGTTCCAGGCGTTCATCAACGACCCCGAGACGGTCCTCGCCCTGATGGCAAACGAGGAGCTGGAGCGCTCGCTGGAGGACCTCCGGGAGATGGAGTCGGTCCTGATCAACGTCGACCGCGAGAAGGAGGAGCTGGTCCCCCGGCCGAATCCTGACGCGGACGGCGAGGCGGAGGCCGCGGAGATACTCGACGCCGCCGATGACATCTTCGAGACGTACCGCGGCGAGGTGCCCGACTCGGTCGCCGACGCCCTCTTGGAGATGAACCACGCGGGCGACGTCGAGGCCGCCCCGAGCGACCGCGAGGCGCTCGCCGAGACGGCTCTGGAGGCCAAAGCGGCCTACGACGAGCCGGCCGGTCCGGAACCGGCGACGAGCGGGACGGGCTCGGACGGCCCGGACGAGCCGCGCCCGGACGCGGAGGACCCGAGGTCCTCGGGAACCCCGTCGCCGGGCCCCGCGCACGGCGACTTCGAGGGAGTCTCCGAGGCGGCCGGCGACGGCTCCGGCGAGCAGAACCGGATCGACTTCGGGGAGCCGTTCGACGAGGGGGTCGACGTGCTCTCGTCGCCCGCGGCCCCGAACGAGCGGGGCGCAGCGCGCGACCCGGACGCGGACCCCGAACCAGATTCGGACCCCGACGTGAGCCAGGGGTTCAGCGCCGCGGGCTCCGTGGCTGGCGAGCCCTCAGAGGCGATCGACGACGAAGGGACGGATGAGGACGGCGGAGAGTCTGCGGAGGAAGCGGACGAGAGCGGCGACACCGAGGCCGAAGGCGAGAGCGACGACGGCTTCGACGACGGCTCGACCGACGACATCGACGACTGGGGGTTCGACGCCGTCGAACCCGCGGAGGAGGGGTGACCCCGTTGTGAGGGCCGCGTCGTGAGCCTCGACGTGGACGCCGGCGACGGCGGCATGGACGCGAACGTCCTCGCGGAGCTGTGTTACCCGGTGTTCGAGCTGCTGTTCGACCCCGAGGGCGACTTCGTCGCGGACGTCGAGCGCAAGCTGGCGGAGGCGCGGATGCCCGACCAGGTCGAGATGTACGTCTCGCTGGCGCTGGCGGTCGGACTGCTGGTCGGCGGGGCGCTGTGGGCGCTCGGCACCCTGGTCGGCTACGGGGTGTTCTCGCTCGGGCTGATCGACCCGTCGTCGCTCTCGCTCGGCATGCCGGCGCCGACGCCCGGGATAGCCGAGCTGCTCCGCTCGCTCGTCGTGCCGACCGCGGTGCTCCTCAGCGGGCTGATATTCGGCTCGATCGGGTTCGCGATCGGGTTCGGCGGCGTCGTCGCGGTCCCGTACTCGCGGGCCTCCGCACGGAAGCGGGAGATCAACCTCCTGCTCGCGGACTCGGTGTCGTTCATGTACGCGCTCTCAGTCGGCGGGCTGAACCAGCTCGAGATCCTGCGCGCGATGGCGACCGCCGAGGACACCTACGGCGAGGTGTCCCGGGAGTTCCAGAGCATCGTCAACGAGACGGAGTACTTCGGGACCGACTACCGGAACGCGATCCGCCAGCAGTCGATGGAGACCCCCTCCGACGAGCTCTCGCAGTTCCTCGCGGACATGCTCTCGATCGTCAACTCCGGCGGCGACATGGAGAGCTTCCTGAAGGACAAAAAGGAGAAACACCTCCGCACGTCGAAACAGGAGCGCGAGATGACCCTGGAGACCCTGGAGCTGTTCGGCGAGATGTACATGACGCTCTCCTTATTTCCGCTCCTGCTCATCATCATCCTCGTCATCATGGGGATGATGGGCGAGGCCGACGACCGGCTGCTGTACGCGACCGTGTACGTCCTCATCCCCTTGGTCGGCGCCGGGTTCCTCGTGTTGGTCTCGACGGTGAAACAAGATGAGCCCGGCGACGGCTACCTCCAACCGGACGGCGGCAGCGAACGGCTCCGACAGACGAGCCAAGAGGGGCTCTTCCACTTCGGACTCGTGGAGGCGTTCGTGGGGACGTTCGGCGTCTTCGATCGCATCCGCGATCGCGAGGGGACCCACAAGACGAAGGAGATCCTCGCCGCACCGCACCTCTTCCTCCGCGAGAATCCGCTGTACACCCTCGCGCTGACCGTGCCCGCGGCGATCGCGCTCGTAGTCGTCGCGGCCGCGGCCGGGTCGGCGCCGACGACGTTCGACGGGTGGGTCGCACGTCCGGTGTGGTCGGCATTCGTCTGGCTCTACGTCCCGGTCTACGTCGTGTTGATCCCGCTCGGGTTCTTCTACGAGTGGCACCAGCGCTCGCGCCGGGCGGTGACCGGGAAACTCTCGGAGACGCTCCGGAAGCTCTCCTCCGCGAACGACACCGGACAGACGCTGCTCGAGTCCGTCCAGACGGTCTCGGAGACGTCGACGGGGAAGCTCGCCGAGGAGTTCGAGGTGATCCACGCGAAGGTGAACTACGGGATGAGCCTGCGGGACGCCCTCGTGGAGTTCAACAACTCGTACGCGGTGCCCCGGCTCGCGCGGACGGTGAAGCTGATCACGGAGGCCCAGGAGGCGTCCTCGCAGATCACGGACGTGCTGACGACGGCCGCGCAGGCCTCCGAGAACCAGGACGACATCGAGCGCGAGCGGAAGTCCCGGACCCGGATGCAGGTGGCGATCATCGTGATGACGTACGTCACGCTGCTCGGCGTGATGGCCATCCTCCAGACGCAGTTCATCGACGTGATGGGCGACCTTGTCTCCCAGAGCGACGGGGGCGGCGGGGCCGGGTTCGGCGGAGGCGGGGGCGGCGTCGACCCCGACGTGCTCTCAATGCTGTTCTTTCACGCGGTGACGATCCAGGCGATCCTCTCGGGTTTCATCAGCGGCTACATCCGCGACGCGGAGCTGATATCCGGCGTGAAGTTCGCCGTGATCCTGATGACGCTGGCGCTGGGGGTGTGGATCTATGTCGGATGACCGCGGACAGACCGTCCTCGACTTCGTCGTCGGAATGTCGGTGTTCCTCGTCGCGGTCGGGTTCACCTTCGCGTTCGTCCCGTCGCTGCTGGAGCCGTACGCCGTCGGCGAGGGGGCGACCGTCATCGTCGCCGAGCGCGGCGCGGCGCGGCTGGCGGAGTCGTCGCTCGCCGGATCCTCGCTCGCCGGCGCGGGATCGACCGCGACGCTGTCGCACGCGTGTACGCTCGGCTTCTTCAACGAGACGGCCCCGGGCACGGCGGCCGAGTCGGACTGCGCGTGGACGGCGACCGCCGACGACCTCCACGCGGAACTCGGCGTCGACGACCTGCGCGGGCTCAACCTCACGGTCACGCAGCACGGGGCGATAAAGAGGCTGGACTCCGACGACGGCCCCGTCGCGATGCGCGCCGGCCCCGCGCCGCCGAGCAGCACGAGCGTCTCGTCGGCGAGCCGCATCGTCACCATCGACGACCCCGGAGACCGAGAGCCGCCGGAGACCTACCGGCTCACGCTGCGGGTGTGGTGAGATGTTCGTCGAACACCTCCCCGACGACCGCGGGCAGGCGCACACGCTGGAGGCGTTCACGGCGGCGCTACTCCTCGTCACCGGCCTCATCTTCGCGACGCAGGCGACGGCCGTCACGCCGCTGTCGGCGAGCACGTCGAACCAGCACGTCGAGAATCAGGCGTCGATCGCGGCACAGGACCTGCTTTCGACGACCGACGCGAGCGGAACCCTCTCGGCGGCGCTCCTGTACTACGACAACGGGAGCTTCGTCGGAGCCACCGACGAGGAGGGGTACGCGGGGATGCCCCCGGACTCGCACCCGTTACACGACCCGCTGACGGAGGCGTTCGGCGACCGCCAGATCGCGTTCGACATCGACGTCTACTACCCGGACGACAGCAGCGACGGAACGGGCGACGTCGCGATGGTCGATATGGGCTCGCCGAGCGACAACGCGGCGACCGCCAGCATCCGCGTGACGCTGTACGGCGACGACCGGTTCGGCGCCGACGACCAGCACGTCCTCGCTGAGGACGGCCCCGGCAGGGGATACTTCGCCGACCCGGTCGACGGGAACGGGGAAATCCTGTACACGGTCGTGGAGGTGCGCATCACCGCATGGCAGATGTGAGCATCTCCAGTCCTCTCGGCGGCGGAGACGCCGATCGCGACGAGGACCGGGCGCAGATCATCCTGATCACGGGGCTGACGCTTGCGGTCCTCTTCGTCGCGGTCGTGCTCCTGTTGAACACCGTCATCTACACGGAGAACCTCGCGACCCGCGGCGCCGACGCGGGCGGGGCGGAAGCGATCGAGTTCCGCGACGGCGTCACGGAGGACCTCGCCGGAATCTTACACCGCGAACACCGGAACGCGAGCGACGGCGACGTCTTCACCGAATTCAACGCGAGCGCGGAGACGTACGCCGAGACGGTCGCCGACATCCGAGCGCGAGACGGGGTGATCGCCGACGTTCGGGTGAGAGGATCCACCGTCGAGGACGGCTACTTCATCGCGCAAAACGAGACCGAGAGCGGCCTCCGGAACATGACGGCGCCCGACTCGAACGCAGCGGACTGGACCGTCGCGGGGAACGCGACCCGGACGCGGAACTTCCGTATGGCGGTCGACCCTACCTCGCTGCCGGAGTCGACGAGCGGCGCGTTCACCGTCGTGGCCGACGGGACGACCGGGGGCACCAACGAGACGTGGTCGGCGACGCTGACGGGCGAGGCCGACGGCAACCTCACCGTGACGGTGGAAAACGCGACCGGGACGACTAACGAGACGTTCGCACCCCGTCCGGACGGGAACCACACGGTCGATTTCACCGCCGGCACGGTCAACGGCGAGCCATTCGACGCGCTGTTCTGGGCCGAAGCGGTCCAGACCGAGAGCGAACCACACCCGCCGTACAATATCCGCTACGAGAACGGCGACGCGGCGGAGGGGACGTACCACCTCGTCGTCGACAATCGCGACGGCGGCGCGGACGCCGACCGCTCTTCCCGGCCGTACGTCACCGAGGCGGTGTACAGCGTCAAAGTCGAGGTCGGTCACCGGACGCCGGAGCTGACCTACCGCGACGTGATACGGCTCGCGCCGGGTGAGCGCGATGCGTGACCGCTCGGGCGGGTCGGACCGCGCCGTGTCGGTCACCGTCGGTTACGTGATGACGCTCGCCGTCTCGACGCTGCTGCTCTCGGGGCTGTTCGTCGCGGGCGGGTCGTTCGTCGACACGCAGCGGGAGCGCGCGGCACAGGGGGAGCTCACCGTCGTCGGCGAGCGGATCGCGGCCGACATCGGGACCGTCGACCGGCTCGTCGCGACCGCGGAGTCCCGAGACAACCTCACGGTCCACCGACCGCTGACGCTCCCGGACAGGGTCTCGGGGACCGGCTACCGGATACGGATCGAAGCGAACGGCACCAAGGGGACGATCGCGCTCGAAAGCGAGCAGACCGACGCGACCGTGGAAGTCCCCTTCCGCACGAGCGAGACCGTCGCGGTCGAGAACGCGACCGTCGACGGCGGCGACCTGCGGATCCGGTGGGACCCGGACGGCGGGGCCGACGGCGACGGCGCAGTGGTGGTGAGCGAGCCGTGACGGGCTCCAACCGCGCGTCCGCGTTCGCCACCGCTGACCGCGGCGTCAGCGAGACCGTCGGGTTCGTCCTGGTGTTCGCGTTGATCGCGACGACCATCGCCGTCACGTTCACCGTCGGGCTCGGGGGGCTGGAGGACGCCCAGCTCGCCGAGCGCGACAACAACGTCGAGCGCGCGTTCGACGTCCTCCACGACAACCTCAACGACCTCAGCCGGGACGGCGTGCCGAGCCGCGCGACCGAGCTCCGGCTCGGCGGCGGCGAGCTGGCGTTCAACGACGAGTCCGAGTTCCGGCTCAACGGGACGGGGTTCGAGTCACAGGTTATTGAGGGGGGATCCCTCACGTACCGGGGCGCCGGCGACACCCGGATCGTTTACGAGAACGGCGCGGTGTTCCGGATGGACGGCGACAACGGCGTGATGATCAGAGAGCCCGATCTGCTGGTCGGCGACACGGTCGTCTACTCGCTGTACGGACTCGGCGGCCCCGCGGAGTCGGTGAGCGGCGAGCGGACGGTCCTCGTCGTCGGCGAACGCACGGAACGGGAGGTCGCGGCCGACGACCGGACCGCCGCCGAGAACGTCACGCTCGACATCAACTCCACGCAGGCAGTCGTCTGGGAGCGGTACTACCGCGACCTCGCGGACGAACACGAGCAGCTGTCCGTGACGACGGACGGCTCCGCGGACCTCACGGTGACGTTCGACGCCGACCGCTACGATCGGTTCGTCGTCCACCGGACTGCAGCGCGGGTCTCGTTCTCGGACTGACCGGGACGCGCGCGGTGCGCGCCGACCGCCGGGCTCAGTCGGACTCGACGACCACGGTGTGCGTGGAGACGTGGAGGTGGCTGACGACGGGGACCGACCTGCCGTCGAACGGCTGATTGTCCCGCAGCGCCTCGTCGTAGTGGAGCTTCAGTCGCGCCTCGTTGAACTCGAACTCGTTCGCCGTGAACGACCCCGTGAACGTCATCGACCCGTCGAGGGTCATCGTGCTCTCCGGCGCGTACAACACCCCCGTGAAATTGACGCGACCGTTGTTGCCGTTGATGTCGATCGGGTCCTCGCCCGAGTAGAGCCAGAGGTTCTCCGTCCGGTCCCCGTCCGCCGAGACGTTCGCGCCGTCGTCGAGGGTGACGCGGCCGAGCGTGAACAGCTCGAGCCGCGTGTCCTTCTCGGTCGATATCGACGCCGGCCCGCCGGCCGTCCCGTCGCCCCGGACGGTGACCGGTCCGCTGACGTGGAGGTTCACCGGGTTGCCGCCCTTCGCTTGGACCGCGTCCGTTCCGCCGACGAACATCCTCCCGTCCACCAGCACGTCGATCTCGTCGCTGTGGGCGTCGAGCACGAGGGAGCCGCCGTCCTCGATGTCGAGGTCGCCGTCGACCTTGAGCGTCGTCCCGCTCTCGACGATGAGCGTCTTCTCGTCGGAGATGACGAGGTCACCGGTGAACTCCGTGTCTTCGGACACGGTCTCGGTCCCGCCGTCGAACGCGAACGACCCCGTCGTACGTTCCGTGTCGCGGTCTCGCAGATCGTCGATCTGCTGTCTGATCGCCCCGGATACGGGATTCAGGCTGACGAAATCGACGTTAGTCCGTATCTCTCCGCTCACGTTTACCTTCTTTTCGAACTGTCCGGGTGGGAAATCGTCCGCCCCCATGAGCAGGTCTCCGCGTATCCGGATCTCCTCCAGCTTGCCGATCCCGCCCTCCCCCTTCCCGAACCCGCCGTTGGTCCGCACCACCGCGTTGTCGTCGGCGGTGTCGGGCCCGTACCGATTGGGATCAGAATCGGAACCGGAATCGTAGCTGTCGGCTTCGAGTCGCCTGATTCCGCCCGCAGCGATGCTCGACCCTCCGACCGCCGAGGCGCTCGTCGTGAGCGTTGGGTGAACGGTCTTCGTCCGGATCTCGACCCGGACCTCGTTCGAGGACAACTGCGTGACGTTCGCCTCGGTCCTGGATTCGAAGAAGCGCCCCCACGCCTCGGCGTACTCGCTCTCGACGGTGATAGTGACGTTTCCACCCAGGAGCGGGTTCGAGACGTTCTCCGACGCGAACAGATCCTCCGGCCGCTCGCCGCTGTCGCTGATGGCGACCGAGTCGGAGAGGTCCCCCTCGCCGGCGACCGTCACCAGCGGAAGGGTGAGCGTGTCGCCGCGGTAGTGGAACTCCGGCGGCGAGACCATCTGTGCGCCGTCCGGGTTCGCGCGCCAGACGCCGCCGCCCTGGTAGGCGATGACGTCGTCGCCGCGCTCGTAGATGATCGCTCCGAGCGTGGTCTCGTTCGTGTAGGTCCCGTTCTCGGTCTCGACCTCGATCCGCATCGATCCCGCCCCCTCGTCGACGCGCAGGTCCGCGTTCCGTCCCGGATCGAGCCGAAGGCGCTGGGAGGGCGACCCGCCGTGCGCGACGAGGCTCGCCTTGGAGTCCACCTGCGTCATCGCCCCCTCGACGCGCTGGATGTCGGCGGTCCGCTGGGAGTCGTCGAGCGCGGTCGCGCCGAGCGCGACGGTGGTGCCGACGACCGCGACGGTCAGCCCCAACAGCAGCACCGTGCCGAGCACCTCGCTCTGCCCGCGCTCGGCGGTCGCTCCGCGTTCACCCCCGTTCATACGGCCTCGTAGGACGGGTCCGCTGATAAACGTGGACACCCGCGTATCAGTCGCGATAGCCCGAACCGAGGGCGACCGCGCTCCTGACACTCCGACCCGTGCGAGACCGAGAGCCGGGGATATATCTCGCCGGCGTCCCTCCGGGGATCCGTGACCGAGCGACTCTACCTCGCGGACGACACGGTGACGGCGTTCGAGGCGACCGTCGAGCGCGTCCTCTCGGATCCGGACCGCCTCGTCCTCGACCGGACCCACTTCTACCCGACCGGCGGCGGCCAGCCGCACGACACCGGAACCGTTCGGGTCCCCGACGGCGAGGCGAACGCTCGCTGGCGCGTCGTCGACGTCGAGATGGCCGACACGGTTCACCACGAGGTCGAACCGGTCGGCGGGGAGAACGGCGAGAACGACGGGGTGGCCGACGGGGCCGAGTCGCCTCCGCTCCCGGAGCCGGGAACCGAGGTCGCCTGCGAGGTCGACGCCGACCGTCGTGCGGCGCATTCGCGGTACCACACCGCACAGCACCTGCTGTCGGCGCTGCTGCTCGACGAGTTCGGCGCGCGGACGACGGGCAACCAGCTGTACGACGACCGCGCACGCCTCGACGCCGAGTACGACCGGTTCACGGACGACGATCTCGAGCGTATCGAGTCGCGGCTCAACGAGCTCGTCGCCGACGGGCGACCGGTGTCGAGCTACACGATGGACCGCGAGACCGCGGAGGCGACGCTGGACACCGACCGGACGCGGATCGACCTCCTCCCGGACTCGATCGAGGTGCTTCGGATCGTCGAAATCGCGGGCGCGGACGAGCCGTACGACCGCACCGCTTGCGCGGGGACACACGTCGCGAACACCGCGGACATCGGCGAGGTCGTCGTCACCGGCCGGGAGACGAAGGGCCCCGAGGAGGAGCGGGTCCGGTTCGCGCTCGCCGAACACGTCGACGCGGACTGACGGCCGCGTCGGCCCCCCGAGCGCGCGTCCGGCCCTCGCCCGCGATCCCGCCGTTTAAATACGATCCGCGGTAGGTTCGGGCATGAAGTTCTGCGACGAGTGCGGATCCATGATGAAATCCGGCGAGGGCGAAGACCACTGGGTGTGCGACGCCTGCGGCTACGAGATCGGGCGCGACGACGGCGACGACGAGTGGACGACCCAGTCGCAGGTCGAGTCCGAGATCGTCGACGTGAGCGACGCGGAGGACAAGGGGCTCCCGACGACGACGGCCCAGTGCCCCGAGTGCGACAACGACCGGGCGTACTGGTACATGCAGCAGATCCGCTCGGCCGACGAGTCCGAGACCCGCTTTTTCGTCTGTACCGAGTGCGAACACAAGTGGCGAGAAGACGATCACTGACCGCGCTTTCACCCGCTCCACCTCCTTTCCCGGTGCCAGTTTGACTCCTCTCCTGGTGCCAGTTTGACTCCTCTCTCGGTGCCCGTCCGTTTTATTCCCGTCCGGAGAGAGGCGGGACCATGGAGCCACCGGCCGTCCCCAGCGACCGCCTCGACGGCTGGACGCTCGTCGCGGAGACGACGGAGCGCCCCTTCGAGGCCGGCCCGGTCTCGGTCACGGCCGGGACGACGCGCTACGAGCGCGAGACAGCGCCTCCGCGGCCCTTCTTCTTCGCGAGCCGGCTCCGGATCACGCCGGACGCCGGACCGAACCCCGCCCTGACCCGGCTCGTCGAGTCGCGGGCCTGCGAGGGGTTCCGCGACCGCCTCGCCGACCGAGAGATCACCGACCTCGCGCGCCGCGACGAGCGGCGCCTCGACCTCGACGACCCGGGCGCGTCGCGCGCGACGCTCACCGTGTTTCACGGCCGCTGTGCGGTCGACGGCGAACGGGTTCCCGTCGAGGCCCTGCTCGCGGTGTGGGAGGCAGGGGAGTACCTGCTCGCGGGCGGCGCCTACCCGACCGGCGACGGCTTCGAGGCGACGAGGCAGGACGTGCTGGCGCTGGTGCGCGGGGTTCGGCCGCCGGACGCCGCCGATGGCGACGACGGCGTCGAGCGCTCGGAGTAACCGGTCAGCAGTCGACCGCGCCGGCGCTCGACTCGATAGGCGACCCGTCGTCCTCGTAGTCGGCGTCGCCGACCGACCCGGCGAACATCGGAAGCTGGAGTTCGTAGGTGTACAGCACGTCGAACGCCGCGAGCGGGTCGAACCCGTTCGCGATCGCCTCCCGTCCGGTCAGCCTGACCCCCGCGGCGAGCGCCACGATCGGTTCGCCGTCGAGCCGCCCGGCGGTCTCGATCCCGAACTCGTTGCCCGCGCCGGGGTCGGTCAGCACGGAGAGGTGGATCACCGTCTCCATCGTCGCCCCACCCTCGCCGTCGCCAATCGAGATCGGATACCCGCTCCCGGTGAAACACCGCGTGATAGGGGCGACCTCGCTCCGGTTCGCGTCGACGCCGGGCCCGACGGTCGATGGCCCGGCGGCGGGACCTTCGGCCGCCGACTGCGTCGCCGTTTCCCCCGACGCCGCGGCCTGACCCGCGACCGCGCCGGCGCCGAGGCTCGCCGCGAGCAGCAGCAGCGCGAGCGCGAGGGCGCGGACGCGAGTCCGCCGCGGTCGTGTCATCGACCGTTCCTTCGTCGGCCCGGGTTAAATCACCGCGGTCGGCGGTATCAGTCGAGAGAATCGCCGCCGAGGAGCCCCTCGACGAGCAGCTCCGCGGACGCGACGTTCGTCGCCAGCGGCACGTCCTTCACGTCGCAGACGCGCAGCAGCGCCGAGATGTCGGGCTCGTGGGCCTGTGCGGTCAGCGGATCCCGGAGGAAGACGACGCCGTCGATCCGGTCGCTCGCGATCATCGCGCCGATCTGGAGGTCGCCGCCGAACGGGCCCGAGGCCTGCCGGTTCACGGAGAGCCCGGTGGCGTCCGCGATGCGTTTCCCCGTCGTCCCGGTGGTCACCAGTTCGCACTCGTCGAGGACGGCTGTGTGCGACTCGACGAACGCGACCATCTCGTCTTTCAGTTCGTCGTGAGCGATGAGCGCGATGCGCATACGCTGGGCTCGCGGCGGCGTCGCTTAAATACTAGCTTCGGCGCAGCCGGCCCCGCAAGACGCCGGGCGCTCTCGTTACGGCGCGGGCGGAACCCCTCGTCGCGGCCGCGCCCGCCCGTCCGCCCGCCTCACTCGCCGGTGGTCGTCGAACCGTCCACACACCGCGCTTCGAGCCAGTCGAACTGCGCGGACAGCTCTCTTCGCCGCTGTCGCTCGATGACGGTGCCGTCGAGGAGGTCGCCGATCAGGGCCACGTCGAGCGCGAACTCCGTCGTCGCGGTCACCTCGCTTCCCCCCGCGGCCGGCGCCACGACGTACTCCGTTCGCATCGACTCGAAGATCCCCTCGCGCTGCTCGGAAGCGAGGTCGGCATCCGGGTCGTCGACGAGTTCCAGCGTCAGTTCGATCGACGCGACGCCGACGTCGTTGGCCACGCGCACCGTCTCGCCGTCGGCTTCGACCTCGTCGAACCCCGAGGAGCGGACGAACGCCTCGGCGTCCGCCATCGCGTCGCGGACGGCTTCCGGGGGCGCTTCGATCGCTCGTGAGAGGGTGACTTCGTTCATTCCGGTGTCGCGTATCGCCGCTGGTTCGGGCTCGAAACCGTTCCGCGGTTCACTCCGCAGGTGCGGGCTCGTCGCCCGTGCCGTCGCCCTCGACCGTGCCGCCGCCCCCTCCCGCGCCGCCCGCTTCGGCGTCGCTTTCGACCGCGTCCGAGCCACCGACTGCCCGGGGCGCAGCGAACCGCCCGAGCGCGACCCGAGCCAGCGTGCCGGGGCTGTGCCGGCGGATCACCCAAACCGCGTTGACCGCGAAGACGGCGACGCCGAGCGTCACCAGCGTCATCCCGACGAGCGCCGGTCCCCGGGCTCCGCCCCCGAGCGCCGTCCCCGACGCGCCCGCGAGGAGGTCGGCGGCGGCGACGAGCGCGGTCCCGACGAACAGCAGCGTTCCGTCGGCGGCCGCGAGCCGATCGTCGTAGAGGTCGTCGATCATCGGCACCGCCTCGAAGCCGAGTCGGTCGCTGTACCGCTCGACCCAGACGACGAACGGGACGATGTGGTACAGCGTCCCGAGGATCACGAACCCGACCACGCCGAGCAGCAGCAGGGGGGCGCTGCCGGGGCCGCCGAGGACGTGTTCCGGGGCGGCCGGCGACCGAATCCACGCCGGCGCGGCGGTCGCGACCCACGCGGCCAGCGCGAGCGCGACGACGGCGTACCGCGTGTGCATCGGCGTGCGCTCGACGCGCATCTCGGAGAGCCGGCGGGCGAGGACGACCGCGAACCCCAGCGCGGCGAGCAGAACCAGTGCCGCGCCGACGCGGGCGAGGGCGGTCGATCCGACCAGTCTCCCGCCCGCGAGCCCGACGACGCCGACCGGGTGACCGACCTCCTCGACCGCGCGGAGGCGGTGGTCGATCCCGCGGAGCGCCGTCTGCGTGAACATCGTTCCGAGCTGGTACAGGGCGCCGTATATCGTCGTGAGCACCGCGCCGAAGACGGCGAGGGTGACGTGGGCGCCGCGGACGCCGGCGTGCGAGACGCCGAGGCCCGCGAGGAGCCCGGAGCCGAGGTCCGCCGCGAGCAGGACGCCGAGCCCGGTCAGGACGACGAAGAAAGCGAGCGCCACGACGAAGTGGCGCTCGGTCACGTCGAACTCGTCGACCGTCGCGAGCGTCCGGCCGACGTTGTAGACGAACGCCCAGAAGCCGCAGAGCATGACGGCGCCGAACCCCGCGAGCCAGGAGAGGCGGCCCAGCACGAGCGCGGCCCCGAACCCGACCAGTCCACCGACCACCAGCGCGAGCTGCGCGCTCGCGAGCCGCCGCGAGCGGAGGGTCGTCCCCGACCACACCGGGACGAACTGCGTCATCGCGCCCATGATCGTCACGCACACCCACCCGATCAGGAACAGGTGGACGTGGACGAGGCCGCCGAGCCCCGGCACCGCGTCGGCGACCAGACCGATTCCGACGAGCAGGGCGCAGCCGAGGAGCGCCAGTCCGACGAGGAAGTGTCGAAGCGGGACCGTCATCGGCGGCCCCCTCGCCGTGTCGATTCCGCCCGGAACTGCTCCCATGTTCGGATCACGGACCGCCGCCGCCCTCCGACTGTTCCCGAAGATGTTCGCGGAAGCGTCTGACCGCGGGAACGCGGCTCCCGGCCGGCGGGCGCCGGGGGCCGCGAGGCGGCCGCACCTCCGAACGGGGCGGTCTTAAGTCCGTCCGGTAACGAGGGGGCTCCATGCCACGCGACCGAGACACCGCGCCGCTCGGCGTCCGGAGCCTCCGCGACGCCGCGGGGGTGTCGTAGATGGGCGGGGGTTCGACGGACGGCGATTCGGTGGACGACCGACCGGCAGGCGGCCGAGCGATCGGCGTCGACGTCGGGGGAACGTTCACCGACGTGGCGCTCTCGCTCGACGGCGACCTCGTCACCGCGAAGGTGCCGAGCACCGACGACCAGAGCGAGGGCGTCGCGGCCGGCATCGAGAAGGCCTGCGAGGCGGCCGGGATCGACCCCGAGAGCGTGACCGAGTTCTCCCACGCGATGACCGTCTCCGTCAACGCGCTGCTGGAGGGCGACGGCGCGCGTACCGCGCTCGTGACGACCGAGGGGTTCCGCGACGTGCTGGAGATCGGCCGGCAGACCCGGCCGTCGCTGTACGACCTCGACGCCGAGAAGCCGACGCCGCTGGTCCCCAGGCGTCGCCGGTTCGAGGTGTCCGAGCGCTCGACCGCCGACGGGGTCGAGCGACCGATCGACGACGAGGCGATCGAGTCGGTCGTCGCCGACCTCCGCGACGCGGACGTCGAGTCGGTCGCGGTCTGCCTGCTCCACGCCTACGCGCACCCGGAGAACGAGGAGCGCCTCGCGGACGCGCTGCGCGACGCGCTCGGCGTGCCGGTGTCGGCCTCCCACGAGGTGCTCCCGGAGTTCCGCGAGTACGAGCGCACCTCGACGACGGTCGTCGACGCGTACGTGCGCCCGGCGATCGACGGCTACGTCGGTCGGCTCACCGAGCGCGCGCGGGACCTGGGGCTGCCGCAACCGCGGATCATGCAGGCCAACGGCGGCGTCACCGACGCCGACACCGTCAGGCGGAACGCCGTGACAACGGTCCTCTCGGGGCCGGCGGCGGGCGTCGTGGGCGCGAGCGCGACGGCCGGGACCGACGGCGACCCCGGGGGCCTGATCACCTTCGACATGGGCGGCACCTCGAGCGACGTGAGCCTCGTCCGCGACGGCGAGGTCGAGCGCACGACGGAGTCGGCGATCGCCGACCGACCGATCGGCACGCCGATGGTCGACGTCGAGACGGTGGGCGCGGGCGGCGGGTCGATCGCGTGGGTCGACGCCGGCGGCGCGCTCCGGATCGGGCCGCGCTCGGCGGGCGCCGACCCCGGCCCCGCCTGCTACGGGAAGGGCGGCACGGAGCCGACCGTCACGGACGCGAACCTCGTGTTGGGGTACGTCGGCGCGGACACCGACCTCGGCGGCGACCTGTCGCTCGACGCGGCGGCCGCCCGCGACGCCCTTGCCGACCTCGCCGACGAGGCGGGGATGGAGGGCCCCGTCGAAGCCGCGCTGGGCGTCCACCGCGTGGCGAACGCGGACATGACGCGCGCGATCCGCTCCGTCACCGTCGAGCGCGGTCACGACCCCCGGGAGTTCGGCCTCGTCGCCTTCGGCGGCGCCGGACCGATGCACGCGGTCCAGATCGCCGACGGCCTCGACGTCGAGCGGGTAATCGTCCCGCACGCCTCCGGCGTCCTGTCGGCGTACGGCCTGCTCGCAGCCGACGAGACCCGCGACGCGGTTCGGACCCGTCAGGGCCCGCTCGCCGCGGTCGATCCCGACGCGATCGACGCGCTCTACGGGGACCTCGCCGACGGCCTGTTGGACGAGGTCAGCGACCCGGACGCGGCGCGCGTCGAGTACGCCGCGGACTGCCGGTACGCCGGGCAGAGCTTCGAGCTCACCGTCGACGTCGAGCGGCCGTTCGACCCCGCGGCGGTCGGCGATCGGTTCGCGACGGCCCACGAGTCGGCGTACGGCTACCGGGCCGACGAGCCGGTCGAGCTGGTGAACTGCCGCGCGACGGCCACGGTCCCGCGGAGCGCGCCGACGGTCGGCGTCGACGCGGTCGACGATCCCGGGCCGCGGACCACCCGCCAGGCGGTGTTCCCCGCCGGCGCGCGCGAGACCCCGGTCTACGACCGTGATCGGTTCCCGGCCGACGAGGGCGTCGAGGGCCCGGTCGTTATCGAGGGCCCGGAGAGTACGGTCGTCGTCCCGCCAGCGTGGGGCGTCCGACTGCGCGGCGACGGCGCGCTGGTGGCGGAGGTGAGCGACGCGTGACCGACGCGGAGACCGACCCCGGCGTCGACCCGGTCACGCTGGAGATCCTCCGGAACCAACTGGAGAGCGTCGCGAGCGAGATGGGCCACGTGCTGATCCGCGGCGCCTACTCGCCGAACATCAAGGAGCGGCAGGACTGCTCGACGGCGCTGTTCGACGCCGACGGCCGCATGGTCGCGCAGGCCGAGCACATCCCGGTCCACCTCGGCGCGATGCCCGACGCGGTCGAGGTCGTCCTCGAGAAGGACCCGAAGCCGGGCGACGTGTTCGTCGTCAACGACCCGTTCGCCGGGGGGACGCACCTCCCCGACGTCACGCTCGTCTCGCCGATCGCCCCGGACGACGAGATCGTCGGATACGCCGTGTCGCGCGCGCATCACGCCGACGTCGGCGGGAGCGCGCCGGGGAGCATGCCGCCGGGCGCGCGGGAGATATACGAGGAGGGGCTCCGCCTGCCGGCGGTCCGGCTCGTCGACGGCGGCGAGCCGAACGAGGCGGTCCGCGACCTCATCCTCGCGAACGTCCGCACGCCGGACGAGCGCGAGGCGGACCTCCGCGCGCAGCGCGCCGCGAACGCGCGCGCCGAGGAGCGGGTCGGCGAGCTGCTCGACGAACACGGCGACGCGCTCCTCGACGCCTTCGACGCCGTCGTCGACTACTCCCGCGAGCGGGTCGAGAGCGAGATACGCGCGCTCCCGGACGGGACCTACCGCGCCGCCGACGTTCTCGAGGGCGACGGGGTCACCGACGGTGACATCCCCGTCGAGGTGGCGGTCACCGTCGACGGCGCCGCGATCGACGTCGACTTCGCCGGCACCGCCGACCAGGTGGACGGCAATCTCAACGCGCCGTTCTCCGTCGCGAAGAGCGCGGTGTACTTCGTCGTGCGCGCGGTCACCGATCCGGATATCCCGCCGAACCACGGCTGCTACGAGCCGGTCTCGATCTCGGCGCCGGAGGGATCGCTGCTCGATCCTCGACCGCCGGCCGCGGTCGTCGGCGGGAACGTCGAGACGAGCCAGCGCGTCGCGGACGTCACCCTCGCCGCGCTCGCGGCGGCGGTGCCGGACGCCGTCCCCGCCGGCGGACAGGGGACGATGAACAACCTGATCATCGGCGACCGCGGCGGCGAGTTCACCTACTACGAGACGATCGCGGGTGGATTCGGCGGTCGCCCGACCAAGGACGGGATGGACGGCGTTCAGGTCGGGATGACGAACACGCTCAACACGCCGGTCGAGGCGCTGGAGACGGCGTACCCGCTGCGGGTCGAGCGATACGCGCTGCGCCCGTCGAGCGGCGGCGACGGCCGCCACCGCGGCGGCCTCGGAATCGAGCGGACGCTCACCGTCGAGGCGGACGCGACCGTCTCGCTTTTGACCGAGCGCCGCCGGACCGCGCCGCGCGGGCTCGCGGGCGGCGAGGACGGCGCGCTCGGCGAGAACCTGATCGACGGCGAGGCGGTCCCGGCGAAGGCGTCCGTCGACGTCGCCGCCGGAACGACGGTCTCTATCCGCACCCCGGGCGGCGGCGGGCACGGCGACCCGGCGGAGCGCGACACGGAGGCTCGGGAGCGCGACCGACGGGACGGAAAGGTCGAGGATTGAGATGGCAAGCCGACCGGCGACCATTTATAAGTAGAGGTGGCGGTGGCGCGTGCCTGCGAGCGGCCGAAGCGAAGCGGAGGCCGCGAGTCGCACGCGCGAGGGAGTCGGCGGTCCGGAGCAAAGCGGAGGACCGCCGACGAGGCTGGGGAGGTGTGAGGTGCTGTGCGGAGCGGTGCGGGGCGGTGCGGGGCGGGGATCAAAGGGGCAGCCGGGAGGGCGGCGTAGGCGTTCACGAGAGCGGAGCTCTCGTGAGCCAATCAGAACGCTCTGCGTTCTGATGACGACGTAAGCACCGCAGCGAAGGAACGGAGTGACTGAGCGAGGAGCACAACGAGCGTACGCCGCCCTCCCGGCTGGGGCTTTGGCGGTGTTCTCAGCTACTTCGGTGACCGCTATTTATAAGTGAGCGGCTGGGACGTTGACGGTGTTCTCCGCTGCTCCAGGGAGGTGATTTATGAAAGAGCGGCCGTGGCGTCGGCGGTGTTCTCCGCGCCGGCAACGATTTATAAGCGAACAGCGAAACTCAAATGCTCAGTCACCGCGCCGACAATCACGGACACTCGACCGCCCTCACCCGAACCGGTCGCTTATTTAAACCGGAACGTCTCCAGGTTCTTCGGCGCGAACGTCCGCATGTTGTAGTCGTGGTACAGCGCGGACGAGAGGTCCTGAACGGAGCTCTCGTCGCCGTGGACGCACAGCACCTTCTCCGGGCGCGGGTTCATCGTCTTCACGAAGTTCTCCAGCCCCTGTCGGTCGGCGTGGCCGGAGAAGCCGTCGACGACCTCGGTGCCCATCTCCAGGGTGAGCGTGTCGCCGCGGCTCCCGCCGCCCCAGCCGTCGACCGGGATCTCGTCCCAGCCGTTCTGAATCCGGCGACCGAGCGTCCCCTGCGCCTGGTAGCCGACGAAGACGAGGTTCGAGTCCGGGTCGGGGCCGATGTGGCGGAGCCACGACATGATCGGCCCGCCCTCGATCATCCCGGAGGTGGAGACGATGATGCACTCGTCGCCGTCGGCGACCTCCTGCCGCTCGTCCTCGCCGGCGTCGATGTGGTTGAACTGGTCGGCGAGGAACGGGTTCTCGTCCTCGTGGAAGATGCGGTCGCGGAGGTCGTCGCGGAGGTACTCGGGGTAGGTTGTGTGGATCGCGGTCGCCTCCCAGATCATCCCGTCGAGGTGGACGGGCATCTCGGGGATCTCTCCCTCGCGCATCGCCTCCTCCAAGACGAGCATGATCTCTTGGGAGCGACCAACCGCGAAGGCGGGGATGACGACCTTCCCGCCCTGCTCGTACGTCTCGTTGATGACCTCCTTGAGCGCCTCCTCGGAGTCCTCCTGGTCGGTCTGGTAGTCGTTGCGGCCGCCGTAGGTGGACTCCAGCACGAGCGTCTCGACGCGCGGGAAGTCGTTGACGGCGCCGTTGAACAGGCGGGTGTCCTCGTAGTGGATGTCGCCCGAGAACGCGACGTTGTAGAGGCCGTCGCCGATGTGGAAGTGGGTGACCGCGCTGCCGAGGATGTGGCCCGCGTTGTGGAACGTGAGCTTCACGTCGGGCGCGACGTCCGTCACGTCGCCGTACTCCAGCGGGATGGTGTGTTTGATCGCCTCGCGGACCTGCGCGGACTCGTAGGGCGGCGTCCGCCCGTCCTTCGCGGCGACGTCGAGGTAGTCCAGCGTGAGCAGGCCCATCAGGTCTCGGGTCGGCTCCGTCGTGTAGATGGGGCCGTCGTAGCCGTACTTGTACAGCAGCGGGACCAGCGCCGAGTGGTCGAGGTGGGCGTGCGTCAGGATGACCGCGTCGAGCGTCGCCGCGCCCGCGCCGAGCGCCTCGGGCACCTGGAGGTACGGCACCTCGCCCTCCGCGCCGGGCTTGTCGCCGCAGTCGATGAGGATCCGGGTCTCGGGCGTCGAGAGGATGAACGCCGCGCGGCCGACCTCGCGACAGCAGCCGAGCGTCGTGATCCGCACCCACTCGTCGTCGGACATCTCCTCGCGGTGGATCTGGCGGCCGACGCGTTCGAGGATGTCGCGGCGCTCCTCGCGCTCGTTCTTCAGGAAGCCGCGGACGTTCGAGACGGTGGAGGACTCTATCGGCGGCGTCCGAACGACCTCGGGGGTCCAGCCGACCTCCTGGGTGATCTCGCGGAGCGTCGAGCCGCGGCGGCCGATCACCATCCCGGGCTTTTCGGCCTCGATGACGACCTCACCGGTGTCCTCGTGGAAATCGAGGTCGGTCACGCCGGCCTCCTCCGGGATCACCTCGCGGACCTCGTCTTCGGCCCGCGCCGGCGGCGAGAGGGCGCTCGGGTCCGGACGGACCGTGATCCGCTTCCGGAGCTTCGAGGCGAGCCGGCGGATCAGGTCGCCGTCGCCCGCGAAGCGCTTGGGGTCGCGCGTGTACACGACCAGCTCCGGCCCCTCGTATTTCACGTCGGTGACCGTGATGTCGTTTGGAATCTCCTGTTCTATCTCGGATTTCAACGTATCGAGTTGCTTGTCGACTTGACTCATATCTCACTGCGGGTCGTCGAGGCCGCCGTCGTCGTCGAATCGCGTCGCGCGTCGCGCGGCGACTCGACGCCGATCGATCGACCGTGACGGGGTAGGCATAGTGGAAGTACTGTCCGTACTGGTTCCGTACGCGGGAACAGCCAGCGAAAACCCGCTTGGATCGCACTACTGCCCCGCCGTTATAAAAGCCTTCGCAAAGGGCAAGCCGCAGGCGGCACAACCCGGCCCATGCGCGTCACGCCGCAGACGGTCCGCGACGAACACGCCTGGGTCCGCGACCGCGCCGACGTCGTCGTCCCGATACTCAACGACACCCGCGACCGCCTCGGCCGGCTCTTCGAGACGGACGTCGACGCGGTGGCGCCCGACGCGTACCGCCGCGAGGTCGACGTCGTCTTCGCCGACGGCGAAGTCGCCGTCAACGCCGCGGCCTGCGTCGCGCTCCTCCGCGACCTCGACGTGGCGGGCGACTACCCCGGGTTCGTCGTCGACGAGGTCCTCGGCCGCGAACTGGCGGCGACGATCGCGGGCGGCCGCCCGCTCTCGCTGCTCGCGCAAGCGACGTTCCACGTCGCGGACATCTACGTGGACCGGGACGTGACCGCGGGCGAGTCAGACGAACGCGGCGCCGGAACCGCCGGCGCCGACGACCTCGACGCCGCGCTCGCGGCGGGGTTCCAGACGCGGCTCCCGGGGTGGGACTGGCGGGAGGGAGAGAGTCCGTTCGCGGTCGACAGCGGGGAGTGACAGCGCGCAGAGCGGCCGACGCTGCGACCGCTTACGACGTGAAATTACGGACGAACCCGTACGCCTTGTCGAGCAGCGCGTCCGGAAGGAACCGGGCGAGGACGCCGACGCGCGCGACGGTCCCGGGCTGGACCCGCGCTGGCGGCCGCGTCGCGCTCGCGGCGTCGTAGATGGCGTTCGCGACCAGCTCCGGCTCGACCGCCCCGGGGCCGTCGCCGCCGATCAGCTTGGCGTCCTCGAACATCGCGTAGAACTCGTCGTAGGCGTCGGTCCGCTCGACCCCCTCGCGCTCGTCGGGGTCGGCCTCCCGCTCCGCGCGCTCCGAGAAGTTCGTCTTCACGGGGCCGGGCTCGACGACGACCACGTCGATCCCGAGGTCCGCGACCTCGTTGCGGAGCGCGTCCGACATCGCCTCCAGCGCGAACTTCGAGCCGCTGTACACGCCGCCCCCGGGCATCGACACCCGGCCCGCGACCGACGAGACGTTGACGATGGTCCCGTCGCGCTCGCGACGCATCGCGGGGAGGACCGCGCGGATCAGCCGATGCGGCCCGTACACGTTCACGTCGAACTGGTCGTGGACGCGCTCCGTGGTCACGTCCTCGACCGGACCGAACTGGCCGTAGCCGGCGTTGTTGATCAGCGCGTCGATCGCCCCCTCCTCGTCTAAGATCCGCTCGACGACGCGGTCGACGTCTCCCTGGTCGGTGACGTCGAGCGTGGCGAGCTCACAGCCCCCCTCGCCGAGCGCCTCGACGTCCGCGGGGTTCCGCGCGGTGGCGTACACGGTCCATCCCTCGTCGAGGAACGCGTGCGCCGCGGCGCGGCCGATACCCGAGGAACAGCCGGTGATGAGTGCCGTCTTCTGCACGCCTCTCCGGTCAGTCTCCGGCGCAATAACTCTCCCGGCCCGGCGGCGGACCGTCGCCGGCGGCCGGGAAGCAACCCGTCGCGTTACTCCTCGTCGTCCGTCGCGCCGTCGGCGTCCTCGCCGTCCGCCTCGTCCTCGTCGGTCGGGAGCAGGTCGCGCTCGTCGAGAATCTCCTCGATCTCGTCCGAGGAGCGCTCGGCGTACTCGGGGTCGTCGACGGTGATCGTGGCGACGCCGACGCCGTCGGGGGTCAGCTCGCCGTCGTTCGACTGCGCGAGGGTGTCGAGCGCGAGCCCGATCGCCTCCTCGGTCGAGATGCCCTCCTCGTACTCCGCTTCGAGGTAGTCGCGGAGGTCGCTACGGTCCGAGCCCTGTCTCTTATACACATCTCTGAGCGGGCTGG